>JBFICP010000074.1:0-13303 GCA_041581935.1 Gammaproteobacteria bacterium | reverse complement strand
CATGTTCGAGCCAAGCATTGCATGGGGGAGTGCGATGTCTTCCGCCTGCCAACGCTCAAGCGATCTCCGGTGAATATTCGCGCATCGATTCTGGCGACGTTGGTAATTGTGTTCATTGCGGGCACCGTCGCGTATTCCGAATCCGCACGTGCGGCTATCGTACCGAAAGAGAGCCCGGAACGCTTCGAGCTCATCTTTTGGGACTCGATAAAAGACAGCGATAATCCCGCTGACTACGACGCCTATCTCGAGGCCTACCCGGACGGAAAATTCGCGCCCCTCGCGAGAGCCCGCGCCAAGAGTCTTCGCGAGCAACGCGAACGCGAACGAAGAGCCGATACCGGGCCGGCGGTCGAGGACATGGATGCGGAGTTCAAGGTGCTCAAAAACGCAAGACTGCGCGCCGCGCCGGATGCGTCGAGCGAGAACCTGGGAACGCTCGAGCAAGGCACCCGGGTCATCGTGACAGGCAAAGTCGTCGACAGCGACTGGTATCGCATCGAGACCATGGACGGCAAGAGCGGATTCATCTTCGGAAAGCTTATCGAAGAGGCTCAGCGCGGCGCCGATCGGGCGGTTGCCGCTAAGGCCGCTGCCGAAAAGACTGCCGCCGACCGGGCGGCAGAGGCGGCGGCGGCGGCCGCCGCCGCGCGCGAGGCGGAGGAGAAGTCCAGGAGAGCCGAGGCCGAGCGCCAGGCAGCGGAGCAGGTGGCCGCCGACGAAGCGGCGCGAAAGGCCGCCGCCAAGGCCGCGCAGGAAGAGGCAACGCAAAAGGCGGCGGAAGATGAGGCTGCGCGCAAGGCCGCTGCCGAGGAGGCCGCACGCAGGGCGGCGGCCGAGGCGGCTGCTGCCGAGAAGGCGCGCAAAGAGGCCGAGGAAGCAGCCGCGGCGGCTGCCGCGGCTGAGGCGACCCGTCGGGAGGCTGCGGCCAGGGTCGCCGGTACCCGGGCCGCTTCGGTGCAGACCTTCAGAGACTGCGATGCGTGCCCGGAGATGATCGCGCTGCCTCCCGGAAGATTCGTGATGGGCAGTGAGAAAGGCGACCCGAGCGAGCAGCCCGCGCACTCGGTCAGTATCGACTATCCGTTCGCCATTGGCCGGTTCGAGGTAACGGTTGCCGAGTGGAAAGCGTGCCACGCCGATGGTGGCTGCAAGTACCTGCCGACTCGCAAGGGCATGACGGCAACCTCACCGGTATACAACCTGAGCTGGCTCGATGCGCAGCAGTACGTGAAATGGCTGAGCAAGAAAACGGGTAAGCAGTACCGACTGCCCACGGAAGCCGAATGGGAGTATGCGGCACGTGCGGGCACAAAAACCCGGTACTGGTGGGGCGACGACGTGAGCAAGGGTATGGCCAACTGCAAGAATTGCGGCGGCGAGTGGACCAGCAAGAGGCCGGCCGCGGTCGACACCTTCGATGCGAACGCGTTCGGACTGCACGGCACGAACGGCAGCGTCTGGGAGTGGGTGGCGGACTGCTGGTTCGACGACTACAAGGGAGCGCCGAAAGACGGCAGCGCGCGCGAACTAGGGAACTGCCAGTCACGCGTGCTTCGAGGTGGGTCGTGGCGAAACGATGCGAGCTACGCGCACTCGGCGAGCCGATTCACCTACGACCACGACGTGCGCTATGTGTTGAACGGATTTCGTGTCGTACGTGTAATGAACTAGGGACCGGCCTTCGTTCTTATAATTACGATGTCGGCAGAAATCTTCGCCTTGTCGGTCTGAGACGAGAGCTCTTCGAGCCGAGTTCCGAGCGCAGCGTGATAACTGTCGGCCTTCTCCACCTGGCTGCGGGGGGAATCGAACAACGGTGTCGAGGATGCGAGCAGCACAATCATTTCGATACCGAAGGGCGGCGCTACTTCCCATAGACCGATATCGCCTTCCTCGCCGAGTTGAAACTTCTCGAGCGGATCGGCTTGGTTAAACTCTTCCCCGGGGCTCGGCATCATGTGTACGACGTTGCCGTCCTGGGCAAAGTAGTCGACATATAACCACGATTTGTACGTCGGCGTTGCAAGGTCGACGACCAGACGCTCGCCGTTGACGAACACGTTACCCTCATTGGGTGTACCAATCACGGTTCCGTATCCGGCGCTGCGGTTTGCCTTCAAAAATGGCGCGTAGATTTCCAGAGTCGCGCAGAAGACGCCCGAAATTTCCTGGATCTCGTTTTTGAACTCGGCGACGCCGGCAACATTTCCGAGCATTCTATCAACGCGTTGCACGACGTCGGAGTCGGCGGCGTAACCACGTACCAGCAAGTTGCGGCCGTTGATCGATGCTTGAAGGATCGAGCACGGCATCGTACCGAGGAGCGCCGAGACTTCCCGAAGCGAGGGCATCGGTGGCTGCGGCGTCTGCTGCTCACCGGTTGCGCCGGCAGTGGCCGGCGCTGCGCCCGTGCGTGCGGGTTCAACAGCGGGCGTCGTTGTCGCCTCGACCGGCTTTTCCGGTGGCATTGAATCGATCGCCTGCATGCGCCAAACACCGAAACCGATGCCGATCACCGCGACGACAGCAACGACGATCACTGCCGGTCTTTTCATTGGAGATCGGGTGGTGTCAGCGTCGTCGGGCCGCCCGGCGCCGTCGCCAACTATCAGGGTGCCTTCATCGGTAAAGCGGTTCTCGAGCGCCGTTTCGGCTGCAACCTCGGTGGGTGCCTCGCGATAAATCGGCAGGGGTTCGGTCATGCGCGACGAGATTTTGCCAGGTGACGCGCCGCCAGAGGTGTCCTCCCATTCGGGAAGCAAAGCGCGCCACTCGGCAATCGACTGGGGCCGTTCCTCTGGAGCAAAGCGCAAGCTCTGGTCGATTGCCTCGAGGAACCGGGGCGAAAACTTGTCCTTGCCGACCTCCACGGCCGGCTCGAGGATGTCGGTGTTGCTTTCGAGCTTGGCATTGGCGCGTGACAGGGCATCGACCGGCGATTTTCCGGTCACGCCGCGATAGATGGTGGCACCGAGCGCGTAGATATCGGTCCAGGGTCCCTGCTTGTCGCTCTCGCGGGTTGCGTTGTATTGCTCGAACGGCGCGTAGCCCGGCGACACGAGCGTCGTGAGCGTACGCGTCTCGACACCGAGCGCCTGGCGCGCCGAGCCGAAATCGAGTAACACCGGCCGTCCGTCATCGCGCAGATAAATGTTTTTCGGCTTGATATCGCGATGCACGAAGCCCGCGCCGTGAATCCGCTCGAGGCCATCCATCAGCGGAAACAGGATGCCGAGCAGGTCGTCTTCGGTGGTGAGGCGCTTCAGGTTGTAAACGTGCTCCAAGCTCTCGCCCTTCTCGTACTCCATGACCATGTAGGCGGTGCCGTTGGCCTCGAATACGCTGTGCACGAGAACGATATTGGGATGGCGGAATTGCGCAAGCGTCTGGGCTTCGGTGATGAAACGATTGAGTCCCCAGCCGAATGTGTCGGTGTGCTCATCGGAGATTGGGTGGATGGAGCTGTCCGATGCCCGCATGGCCAGCTCGGTGGGCAGAAACTCCTTGATCGCCACCTCGTGATTGAGGTTTGTATCGAGCGCCAGATAAGTGATGCCGAAGCCGCCCCGGCCGAGAATCGCATGAATCTCGTACCAGTGGAGCTTGTAGCCGTCGGGCAGCGCGTTGTGGCGGCGTTTTTCGTTGCTCACTCGGTGGCACCCTGGAGAGGCCATTTCGGGCGCAAACGGCCTGAGCGCGGAGCTTAACAGATGCCGCCCCGGCCGGTGCAGGGCTTGCCGGCGCGCGGGCTAGCCTTCGTCGGCCGACTCCGACATGGCGCGGATGATTTCGTCGAGCTGACTCAGGCGCAGAAGCGCGTCCTCGAGTTCGAGAAAATATTGCCGGCGTACGAGCGGCAGGGACAGGATCTCGGAGAGTCGATAGCCCACCCACGAGGCATCGTCAGGGCGTTTCGCGAGATTGCCATAGAGGTCATCGACGTGCTCAAAGAGGCGGTCGATGACGTCGGTCATGTAACGGCACGTGTCGGGCAATGCGGCCTCGGGCTCGGGGGCAAGAGGCTGAACGGTGGCCCGTAACAGCTGGTTGCGCTCGACCCGGGTGTCCTGCACGTGGAAGCGATGCTCGCCCAGTGCCCTGATGGAGAGCAGCCCGTCGTCGCCGCGCTGCCAGTCGACAATCCGTGCAAACGTGCCCGTGAGGTGCGGTCGCGCGGCCTCACCCGCCTCCTGGCCACTCTCGATCAGGCAGACCCCGAAGGGTTGGTCGTTGCGCATGCATTCGCTCACCATATCCAGGTAGCGCGGCTCGAAAATACGAAGCGCCAGCGGTCCTTCCGGAAACAGCACCGTATGCAGTGGAAAAAGCGGGACCTCAATAGGCGCGCTCATCGAGCTCATGTCTGCTTCGCTGCCAGGATGTCCAGAAGGCGCTGGTGAAAGCCTGAAAATCCGCTGTTGCTCATGATAACGATATGATCGTCATCCTCGGCCTGCTCGCCGACGGCGGCAACCAGCACGTCGATGTCGTCGCGAACGCGAATATCGATCTTCGGAGTTTTCTCCAGCATGCCGATGTCCCACTCGACGGATGGTGATCGGTATATCCAGGCTGCATCCGCGAGGGCGAACGCCTCACCTAGAGTGTCCTTGTGCACACCGCTTCGCATGGTGTTCGATGCAGGGTCTAGCACCGCGATGATACGACTGGTACCGACATGGGCACGCAGCGCCTCGAGCGTTGCGCGAATCGCCGTCGGATGATGGGCGAAGTCGTCGTAGACGGTGATGTCGCCGATTCGGCCGCGCACCTCGAGACGCCTTCTGACATTACGAAAGTGCTCGAGTGCTGCGCAAGCGGCAGCAGGCTCGACGCCGATGTGGGCAGCGGCTGCGATGGCGGCCAGCGCGTTACCGACGTTGTGTCGCCCGATTTGCGACCAGCGCACCGATGCGATCGTCTCGCCTGCGCGCGCCACATCGAAGCTGCCACCGTCGGCGCTCGTCATTATCGCGTGCCAGTCGGAATGTGTGTTGTCGATGCTGAACGTTTCGGTCGGCGTCCAGCAGCCCATGTCCATGAGGCGATCGATCTCCGCATCGGGGCTCGGGCGCAGAATGCGCCCGCCCGACGGCACCGTTCTCACGAGATGATGGAACTGACGGCGAATGGCAGCGAGATCGTCGAAGATGTCGGCGTGATCAAACTCGAGGTTGTTGATCACCAGCGTCTTAGGCAAGTAGTGAACGAATTTCGATCGCTTGTCGAAAAACGCACTGTCGTACTCGTCGGCCTCGACCACGAAATATTTTTCACCCATGCGTGCCGACTCGCCGAAGTTTTCCGGCACGCCGCCGACAAGAAATCCCGGCGCGAGGCCGCAATGCTCGAGAATCCAGGCGAGCATGCTGGTGACGGTGGTTTTGCCGTGGGTACCGGACACCGCCAGCACCCAGCGACCGCGCAGCACGTTCTCGGCAAGCCACGCCGGTCCCGAGGTGAAGCGCAGCCCCGTGTCGAGCACATACTCGACGGCCGGGTTGCCGCGGGTCATGGCGTTGCCGATGACCACGCAATCGGGCGCCGGGACCAGGTGCTCCGGCGCGTAGCCGCTCATGACGTCGATTCCGAGCGCCGCAAGCTGCTCGCTCATGGGCGGATACGCGTGGGCATCTGAGCCGGTCACCGTCATGCCGAGGACGCGCGCGAGCCGGGCGATGCCGGCCATGAAGGTACCGCAGATGCCGAGTATGTGAATGTGCATGACGGATGCGGCTCAACCGGGCATGGGAAACAGCGCCCTGAACACCGAAATCGAGATGCCGTAGAACACCACTGCCAGGATCAGGCCAAGGAAATACGGGACGGACAGCGCGTGACGAAAAATGTGCCCGGCGACCGCGAGGCTCCAGCCGGTGAGTATCAGGAGCAGCAGGAGTGCGAATCCGCCCTCGCCGGCGCCCTGATCGGCGCCGTGCAGCCATCCGGAGATTGGCAGCGCGACGAGCGTGATGATGGCTCCGGTTCCGGCCAGCGCCGTCACCGTTTGTATGACGCGCGCGTTGCGCCGCTGGACGTACAAAAGGGTCGCGCTCAGCACCACCAGCAGCACGGTATCCACGATGCCGGAGAAAAACGCGCTGAATACGCTCAACGATACGTTGGCGAGAAGTATCGACATGACCGTATGGGCGGTCAGGGCAATGGCCAGTAAAATGCCCGAGGTCGGCAGGATCTGAGGTCCCTGTCGCAGCAGGCAAATCTGCACGAATGGATTAACGATTGCGCGCAGGGATGACAACGAATTGAGCATTCTGAGTGATTCTGGACTGCATGGGCCGCATACTCAATGTCGGGTTCCGGGATGCGCATCGGGGTTGATCTCGGCGGTACCAAGATAGAGGCCGTGGCTCTCGACGACACGGGCCAGGTGGTGGCGCGCCGCCGTCGGCCGACACCGCGCCAGAGCTACGCCGAGACGTTGAGAGCGATTGTCGCGCTCGTGAACGATTTGGAATTGGAGATCGGCACACGCGCCTCGTTGGGAATCGCGACACCGGGTGCGCTTTCGCCCCACACGGGCCTTATTAAGAACGCCAATTCCACCCACCTTATCGGCGAGCGCCTGGACGAGGATTTGAGCGAAGCGCTCAATCGACGCGTGCGCGTTGCCAACGACGCCAACTGCTTTGCGCTCTCCGAGGCCGTGGACGGGGCGGCCCGGGGCGCGCGGGTGGTATTCGGCGTCATTCTGGGCACCGGCGTCGGCGCAGGCATCGTCGTCGAGGGCAGGGTGCTCACCGGACGCAACGCGATCGCAGGCGAGTGGGGTCACAATCCGCTGCCCTGGCCGCGGGCCAGTGAGCTTCCCGGGCCGCGCTGCTACTGCGGGCGTTATGGCTGCATCGAAACCTTTGTCTCGGGACCGGGTCTCGCGCGCGACTACCGCGAGGGTTCGGAGGAGGCGCTCTCGGCCGAAGCGATCGCGCGCCTCGCGCAGGCCGGTGAGCAACGCGCCGAAGCGTCGATGGCGCGCTTCGAACACAGGCTGGCGCGCGGTCTCGCCCATGTGATCAATATTCTCGATCCCGATGTCATCGTGCTCGGCGGCGGTTTGTCCAAAATCGCACGCCTGTACGAAAGCGTGCCAGGGCTTTGGGGCGAGTACGTGTTCTCCGATCGGGTCGACACGCCCCTGCGCCCGCCGGTGCACGGCGACGCGAGCGGGGTGCGCGGCGCCGCCTGGCTGTGGCCGCGATAACCGGGCACGAAACCGGTACGGAAAAAGGCACGAGCGCTTTTCTTTTAGGTTGCCGCTCAGCACTGCTCCCAGGGCAGATCGTGGAAGCGCCAGCCGCCGACGGTGCCGCGGTGGCGGTGCTCGTCGAGCTCGCCTTCGAAGCCTTCGTCGACGTTGTAGACACGACTGAATCCGGCCTCCAGGAGCGCCGTCCCGGCGTCGATGGAGCGCTTGCCGCTGCGACAGATGAGGATCACCGGAGCGCCGCTGATATCGCCGTGGGCGGTGGCACCGCCGAGCATGACCTTGCGCACGTCGGTAATGAAGTGCGGATTCACCGTCCACTCGGGCTCGTCGATCCAGGCGACATGCAGAGCTCCGGCCGGGTGGCCGACGAACAGGAACTCCATGGTCGAGCGGATATCCACGAGCACCGCGCGCGGCTCGTCCTGAAGCAGTTGCCAGGCTTGTTTCGGCGTGAGCGGCTCCGGTCGCATCGAGTCCTCCGCGGGTGGCGCCCGGCAGCGGCGCCTCCGGGCCCGCCAATATAGCGGGGCTCCACGGCGATGCAAGAGGCCCCGGACCCGATTGCCGGGCCGCACGAGGTCATCTAGAGTTATGCACTAGAGTCGCCGATCATGAGCACCTATCCGATCCTGCGCAGCTACCGGCAGAATCTGTCGGTGGCGACGATATTCTGGGGCGCCTGCCTGCTGCTGGTCATGGCGGAGGTGGCCATCGGCTCGAACCTCCTCATAGGCATTTTGTTCTTCCTATCGATTCCGCTGCTGGTGGCGGTGCTCACGTGGGTCAACAAGGGCATCGTCTTCGACCGCGTGCCCCGCACGCTGAGCTCCGTGGTGGTCCTCGGCCTCTCGGTACTGGCGGTCTCCACGTTCATCATTCTCGTCGGCCTGCTGGCCGCCGCCAATCTCAAATCCCTGATCGTCGGAGCCTGACGTCCACCGCGGGCGACGCCATCGCGCATGACGACCAAGCGAGACCAGCTCGAGGTCTACCGCGTCGTCCACGATCTGTTCGCGAAAATCCCTTTCAACCAGCTGCTCGGCCTGGAGATCGAGGAGATTACAGACGCGCACGTGCGTGTCAGCTTTCGTATGCGCGACGAGCTGGTCGGCAACTACGCGCGCAACATCCTGCACGGCGGCGTCATCTCGGCGACGCTCGACGTGACTTCCGGGCTGATGGCGTTTGTCGGCGTCGCCCAACGGGTGCGTAGCAGCGGCCTCGAGGAAAAAATGGAGCGTTTCTCACGACTCGGTACCATCGACATGCGGGTCGACTACCTGCTACCCGGCGCCGGCGAGTATTTTGTCGCGACCGCGCGCGTCATCCGATCGGGAAATCGCATCGCCGTCATCTACGCCGAGCTTCACAACGACAACGACGAGCTTGTGGCTTCCGCCACGTGCACATATCTCGTAGGATGATTCCCCTGGAAGGGGGGAAGCGGATGATAGGGGGAACGGCCAAGGCGCCGCCGAGCCTCGCGGCGCTGTCCGAGGCCAGGCAGCTCCTGGAGATGCTCGGCGACAACGGAACGCTGCGAAAGCGGCTCGAGATGCTCAAGGCACAGGTCGCGGAGTGTCGCGCCGCTCAGGCCGATGCCGAGAAAGCCATCGCCGCCGCACGGGCGGCAAAAGCCGAATCCGAACGGGCGCTCGATGTCATTGCCGAGGCCAGGAAGGCGGTCGAACGAGAAAGGATGGATCTGGAGGCCCGCGCCGAGGGGCTGCGCGAGCGGGAGCGTGATCTCAGGTCGCGTGAGGAAGCGTTGAAGCCCAAGTGGGAAGCGCTTCGAAAGGAAGCACTCGCGCTGCAGGGCAGGGCCTCGCAAATGGCGGAATCGGCGATCGCGTTCGCGCGGGATCTCGAGACTTGAGCCTGCCTGTATCGTTCGGCCGACGATTCTGGTGAACGAGCAGCGCGCGCACACGCTCGCCGTGGGGCGACGCTACGGGTGCTCGCGGCGCGTGATGTAGACCGTTCCGGTGAAGGCCGCCACCATATCGTCATCGGAACGACGTACGTCAACCCGGTAGGTACCGATGCGGTTGCTGCGAGTGAGCTCGCAGGCGGTGGCGACCAGCTCATCACCGACGCGCACCGGCGCGGTGAAGCCGATGTGGGCGTCCACCGCGGCCGCCAGGCGGCCGTGGGAGTTCGACGCCAGACCGAAGGCGGTGTCGGCAAGCGAGAAGAGTACGCCGCCGTGGCAGGTGCCGTTGAAGTTCATGTGCTGCTCGGCCACGATCATGTGCACGGTGGCGGTGCCCGCGCCGGCGTCCACGCACTGCGCTCCGAGAAAATTCGCGAAAGCGTCGCGGCTGGCCAGGTCTTTCACGCGTCGGTTCACGTCATTCATGCGAAATCCCTCGCGCGTGCAGCACGCGCTGCGCGGCGCTTTCGAGATCGATCTCGCCGCGTTGCAGCGTCTCGCAGATTTCCAACAGCCACGGCGCATCACTCTCGCGAAGCTCGCGGCCGAGAAGATTGCCGGCGGCCGACGCCAGCAATCGGCGCATGCGTTGCGGCGTACGCATGCGCCGTGGATCGGTCGCGGCAATCCGCGCTTCGATGATTCCGGTGAGCGCGTCGATGCCGTCGCCGCTGGTTGCCGTCGTTTTGCAGACTGCCACGTCGCGCGGTGCCCGCGTTCGCAGGGCGAGCATGGCCTCGAGCTGGCCCGCGGTCCGATCGGCGCCCGGCAGATCGGCCTTGTTCACCACCAGCACGTCGGCGATCTCGAGGATCCCCGCCTTGAGAGCCTGCACGTCGTCACCGAGGCCGGGAGCGCATACGACGACGCGCACGTCGGCCGCGTCGGCGATATCGATCTCCCCCTGCCCGGCGCCCACGGTCTCGACGATGATGCGATCCCAGCCCGCCGCATCCATGAGGTCCACCACATGGGTGGCAGTGGGCGCGAGGCCTCCGGCGTGCCCGCGCGAGGCGAGCGATCGGACGAAGACGCCCGAATCGGTCCCGTGCTCGGCCATACGGATGCGATCGCCGAGCACCGCGCCACCGGACAGCGGGCTGCTCGGGTCGATGGCGACGATGCCGACGCGACGGCCTGCGCGCCTCAAAGCCGCAACGTAGCGCGATATCAGGGTCGACTTGCCGGCGCCGGGCACGCCGGTCACACCGATGACCCGGGCGGCACCCACATGGGGCCGGATGCCCGCCAGGATCGTGCGGCCCGCATCGGTTCGCCGCTCGACATCGCTGATGGCGCGGGCCAGCGCACCTGCATCGCCGCCGACGAGTGCGGTGACCCGATCGGTCTCTGCGGCCGGTTCGCTCACACCTGCACCAGCGGCTCGCCGAAACCCATCTCTTGGCGCAAGGTCGATACGATTTCGCCGTGGGTTGCGCCCGCGATGGCTGCTTCGACGACGTTCTCGAAAACGTTCTCCCGTCCATCGGCGGTGCTGCGGGCGAGCGCATCGAGGGCCCGTTGCACGGGCTTGAGCGCACGTTCGCGCTTGTAGCGTGCCAGAGTATCCAGCTGTGCCTGCATGATTTCCGGCGCCGGACGCGCAAGCGCGACCCGTGTGTCCGGGTCCTCGTCGACCTGATAGGCGTTGACCCCGACAATGGTTTGCTCACCGCTTTCGACCTGCTCTTGAAAGGCGAGCGCGGAGGCACCGATCATCGACTGCACGAGCCCCGATTCGACCGCCCTGTACATACCACCGGCATCCTCGATGCGCTTCATGACGGCGAGGATTTCCTCTTCCATGTCGTCGGTGAGTCTCTCCACGTAATACGAGCCGCCGAGGGGATCGATGACATCGGTGAGGTATGCCTCCTCGCGTAGAATATTCTGCGTGCTGACGGCAATACGCGCCGCATCCTCGGTGGGCACGCTCAGAACTTCGTCGTAAGAATCCGTGTGCAACGATTGCAAGCCTCCGAAAATGCCCGCCATCGCCTGGGCGGTGACCCGTGCAATGTTGTTCAACGGTTGCTGGCGGGTGAGATCCACACCCGACGTCTGACCGTGAAACTTGAAACGCCAGGCGCGAGGATCGCTCGCACCGAAGCGCTCACGCACCACCCGGCACCAGATTCGCCGACCGGCGCGCATCTTGGCTATCTCCTCGAAAAAGCTGATGGAGATATCGAAGAAAAAGGTGAAGCGAGGCAGAAAGGTATCCGGATCCATGCCGCGCGCGATGCAGTCTTGCGCATACTGCACAGCGGTCGAAAGCGTGAGCGCCATGGCTTCGGCGGGTGTGGCGCCGGCCTGCTGCATGTGCTGGCCTACGACCGATAGTGGATTCCACCCCGGGAGATGGCGCGCCGCGAAGTCGATGTGATCGACGAGAATGCGCCGCGAGCCCGGGAGCGCGATGCGGAAAAACATGTGATTGGCGACGAAGTGGGAAATGTAGTCACTCTGATTCGACGTGCCGGTGATCTTGCTCCACGGTACACCCCGGCGCTTTGCAACCGCCAGCAGCAGCGCAAGCAGCGTGAACGGAAGGGGATCGTTCATGGCGGTTGACAGCGATCCGATATCGACGCCGTCGAAGCAGGTGTCCATGTCGTCGACGGTGTTGACCACCGCGCCACAGGTGCCGAGCAACAGCGGGTCGACCTCGTCGGCGTCATAACCGCGATACACCGAGTTGCACGGGATGAGGCTGACCGCGGATCCGCCGGCATCGAGGATACGATTGAGACGCGCGTTGTAATCTCGCGGAGTGCCCAGACCGATGAGCTGACGCTGACTCCATGAACGGCCGCGGTGCATGCTCGGGTAGATACCGCGGGTCATCGGAGCTTCTCCCGGAAATCCCAGGTCGTCCAGATAACGTTCGCCGTTCCAGTCCTGCGGCGTGTACAAAGGCCGCACTTCGACTCCGGAACGATTACGGCGAATTTTCTCGTCACCCACCTGCCGGCGGTACGCGTCCTGCCAGCGCGCGCGGGCGGCTTCGAATCCCGGAAGGGGAATCTGAACGGGTTGTCGGCTCATGTCATCCTCCGATGGCGCAGCTGCTACCTTGGCTCGGTTCGCGGTCTCCGCAGTGAGATCGATATGAACGTTGAGTGAAGCTGCGCATGTTCGACTATCCAGCGCCGTCGCGATCGCGACGCGCGTCGCACGCAAGCCGGTCGATTGACGCGACGATGTCGTCGCGGGTGCTGCCGGGGTGAAAGACCCGGCTGACGCCCGCCTCGATCAACATGTCCTCGTCGTTGTCGGGAACGATCCCGCCTACCACGACCCGCACGTGGCCGAGTCCCGCCTGCGAAAGCGCTTCGGTGAGCTTTGGAACCAGCAGATGATCGGTGGCAAGCGAGCTGATACCGATGACATCGACATCTTCCTGAAGCGCGAGCTGCACGACCGCGCCGACGTCCTGCCAGGGACTCGTGTAGATCACCTCCATGCCGGCATCGCGCAGAAAAGCCGCGACAACCCGGCTGCCGCGATCGTGCCCGTCGAGGCCGAGCTTGGTGACTAGCACCCGCGCCGGGGCGTGCACTTGCGCCGTCATCGCAATTTCCCCGCGAGGGGCTCGCGAAATACCTCGAGCATCCGACGCGCGATGCGTGCGGGAGAATCCCCACCTTGGCGATACCAGGATTGAGCGGCGTTCAGGGCGCCGAGCAGGCAGAGGCGGGCGTAGCGGCGCCGGCCCCGCGGTAGCGCGAGCGCGGCGATCAGCCGGCGGAAACGCGCCTCGTAGTCGTCGCGCAACGCCGTCAAGCGTGCGTTCGCCGCGGGCACGTCTCCGGGCAGCACCCGCACCACCACCTGAGCGTAGTCGCTGTCGGTCAGCAGCATTTCCAGATGCGCGATGCAGGCCGCCTCGAGGCGTTTCATCGGTAGCGACTCCCCAGCCACGGCGCGGTCGACACGCTCGGCGATGCGCCGCACCCCCTCGGCGTAGATGGCGACCAGCAGCTCCTCTTTGGATTCGAAGTGGTAGTAAATCGAACCCGGCAGCATGTCGGTGGCGCGGGCGATGTCGCGCATCGAGGTCGCGTGGTATCCGCGCCGGCAGATGAGGCCGGCGGCGGCGTCGAGCAGCCGCTCGCGGCGATTGTCCTGCCGGGGTG
>JBFICP010000073.1:0-13369 GCA_041581935.1 Gammaproteobacteria bacterium | reverse complement strand
TGACCGCCGAGATGGCCACGATACTCCCCACCAGCATCAGCAGCAGCACCAGGAACCAGCCCGCGAAATAAGAAAGCCGCAGACTCGTGTCGCGCGGCTGCGTGCCCTCCTGGCCCGCTGACTCACTCTCGCCGCCGGTCGCACCGCTCTCGCCCGGCGCCAGAGCGAAGATCTTGTCCAGGTTGGAGCCGCGCTCGATGGCGGCCGCGAAGGGCTCGATGCGCGCCGGCTCCTGGTACAGCGTCCAGGCTTCGCGCAGGATCATCACCGCAGCGCCGATTCCGATGACCAGAAAGCACAGCCCCAAAAGGCGCACCAGGATCGCGAGCATCTGATGGAAGATGCTGAGTGCGCGCGGCGGCGATTCCCTCAGCAGCAGATCGTATTCCCGGTAGCCGCTGGCGCCGAGGGCTGCGGGTTCCGGTGCCCGATTCGGCCGATCGCGCACGTCCCGGCGCGTCGCCTTCAACTCGCCGAGTGGCGGTACACGATTATGCTCGCTCACGCTCGAGTACTCCTGTCAGACATCCGAATCCTCCTGCAGCCTTGACGAGCTCGCTGGCCGCTACGGTTACGCATTCTATCCCGTGGCGCTCGTAGAATGCCTGCACCTTTGTGTAACCGGCTTCGAGAACGATGCGCCGCGGTCCGAGGGTCACGAAGTTCACGGCGCGATTCATCTGGTAGTCGTCCACCTCGGGCAGAAAAATCACGTGCATACCGCGCTCACGGCACGCCTGCACCACCACGTGGGGCGTGCGGCGCGGCCAGGCGACCGCGAGGTCCCGATCGACGATGCGCAGCATACCCATGAGGTGCATGGTGCCGAACGGCATGTCGGCGGCGATGACCTCCACCTGCATGTCGGCAAGCACCGCGGCAAGCTGCTCGATGCCGCGCCGGTTGGTGCGAAGGCCGTGGCCCACGGCAACCGTTTGCGCATCCAGCCACGCGGCGTCGGCCCCTTCGAAGGTCGCCTCGCCGCTGATGCTGCGCAGGATCGGTACGCCCAGACAGGCAAGGCGCCGAGCCACCTCGCGCTCCTCGCCCGCGCGAACGGTGGAGGCGGGGCGCGCGAGAATCGCGCCCTGGGGAGTCAGGAACACCAGATCGGCGCAAAACATCTGATTCGGATGCGCTGTGCCGGCCGGCTCCAGCCGATGCACCGCGACTTGCGCATTCTCGTAAGCCTCGGCCAACGCGTCGTGCTCCTCGCCGGCCCTGGCGACGTCGATGGGTGCGAGCATCTGCACCGCGTTCGGATCGCGGGACGCTTCGAGCTCGGCGCCCGGGCGGTGCAACAGCACCGCGCGCAACGGTCGCCACTCGCTGTCGACGCCGCACGACGCCCACACCGTGCCGAGCTCCGCGGCGAGGCTCTCGGTGCGCGGCGACCAGCCTTCACCGCCGTAGGCGGACAACCCGAATGTGCTCTGCTGCTGGCTCATGGTGGATATCGTTTCGATGGCTCCGGCGAGCGGGCCGGCCGCGGCCGGGGCTAACGATAGCACGCTTCAGGGCCCGGCCCCGCGGCCCGGCGGGGCCCTGCAAGACTTGAGTAATTACATTAAAAAAACACGGTAAATTAGTTTGAATGTAGGACGAGTTAGGTCTATTCTTTAATGTGTAACAGCATAATATACTAATATCTATCTGTTTTTAAACAATTTTTTTATGGACACATCATGGCACTGCTACGTCGAAAATTCACCCCGTTCGTCGGCCTCGACGACGGTGAACGGGCCACGGAACTCCTCGCCATGGGCTCACTGGTTGAACGCTTCAGAACCGATCTGAGCGCCTTCTCGGATCCGGTCACGCGCACCGCCAACCAGCTGCGCGCCCTGTTCCGCAAGCGCGCGCGCAAGCCCCTGGTGCTGGACCTGCCGGGCAAGACGCTGGCCTTCTCGAGCCCTGCGGAGTTCGAGTTCGGACTTGCCAGCCGCATCGAGTTTCCGGTGCGCAAAGCCGCGCGCCTGGTCGAGCGCAGCGCCGACGAGCTCAAGGACATGGCCATCAAGCTGCGCGCAGTGGAGAAACGCTTCGCCGCCGTCTTCGCCCGCTGTCTGGAGCAGCCGCATCTCATCGGCGAGCTCCTCGCAGAGCTCGAGAGCGGGCTGCTGTCCCGGGACCACGACTGGCGCGACATCATCGAGGCGCTGTGCACCCACGGCGACGACTACGACGAATTCAAGAATATCGCGCTGGTCAAGTACATGCAGTATCTGGCCTCGCGCCAGGCGGTGCTGCGCAGCATCTATCTCGAGAAAGTGCAGGGCAACCTCGAACTCTCCACTGCCGACTCGGATGAGCAGTCCGACGGCCAGCCGATGCTGGCATCCATGCTCCCGGTCTCCTACAGGGAAACGGCTCTGTTCGATCTCGAGCAGGGCAGCGGTGGCGGCGGCGCGAGCGGCAACGACGGCGACGAGGACGGAACCCAAACGCTCAAACCGGTTCCACGGGGCGAAACCATCTGTATTCGCTTCATCGACGGGCGCGAGGTCGACATCAAGCTCGCCAGCCACCGCTACAAGCTGTTTCCGGGCAAGCACTTCTGTCTGGTGGATGACGCGAGCGGCGTCACGCACCTGTTGCGCCCGGGTCGCAATGTCATCGGCCGCCATTCGGGTAACGAAGTGGTCATCGATCCGGCCTACCTGGCGATTTCGCGCAAGCACGTGATCATCGAACCGATTGCCGACAACGCGGCATTGTTGACGGACATTTCGTCCCACGGGACGTTCATTACGCCACAGCACGTATGAGCGCAGGGGGCGCGTAAGACACCGATTACGACTACTCTCCTCCGACCTTAGCTGACGCGGATCAGCAGCCGGCCACCCCCCTTGGCCGGCTTTTTTTTTCACGGTACACGTGCATTTGCGGGCGCTACAATGCGCCGGACCATGCACGCGATACTCAAACAAGCGCCTCGATG
Organism: Gammaproteobacteria bacterium; assembly: GCA_041581935.1. Taxonomy (GTDB): domain Bacteria; phylum Pseudomonadota; class Gammaproteobacteria; order HK1; family HK1; genus JAABYT01. The sequence continues at coordinate 10,428 of JBFICP010000073.1, read as the reverse complement.
GTGCGCGCTGCTCGCGGTACCGTTGCTCGTCGGCTGCAGCACCATCCAGTTCGCCTACAACAATGTCGACTGGCTGCTGCTCGAAAAAGCCGAGCATTATCTGGATCTGACCAAAGCTCAGCGGGCACGTGCCGAGCAGCTGGTCAAGGCGCGCATGGCGGCGCACCGCCGCGAAGAATTACCCGTCTACGTGGCGAGCCTGAAGGAAATCCGCGCCATGCTGGCGGACACGCTTACGCCGGCCGAGCTCGAACTCATCAAGCAACGTATTCCGGACCTCTATCGACGCACCATGCGCGACACGATCCCCGGAATCGTGTCGCTGCTCGGTGAGATCGACGACACCCAGATCGACCATTTGCAGGCACGCTTCGAGGAAAGAAATCGCGAGTTCGCCCGCGACTTCATGCCGAAATCCGTGCAAGTGCGTCTCGACCGTCGCGTCGAGCGCGCGACGAAAATGATCGAGTTCTTCATTGGCGATCTGAGGCCGGAGCAAGCGGAGCTCGTCAGGCTGCATCGCAACGCCATGCCGTTGACCGCCGACGACTGGCTCGCCTATCACGAGGCGCGCCAGAAAAAGCTCGTCGATCTGCTCAGACGGCGCGCTTCGCCGCAGGTTCTCGAGCGTTTCCTGATCGCCTGGTGGGTCGAGCTCGCCGATCAGCCCGCCGAGCTCGAACGAAAGATGCAGATCAACACGCGCGCCTGGTCGCGGATGATGCTCGAGCTCGATGCGACCCTGGAACCGAGCCAGCGCCGGGAGCTGCTGGACACGCTCGACCGGTTCATCAAAGAGCTCGGCGCGCTGGTGCCGGAAAAGGCCGCGTGATTCCTCAGGGCGTCGTCAACAGCCGCATCAGGCTCGAAGTGTCCCAACGGCCGCCGCCGCGGGCCTGGATCTGAGCGTAGAACTGATCCACGAGCGCGGTGACGGGCAAACGGGCACCGGTGCGCCGGCCTTCGGCGAGACAGATATTCAGATCCTTGCGCATCCAGTCGACGGCGAAACCGAACTCGAACTTGTCGTCCACCATGGTCTCGCCACGATTCTCCATCTGCCACGACTGGGCAGCCCCCTTGGAGATGACCTCGAGCACGAGCTTCGGATCCAGGCCCACACACTTGGCGAAGTTCATGCCCTCGGCGAGCCCCTGCACCAGACCCGCGATGCAGATCTGATTGACCATCTTGGTCAGCTGGCCGGAGCCCGCCGGTCCGAGCAGGGTAACCGCCCGGGCATAGCTGTCGATGACGGGCTTGACGTCCTCGAACACGCCGGGCTCGCCACCCATCATCACCGTCAGCACGCCGTTCTGCGCGCCGGCTTCGCCGCCGGATACGGGGCCGTCGAGAAAATGCACGCCGCGCTCGCGGGCAGCCGAGTCGAGCTCCCGGGCGAGCTCCGCAGACGCCGTGGTGTGATCGACGAACACGCTGCCCGCCTGCATGCCCGAGAACGCGCCGTCGGCTCCGGTGCTGATGGCACGCACGTCGTCGTCGTTGCCGACACAGGAAAACACGATACGCGCCTCACGGGCGGCATCGGCCGGTGTCGGCGCCGATTTACCGGGAAACTTACCGAGCCACTCCTCGGCCCTTTTGGCGGTGCGGTTGTACACGGTGACCTGGTGACCGGCATTCGCCAGGTGGCCTGCCATGTGAAATCCCATGACGCCCAGACCAATGAAAGCCACCTGCCGGGAATTCTTGTCGTTCGAATCAGCGCTCATGAGAGCCCTCCTTCCGCGCTTGATTTGATGATTGCGGACAACCCGGAGCCGGGCCGCCGTGGACTCGGGGGATTATGGCGAGCGTGACCCGGTGCGGCAACACTGCTGGCCCGCGCAGCACATGGCGCGCTTTTACTTCCGATTTTGGATCGTGGACTATATAGCCCCCCTTAATAGCCGACGCGGCCGACGCGGCCGACGAGGACACGACATCCATGCGATTCAGTACCGAGCAGATTCACGCGGGCGTAACACCCGATCCGGTGACAGGCGCCATCCTGACGCCCATTTATCAGTCGACCACCTATGTGCAGGAGTCAATCGACGAGTATCTGAGCAAAGGCTACTCCTACTCGCGCTCGGGAAATCCGACCGTGCGGGCGCTGGAGAACAAGCTCACGGTGCTCGAGGGGGGCGCCGAGTGCCGCGCGTTTTCCACCGGCATGGCCGCCACCACGGCAACGATGCTGGCGCTGCTGAACGCCGGCGACCATGCCATCATCTCCGATGTGGCCTACGGCGGAACGTACCGTCTTTGCACAATGGTGCTGCCGCGCTTCGGAATCGAGTTCACGTTTGCCGATACGTCGAATCCGGACGCGGTGCGTGAAAGTCTGCGCGATACGACGCGCCTGATATTCACCGAAACGCCGGCCAATCCGACCCTCAAGCTGACCGATATTGCGGCGATATCCGAAATCGCGCGAGAGCGTTCGATTCCGCACGCGGTAGACAACACGTTTCTCACGCCCTACTACCAGCGCCCCCTGGAGATGGGTGCGGACCTGTCAATCCACAGCACGACGAAGTACTTCGACGGTCATAATGCCACGGTCGGTGGCGCCGTCGTCAGCGCCACGAAGGAACTCGACGAGGCGATCAAGTTCGTTCAGAACACGACCGGCTCCATCATGTCGCCCCAGGTGGCATGGCTGACGATGCAGGGTTGCAAGACGCTGTCGGTGCGCATGGATGCACAATGCGCCAACGCGATGGCCATTGCCGAATATCTGGAAGGCCACGCCAAGGTCGAACGAGTGTGCTATCCGGGGCTCGCGTCCTTCGCGCAACACAAGCTCGCCAGGGAGCAGGCGACGGGTTTCGGTGCCATGGTCTGGTTCGAGGTCAAGGGGGGCACACGCGCCGGCAAACAACTCATGGACTCCGTGAAGCTGTGGTCACTGGCGGAGAATCTCGGCTCGGTGGAGTCTCTGGTGACGCACCCCGTGACCATGACGCATGCCGACGTGGACGTCGAGGAGCGTAAGCGAGTCGGCATTACCGACGGCCTGGTGAGACTCTCGGTGGGACTGGAAGCGGTCGAGGACCTCATAGAGGATCTCGACCAGGGCCTGGCGAAACTCTAGTCCGCCGGGATTCCGGCCTTGAAGCAGCGAGCAACCTCACTCCGACAAGGACGTATCGACGGCTTCTCGCGAGCTACCAGGTGATGTCGTCGGGCACCGGGTGCTCTTCGCCGTCCTCGTGCGACTCCGCGCAACCGCACAGCACGGTCTGCGGCGCGAGCGCCGCGAGCGCCTCCGCCGCCGACCTGATCATGAGGTGGTGGTTTCCATCGAGAGCCGCGATCACGATCTCGCCGGACGAAAGCCGCGCGCGCTGTTCCTCGGTGACATAGATGCGCTTGATGCGTTTGCCCTTGACGAAGTGGTAGGCCACATCGGCTTGCGTGGCGTTCAATCGTTGCGTCTCGATGAGTTCCTGGATTTTTCGCCTCAGGGCTTTTTTGGCGTTGTCCGCGGCGGATCCTCCGCCGAGCGTCGTGTCACGAATGAAGCGCGCCGTGCGGCGTTGATTCTCGCGAAGCACGTGGCGGGCGACGCGCGTGTCGGATTGGTCGGCGGGGGCAGCGGCCGAGGTTCGCCGTCGCCGCTTGGCAGACTTTGCGCCGTTCGATGACTGCCGGCGCGGTCTTTTCAGCTGCTCCTCGTTGACCAGACCGACTTTGAGTAGCTCGTCGCGAAGGGAATTTCCCATACCGTGCTCGCCGTAGTGCGATGTCGTGCCGATCGCAGGTGCACATTCAACCGCAATGGAGAACGCTTCGCAAATGGGCTAACCTGCGTCCGAGCACGCCTGCACGGCGCCTCATAGTCCGTTTTGAAACACCTCCTGATTGTTTTTCACTCGCAGACCGGTCACACGCAGTCGATGGCCGAGGCCGTTCTTCGCGGTGCCACTTGCGACGAAGTGGGCGGTGTGGAAACGCGCATGCTGCGCGCGGGCGATGCCGGTCCCGATGACCTCGTTTGGGCCGACGCAGTAATCTTCGGTACTCCGGAGAATTTCGGCTATATGTCCGGCGCGATGAAGGATTTTCTCGACCGTACCTACTATCCTTGCGAAGGCAAGGTGGAAAGCCTGCCCTATGCGGTCTTCATCAGCGCTGGCAACGACGGCCGCGGGGCGCTCGCGAGCCTTCAACGGATCGCCAAGGGCTATCCGCTTCGCGCCGTGCAGGAGCCGATAATCGCGCGCGGCGACACCACCGATGCGGTTCTGGCCGCGTGCGAGGAGCTCGGCATGGCCATGGCGGCGGGACTCGAGATGGGCGTCTTCTGAGCCTGCTTTGACCGCTTTCGAATCGACGTGCTAGAAGGAGTAGATCAATGAGCCTGGACCGTCCCGGGGAACCGTCGTGAACGTCATCGGCATCGATATCGGTTTCGGTTTCACCAAGGCGACCAGCGGCAAGGACATGCTGGTTTTCAAGTCCATCTTCGGTGAAGCCACTGACATACAGTTTCGCGAGCAGCTCCTGACTTCATCGGCACCCGAGGAACATCTGCATATCGAAATGGAAGGCGAGTCGTTCTTCGTCGGAGAGCTCGCCGAGCGTCAGAGCCATGTGCGCTCTTTCACTCTCGATCAGAATCAGTTCATCACCAATTTCGCCAAGACCATGGCGATGGCTGCGCTGTCGCGGCTCGTATCGGCCAACGAGTCGGTCAACCTGGTGACGGGGCTGCCGGTAAGCTTCTACCGGCGTCACCGCGAGGAGCTATCCGGGTTGTTATTGGGCGCTCACTCGCTGGTTACGCTGGATGCAGGCGGTGCGCGCCACCAGATACCGATCACCGTCAATCAGGTGCGGGTCATTCCCCAGCCATTCGGTTCGCTTTTCAATCTCATGATGGGGGACACCGCCGAGCTCAGTGACAAGCGATACGTGCAGGAGAAAATCGGCGTCGTCGATATCGGCTTTCGCACCACCGACTACACGGTTTCGGACAAGACCAAATATTCCGGTCGCGGCAGCGGCTCCTCGGAGTCCGGTATTGCGCGTGCCTTTTCGATGATCGCGGCGAAGCTGCTCGAGGAGACCGGCGTCGACGTGGAGCTGTACCGCATGTACGACGCCGTTGCCCGCGGGTCGATCAAGATCCGAGGCAAGACCATCGACCTGCGCCCACTCACCGAGGAAGCCTTCAGCAAGCTCGCTTCGGCGGTCGCCACCGAGGTGGATCGTCTGTGGGCCGACGACTGGGATATCGATCTCATCGTCGTCACCGGCGGTGGCGGCGCGGTGCTGGCGCCCTACCTGCAGCCGCTGCTGAACGGCGAGGTGCTGGCGGTCGACCCGACCGCCGATTCGCGCTTGAACAACGTGCGCGGCTACTGGAAGTACGGGCGCAACGTGTGGGGTGCACAGCGCCCGGTCGCCGAGAGAAAGGCCGCCGCCGAAACCTGACAGGCCCCGAACGCGCGGCTCGCACCTTTCGGCTCCCGCGGCAACTTACCCCGGGGCGCGGCTCACGCGAGCCTCGCCGAGCAACCATTCACGGAACGCGACTACCCTGGGGCGCTCCGCCGTCACCCGCGGACACACGATGTAGTAGGCGAAGTTCACTGGAAAGCTGAGCTCGAACGGGCGCACCAGCCGTCCCGCCGCGATGTCGTCGGCAACCAGCACGTCGCCCACCAGCGCCACACCCTGACCGTTGATGGCGGCCTCGACCGCCATGCTCGCGAGGCTGAAGGTCGGCCCGCGGCTCAAGTCGCACGACTCGACGCCGGCCGCCCGCAGCCACATGCGCCAATCCGGGAAGTTGTCGTCCTGGTGCGGAGCGGTGTGGTGCAGGAGCGTGTGTCGACACAAATCCGCCGGCTCGCGCAGAGGGTTGTCGCCCTCGAGCAGGCGTGGGCTGCACACCGGAACTGCCACCTCGTCCATCAGGCGATCGACGCGCATGCCCTCGTAGTGACCGGCGCCGTAGCGCACTGCGATATCCACGCCCTCACGCATCAGATCCACCAGGCGCATGGAGGCGTCCAGACGCACGTCGTAGCCCGGATGCTTGAGACGAAAGCGGTCGAGGCGTGTCACCAGCCACTTGGCGCCGAAGGACGGCGGCACGGTGACGGTCAGGGGGCCGCTTTCGTCGCACGCGTGGACGGCTTCGACGGCCTGCGCCAAGCGGTCGAAGCCATCGAGCAAGCCGGGAAGGCAGGCCTGGCCGGCGTCGGTGAGCAGCAGCGAGCGGTTCGCGCGCCGAAACAGCTTCACACCGAGATACGCCTCGAGACTCTTGACCTGATGGCTGACTGCGGCGGGTGTCACGTGCAGCTCCTCTGCGGCGCGGGTGAGGCTCAGGTGACGGGCGGCCGCCTCGAAGGCGCGCAGCGCATTCAGCGGGGGAAGGCGTCGTTCCATAGATTAGAAATTCTCAAATAAATCAGTACAACTTCTCGTTTGTAAAAGGTCCTTTTGAACACTAACCTACGGCCATATATAGAGAAACATTCGTCCGCTCCGCGGACAACAATACGAGGAAATCTAAAATGAACACGAACCAAAATCAAGTCCGAGACGGCACCGGACTACTCCAGCCGGGGGTCACCCGGCGAGCGGCGAAAATCATCCATCGCGACGATTCGCACCATCTGGTGCCCGGCACCCACGTGACCATGGAGGAGCTGCACCGCTACCAGCTGCTGGGACGCCGGCTCCAGGCCCGCGCCACGGCCGCCGCCCTGGGCAGCCTTTTCAGGGCGTTGCTGTGGCCCGCGAAAAAGCTGGCCGCCGCCTATGCCCGAGCGAGCCGGGAAGCCGCCGCCATACGCGAGCTGAGCGCCCTGGACGACCATCTGCTCGCCGACATCGGCTTGTCCCGGGGACAGATCCCGGCGGCGGTGGCCGGGCTGCTGGCGCGACCGGCAAGCGCCCGCCGGCAGCCGGTGGCCACGGTGGTCCACGAGTCGCGCCTCGAGCGGCCGGCAGGCTGCAACGATGCGCACACCAAGGCGGCCGCCTGAGGAGTGATGCACGCCCGCGCGAGCGGGTCAGTGAGAAGGAGCGAGAAACGATGAAACGCTTTGCAGATGCCTATGCACGCGCGCTGTTTCCACGCCGATACGCACCGCCGAGAAGCTCCGGCGACCCATCAATCGACCGCGGGCAGGGCGGTGGGCTCACCGCGGACGGCCTGGATGTGGCCATTGCTGCCACATGCTACCGGCTGGTGGTCGCAATCGAAGCGTTGCTGGATGCGGCACGCTCGCGTCTGCGTCGGCCGCGCGTGCGCACCAGCCGTCGGCCCACGACCACGCCGGCAGGGTGCGGCTGACAGCCCGGAGCCTGCCGGGGCGGGTTGCCAGCCTTACCCACCTGGCACACACTTCTCGGTTCGGAGGTCACCATGGCACGTAGTCAGTCGGCACGAATCGCGCGGGCGGCGCTCGATCCGCTCTGGCAGAGCATCCGTGAGGAAGTCGCCAGGGAGGCCGCGCGCGAGCCCATCCTCGCAAGCTTCCTGCACGCCACGGTCCTCAACCACAAGAGCCTCGAGGATGCGCTGGGCTTTCTGCTGGCCGGTAAGCTCGAGTGCTCTGTGCTGCCGGCGATGCTGGTGCGCGAGCTGATCGCCGATGCCGTGGAGTCGAATCCCGGCATCGGGCAATCGATGCGCGCCGATATCCGCGCCATTCGCGATCGCGACCCGGCGGCCAAGCGATTCTCGGATCCCTTCCTCTACTACAAGGGGTTTCACGCCCTGCAGACCCATCGCGTCGCCCACTGCCTATGGCATGCGGATCGTGATGCGCTGGCGCTGTTTCTGCAAAACCGCACATCGGAGGTGTTCGGCGTCGACATCCATCCGGCGGCACGCGTCGGTGACGGCATCCTCATCGACCACGCCACCAGCGTCGTCGTCGGAGAAACCGCGGTGATCGAGGACAACGTATCAATCCTCCACGAGGTCACCCTGGGTGGTACCGGCAAGGCGGAAGGCGATCGCCACCCCAAGGTGCGCCACGGCGTGCTGATCGGCGCCGGTGCCAAGATCCTTGGTAACGTGGAAGTCGGCCGCGGCGCCAAGATCGGTGCCGGCAGCGTGGTCCTGGAGGACGTGCCGCCCCACTGCACCGTGGCTGGCGTTCCGGCCGTGGTCGTCGGCACTCCGGACGTGGATGAGCCGGCACTGGAGATGGACCACCGCCTGCCGTGCAAACCGGACCGCGAGCATCGCGACTGAACCGCGAACGCTTGCACCGAGCAAAACACGCTGCACGCGCAGCTTGCGCCGAGCGCAGCGAAGTCTACCGCCGCTCGATACGTAACGTTCCGTCCGCGACCGCGACGATCCGGTCGCCCGTGCGCAGCCGCGCGCGCGCGGCAGCGTCGACGACCAGAACCGGCACCTCGGCCTCGTAGAGCGTCGCCGCCACCATGGCGCCGATGGCAACGTTGACGTCGGCTTCCCCGAGCACGATGCCCGCCGGACCGACACCGCGGCGAATGGCCTCGGCCACGCCCGCGGGGGTACCCGCCGAGCCGCGACTCGCGGGCAGTACCAGGAACCGTCCCGCGACGCAGGCACCGTGTTGCGGGTGATGCCGATCGACGATGATTCCGGTGCTCGGATCGAACCCGCCCCAGAAGCTGAGCGGCTCGTCGAGCACCAGGGCCTCGGCGCCGGCGCTGCCCGGGTTGAGCGTGCCCGCCTCGATAGCGAAGCCGCTCAAGGACGCACCCCCCAGGTCGCGTCGCGCCAAAGGCGCCCATCGCGCCAGACCTCGCCGCGCATCGCCGACTCGACGCACTCCTCGAGGGTGCCGAACACCGATTCCACCGCCAGCAGTCCCGGTGCGTAGTAAGCCCACTTGGCCGAGTTGGTCATGACCCGTCCGCGGCAGCCGCGCACCGCCGGAGAGAAATACGTGCAGGTGTCGACGATCACCTGCACGCCCGCGCGGCGCAGAGTCTCGCCCCACCCCTGCTCTTCGATGCGCGCCTGCACGTAACGGCTCGTGGAAACATAGAATGCGGTGCCCGCGTGCACCCGGCGCCCCGCGACGAGCGGCACCAGTCGCGCAAACTCGGTGAAAGAGAAGTGCGGCGTGCCGAGTGCCACCATGGCGAGCGTGCCGCTCGCGCCCAGCGACAGGGCGTCACGCGCCTCGACGAGATCCGCCGGGGTGATATCGATCACCGTGTCCGGCTCATGGCCTTGAAACGCGCTCTCGAGATCCGGCGCTTCCGGTGTCACACCGACCGCGTGGAACAGACCCACAGCGCCGGACGCCGCCGCGGCGGCGCTGATGGCCTTCAACTGGTCTTCGTTGCTGTCGGCCGGCAAGCCGCAGATGACCGGGACCCGGGACTGCGCCACTCGCCCGAGCCGGTGACCGAGGACGTGGTGAAAAATGTCCTCGCGACGCAGCGCTTCGGGAATCGCATCGAGGCCGACGAGCACGCGACCACGACGCCCTTCGTCGGTATGCAGCCCCGAGTAGGGGACGCGCCCGACCACGGCCGCGCACACGTCGAGGAAGTCGCCGTACTTGTTGGTGCGCGCTCCGACGACCGAGTTGTAGAAGGTCACGGCATTGGATTCCGAGCCGACGATGTGATCCCCCAGCCGCGGCCTGCCCGGCAGCTGATACGGCGCGCAGGTCCAAACGGGCTCGCAGCCGAGCCTCTCATAGAGCTCCATGAGCAGGCGCGCACCGCCGATGACCACCGGATCGTCCGACTCCGGACGAATCTGCGGATCGACCTGACTGACCAGCGAGGTGTTGGTCCATGCCGGGACCGCGAGGCGCGCGCCGTTTTCCACCATGAAGCGGGCAAAGTCCACATGCGCCTGGCCGCTGTAGAAGCAGGCGTCGATGTGCGCGAAGGAGATGTCCTGAAGGCGCGTCGCGCCGGAGATGTGCGCCGCGCGCAGCACCACCTGCATTGCAAAGCGCATGGCTTCACCCTCGGCTCCGTCGAGCAGCGCGCGGTCCCGATCGTCGAGCTGCACCGGCGGCGGGTCGCTCACGAACCCCGGATGCACGCTTTACCGGTCACCGCGCCGAATGCGGTTGATTGACGCTGGCCTTTCACCGAGAGTCCCATCACCCAAGTCAATCACGTAACGTCGCCACCGGCAATGACAAGCTCTCGCGCGCGCCTCGTCGAAGGTCCGGTCGCCGCACACCTGGTATCCATGACCGTGCCCATGGTGTGGGCGGTGCTCGCCATCATGCTGTTCAACGCCACCGACACCTGGTTCGTCGCACAGCTCGGCGCGGAGCCACTGGCGGCCATGAGCTTCACCTTTCCCGTGGTCATGGTCATGACCAGTCTCGGTATCGGGCTGATGGCGGGCACGTCCTCGGTGCTTGCCCGGGTCGTCGGTGAGGGCGACATGGGCCAGGTGCGTCGTCTGGCAACCGACACGGTGTC
>JBFICP010000072.1:0-13580 GCA_041581935.1 Gammaproteobacteria bacterium | reverse complement strand
GCTTCATGTCGTTTGGACGCAGTCTTGTCGATGCGCTTGCACCCGAGTTGTGTCTTGATGAACCGTAATCTTGGCCGCGGACGGCGGAGCCCCGATATCTCGTGAGCTTCTTGTTCTGGCTCAGTATTGCACTCTGGCTGGTATCGTTGCTGTGCTATGCCGTGATTCTCAGCGGGAACGAGCGGCTTGATCGCGCGGACAGGGGCGAATCGGCGAGCACCTTTTTCGACGTGTTGAACGGCGGGCCCGGTTACGCCCGCTCTCTCAAGTATCTGTACCGCACGCTGGTGCTGTCTGCCATCGGAGCGCTGGCAACCGGCGCTCTGTATCTGCTATTCGGGCCCTGAAATGCCGTCATGGCCGTCAGCGGCGCAGTGAGCCGAGAATGCCGCGCATGAGTTGTCGCCCGATCTGACTTCCCACGCTACGCACGAGGCTCTTGACGAAAGCTTCGCCGGTCGACTGTCGGCGGGATCGCGGTCTTTTGGGAGAATTTTCTGCGTCCCTGGACTCGCGCTCCTCCAGCTCTTTTGCGACCTTTTCGGCGCGCGCGCGCAGCATCTCGTGTGCGGACTCGCGATCGACGGCCCGATCGTAGCGTCCCGCCAACGGGCTAGCGTTTATCACGACCTGTCGTTCGCTTGGTGTGATCGCACCCATTTTCGAAGCAGGCGGGGCGAGGAGCGTTCGATCCACCACCGAAGGCACGCCGCCGTCCTGAAGCACCGACACCAGGGCTTCGCCCACTCCGAGCTCGGTAATCACGGTCGCCGTATCCAGCTCCGGATTTGCACGGAATGTCTGTGCAGCCACGCGCACGGCTTTTTGATCCTTTGGAGTGAATGCGCGCAGTGCGTGCTGGACGCGATTACCGAGTTGTCCGAGCACGGATTCGGGGATGTCCAGTGGATTTTGGGTCACGAAATAGACGCCGACGCCTTTCGACCGGATAAGCCTTACGACCTGTTCGACCTTCTCGAGGAGCGCCTTTGGCGCTCCGTTGAACAACAAATGCGCTTCGTCGAAGAAGAAAACGAAGCGCGGCTTGTCGGGATCTCCGATTTCGGGCAGATTCTCGAATAGCTCCGACAGCAGCCACAGCAAGAACGTTGCGTAAATGCGTGGGCTGCTCATCAGCTGGTCGGCCGCAAGCACATTGATCTGACCGGTGCCGTCCGATCGGGTTCGAATCATGTCGTGCAGGTCGAGTGCGGGCTCGCCGAAGAACTGGTCGCCGCCCTCGCGCTCGATGACCAGAAGTCGTCTGACGATGGCGCCGATGGACTGCTTCGAGATGTTGCCATACTCACGAGACATGCTCTGCGCGTTGTCGCCGACGTATTGCAGCGTAGTCCGCAGATCGTCCATGTCGAGCAGCAGCAGCCCCTCGTCGTCCGCGAACTCGAACGCCGCCGTGAGGACGCCCTCCTGGGTGTCGTTGAGATCCAGCAGGCGGGCCAGCAGCAGGGGGCCCATATCCGAAATGGTGGCGCGTATGGGATGTCCCTGCACGCCAAAGAGATCCCAGAATACGGTCGGTGACGCTGCAAAATGAAATTCCGGGATACCGATCTTGCGCACGCGCTCATCGATTCGCGGATGCGGGCTACCGGGCTGAGAAATTCCCGAAAGATCCCCCTTTACGTCGGACACGAAAACCGGTACGCCGATACGCGAGAAGGCCTCCGCCATCACCTGCAGCGTGACCGTCTTTCCCGTGCCCGTGGCACCCGCGATCAGGCCATGGCGATTGGCATAGCGCGGCTCGAGACGAACCTGTCCGGCACCCGCTCCCAGTATGATTCCATCTGTGGTCGTCATCTCAACTTCACCTCAACCGAATACGCGTGCCACTTCCGGCCTTTCCGCCGCAAGACTGGCGCATCGCGCCGCGTTCGGGAACTCCGTAATAGGTGTGTGCTCCGCAAGGAGCCACGTCGAAAGCATGTAAAGATAAATATCGCAGGCACTGAAGCGACGCCCGAGTAGCCACGGGCCGGGGTCGAGTGCATCGTCCAGAATCCGCCAGATTTCGTCGAGCCGGCTGGCCGCGCGTGCCCTGACGCTGTCGTGGTCTGCCTCCGTCGCTGCGAACCGGAACGGGTAGTAAACCATCTGATAAGCAGGCTGAAGCGTTCCGGCCATGTAAACCAGCCACTGGAGAAATTTCCCGCGCAGAGGATCCTCGGGCGTCGGTGCGAGTCCCGCTTGCGGGTGCCTGTCGCAGAGGAAAATGGTGATGGCCGCGGCCTCATACATGGCGCCGCCCTCGTAGACCAGGGCGGGTACCCAGCCGTTGGGATTGATGCGCAGAAATGCCGGGTCCCGTGGCCGGTCCGCGTCGATATCGACCTCATGGATGGCGTACGGTACGCCGATGACCTCGAGAAGCGCGCGTACGCCCGTGGCCGCGGATCGGGGCGCGTGGTAAAGCGTATACACCGGTCGCTCCTTGCAGTGACGGGGACTCAGGGCCGCCATGATATGTCAACGAATCCGCCGGCGGGAACCGCTGGGAGTAAAAATGCAATCCGGCGGGCTCGGCTCCATTCGAATCGCGCGATCTCCGCGCGTAACAGGACCCTCGACCGGGCTCTAGCCGCTCGCATATGACGCCCATTCGGGCGTCGAGGAGTCGGCGGGCACGCTCGCAATCACGGAGAAACCAAGCGGAGATCGACTTCTTTGAAGCTACGGATGTGGAAGGCGATCGGCGCACACGCGCACGAGATCGCCAACGGTTTTTACGTCGCGAAGGTCATCCTGAACCAAGCGGAAATTCAGCTCCTCCTGAAGATTGATGACCGTCTCGACGAGCGCGAACGACTCGGCGACGAGATCGATGAGCACGACGTCGTCCGCGAGCGATTCGGGTTCGCGGTTCAGGGACCGGGCGAGGGCTTTCCTGATTCTCGTGTCTTTGGCGGCATTTTCGGTGCTCATGTCGGCAACAGCTCCCTGACGCGTTCCTCGTGCTCGCGCACGGTCTTCGCATAAACTTCGCGATCGGCCTCGAGAAAGCGCTCAATGGTCGTGTCGATGGTGTCCTTACCGTAGGTGGGTTCCATGTCCTTCAACGCATCGCGTATCCATCTGATGTGCCATTTCTCGTCCTCGACGATGCGCTCGATAGTCTCCTTGATTAGCGGGTCGATGTCTTGTGCCCGGCTGTGCACCGCGTACTGGTTGATTACGCGTCGTTCGAAGACCTGGGTGATGGCGAGAATTTCCATGATGTTGACCGGCATGCCGGCGGCTGCGAGATACTGATCCTGATAGGCGGTGCCGAGCTCCAACGGCTCTGCGCCGAGCTTCGCCAGGCAGTCCGTCCAGTACCACGCGTGCATCGCCTCATCGGCATAGTGCCGGGTCATGTCGTGCTGTATGGGGCCGGCCTTGAGCGATTTTGCGAGCCGACCGAAGAACAACGATCCGCTTATCTCGGAGATACGATAGAAGCTCAGAATCCAGAGTTCGTTTTCGCTGATCATGACAGACCCTCATCTGTACACCGAAAGCGCAATGCTGGTGCGAGAAGCACACCAGCTCGAGTATTCCATCGGACGACCAGCGCGGGTGAAGGCTTTGCCGCATGCATTTGCAGGTTCGAGCAGCTCGTAATCGCCCAGCACCGTGCCGGCGTTTGCGGGATTGGATTTGTACAGCGCTTCCTTGACGCACCACAGTCGCAACAAATCATGCGACCACCGTTCCCTCGGCTGACCACGCAGCCAGTTCTGCTCGCGAACCGTGAGAAAAAATCGCGCTGCCTCCGGTCGAATGGTTGTGTCGACCTCGAGATCGACGCCGATCCCCGCCAACTGACCGGAGGTGTCGGCAACGGCAAGGGCCACGTCCGACGAATGGGTGAGGGAGAAGCGCGAATTGGGGAAGTCGAGATCGTCGACGTCGGCGCGGGCGTCAACTCGCGCCCTTAGCTGCTTGAGCGCCGCGCGGCCCAGCAGCCACGACCTCGCGCGAGCGGTCATCGCGAGCGACCGGTAGCGTTCGCGCTCGGCGTTGCTCAACGCTCCCTCCGATGCGGTTCCACACGCCACAGTCATGTGCAGCTCGAGGCCCAACGGCTCTGCGAGGACGGCACCGAGAAAACGCGTATCAGGCAGCATCCGCCCGCCTCCGGCCCCAGCGGGTGTCGACCAGAAAGTCGCTCGTGTTGGAAACGAGCTCCGTCGCGTCCGGCGCAGCGTAGACATCCATCGTCGTCTGCAGGCGGCGATTGTCGAAGGCTTTGCGGGAGTAGAGTTGCGGTGCGAACGGCACGATGCTTCCGAGCCCCTGCCGCACGACCTCACCACCGAAGCTGTCGATCCCATCGGCGAGCATTTCGAAGCTGACCTCATCGCAGAATAGCGGCTTGAGAATTCTGCGTTCGCGGAAATCGGAATCAAGGCAGAAGCGCGAGTAGGCGGTATCGATGAGGCTGCCGAGCGTCATCGACTCTTCGTCCGTATGACAGACGTGATAAAAACCTTTTGGCTGCCCCTTGTCCAGGGTGCTCGAAAGCGCATCCACGACGAAGTCGGCGCTGACGAAGTACAGTGGTGCGTTCGGGTCGCCCGGAACCAGGGAAACGAGGCCGTAGAAAAGCAGCTTCAGCGTATTGTGGAACGCATTGTACTGCATTACCTGGCCACGCGCGCTTTCGGCAACGATTGTGGCGACCCGCATCACCACCCACGGCAGGTGATCGAAGTCCTCTCGAAGACGCCTTTCGGATTCCCACTTCGACCATTCGTAGTAGTTCGAGAATTCGGGTTTTGCTTCGATGGCCTCCTCGGCCACGACCCCGCTTCGAAGACCACAGGCATATATGGAACTCACGAGCGCCAGGCGCTCGAGGCCCGCGCAACTGGAAGCGAATTCGTAGAGCTTGACCGCGCCGTCGACGTTGACGTTGCGCGCGAGGGTCTCTTCGACGTTGAATCGGGTCACGGCGGCGCAGTGAATGATCGTGCCCACCTCGTCCGGATCGATATCTTCGAAGGGCAGGGCGGCGCACAGATCACCGCCGCGCACATCTACGGCGTGCGCGAGAGGTCCCAGGCTATCGCGCAGCGCAGACGCCTTGGCCGCGAGCTCGGCGCGATCGGTCGCGTGCAGCCACGCGATGACGGGCTGCCGGCCGTGCTCCAGATAGTGTCGTGCAAGCCGGCTGCCCAGGTAACCTCCCGCGCCGGTGATGAGGATGGCATTGCGCATTGTGCTCATCGTGCGAGCGCCTCGAAGCGCGGCCAGTTTTCGAGGCTCGGTCCGTAGGCCTCCATGAAGGCCGCCAGCCAGCGCTCCATACCGAAGGCGACGCAGCCCGAGCAGGCGTTTTCGCCGTCCCGGGTGATGGCGAAAGCTTCGCCGAAGTAATCCCGATGGAAATTCGTCGAGGCGATGGCCAGATCGGCGCCGAAAACCAGCTCGCGTTTCACCGGCTCGAGCTTCTGGAACAGATACTTGGGGTTGCTTGCCGGCGAGAAGAAGGGATCGGTAGCGTCCGCCCAGGTCACGGGCAGTCCGATTTCGGTCGCAAAACGATCGATCACGTCGGTGCAGCGGGTAAGAAAGTGCTCGACCTCCGCGGCGGTTCCTAGGCATACGATTTCGCGCATGGAAAAGTTCCACTGGCGTTCCAGCGGCATATACTTGTCTTCGTTACGAAAGCAAGTGGCTCGCGTCGTAATGTAGCGGGGCGCATCGAGCGCCTCGTCCTCGAGCTCAATGTATACGTGATAACAGGCCGCGGGTGTCAGCACATGCTCCGCCGGGGCAAGCGCCGTCAGCTCGACAGCACCGCTTGCGCTGCACCGGCCACCCTCGGCGAACGCCTCTAGATTGTCCTCGTGCCTGTCGAGCGTGACCGGAAAGGTTGCCAAGTGCGGGAAGGATCGAAAGTAATCGAGACGTTCCAGTTGTCTCGCCTCGATGCAGGCGGGGAAGCGGTACTCGACGGCATCCCAGGATCGCGCCCAAGCCGTGAATACCTCGTCGAGTCGGCGGTCGAGGTCCAGGAGCTCGCCGGAGAGCACCGCTTGCCCGCGATCCCGGCGTCCGACGCTTCGTGGCTTCAGTCGATCAAGCATGGTCTTGCGCAAAGAAATGCTGGTAGATTGAATCGATGTCGCGGAACACCCCCGGCTTAATCTGCTCCACGTTCACCGAACGCTCGGTGAGCTCCTCGATATATAGAATCAGATCGGTGACCTGAACGGACTTCAAGATTCCGGTTCGAAAAAGCGGGGTATCGTCGCGGACCTGTTCGAAGGAGGCTTTGGAGCTGGTATCGGCAATCCACTTTCTAAGCGCGTCGCGAAAATGTCCTTCTTTGCTCACGAGATTGACTCCTCTGTCAGAAGTCCGAGCTTCACGAGCGTTCGTGCCGAGCGATCGCAGAGTTTCTTCCTTCTGAGTCTGACGGCCGGGTCTCCAAGGACCTCGCGGCGCACGGCGTATGCGTCGTCCAGCCCAGCGTCCTTATAGACCTCGGGATTAAAGTAGTCTTTCCAAGTCGCATCGAGGAACTGCGCGAGCTCGTCGGCGATGCGCTGCCGAACTTCCTGCTGCCAGTGATCGGCGTGATTCTCGAAAAGCTCCTCAACGAGCCGGCGTCCAAATGCCAGGTGCCGGGCTTCCTCGAAGTGATGCAACCAGTTGATCTCGCGCGAAAGCGGCACCAGCTGTTGGTCCTTGGCCATGCGCCGGTTAAAGATATCCACCATCTCCTCGAACAGCATGACACGAGCGAAGAACAGAAATTCTTCCTCGCCGTCGGCGTACTCACGCACAATCGAGAACCTTTTCTCTGGATATACCTTACCCGCATACTGATTACAGAAACGCCCGAAATAGAACATGTGTTTGTTCTCTTCATCCAGAAAATGATGCAAATAGGGAGATACTGTCTCGGTATGCTCTCGATAAAGCCGTTTTGCGAGGCCTTCAATCAGCATGCGCTCACCGTGGATATTGATGCTGAAGAAGTTGATGAGCTCGAAGAAGCTGAGCAACTGTCGCTGTTGCTCGTCGAGAGCATTCCAATGCCGGGTGCCGTGCAGTGATACAAGATCGGGGCTCATGAACCATTGATTCCGCTCGATGGACGCCGGCCAATCGAGCCGCGAGAACGGGTCGATGAAATGCTCCTGGGAGATCCGACAAAGTCGCGTGGTGAGCTCTGCAAGCGTTGCCATGGCGTCAGACCTTTTCCAGAATCACGCTCTGCCAGTTCATGCCGTATCCGGCCATGATCAACAACAACTTTTCGCCTGGACGGATGGCGTTGCTGTCATCGAGCTTTTTCAAATTGATGATGTTATCGCCACTGATGACATGGCCCACTTCCGGAAGCGATTCGAAGTACACCCGTTCGGAATCGAATGACAACAGGCGCGCGAGAATCTGCCAGGCTTTGATGTTCATGTTCTGCGCGACGATCCAGTCGATGTCGCCCATTCCGGCATCGATCTTGGCGAGGCTTTCCTGAATCAACCGGTGGGTGTAGTTAAAGTACGTACCGACCACCTCGTCGTCGCTTGCCTGCACGAGCGCGCCATTGGTGATCTGGTGACAGCCGATGACACGAAAGCCACGCTCGAGCCGCGAGACGACGACGGCGGCGCCGCCGTCGGAAATCAGATTGTAGGACTGCTCGTAAATCGCATCGCAAGGAAAGCGATCGGCGGTGATGCACAGGATGTCATCGACATCGGCTTCGCTCTGCAACAGCGCCCGAGCCAGGCGTATGCCACCCAGCATGCCGGTGCAGGCTTGTTGATTGAGCCCGATGACCTGGGTTTCCTGCAGACCGCACGCGGCCTGCAGGCGACTCGCCGGGAAGTCCATCAGGTGCTTTACATCGCGCGATGCCCGGAAGTCCGCGAAGCTGCCGACACTGCCGTTCATCGGCAGGCAGGTGGAGAAAATGACCGTCGATACCGTGTCCAGGCATTCACCGAGCTGCGAGGCGGTACGCACCGAGAGATCCTCGACGCCGAGCTCCGGCGAGCAGACGTGGTGCGATACGAATCCGGCCTCGCGCAGCGTCTCGGCGCTCGACACCGTGCGCGAAGCCTTAACCGACTGCTCGACGCTGTAGGTCGTGTCGCCGAGGGCGTAAACCGGATCGTGAAGATATATGTTCACTGGGCGGCGGGACTTCGAAGGCGTGGAATGAAGCGACCGGTGCGCGCCAAGTAACCGCGGTACTCGTCGCCGAACTCCGAGCTCGAGAGCTTGTGCTCTTCCTTGCGTGCCGTGTGCTGAAGCATCAGCACGGCATAGACGAGACAGGCAAGAGTCCCCGGATGCGGGCAAGCCAGCAGCGTTCCGGTGAGTGCCAGCAGAAAGGCGCTGTAAAAAGGGTGGCGGACGTACTTGTAGGCGCCGTAGGTGACCACGCTGCGGGGCGCGTCGTCGTCCTGATGCCAAAGCGCGAGCGGAACCCTGTGGGTGCCGATGGTGTAGGCGATGAGCGCGATGGAAGCGCAGGCGAAGGGTACCGCGATGGTCTCGTGCAACGTCGCGCCGCCCGGCAGGTACCACGCTTGCCAGACGCCCGCAAAGCACAGCACGAGCACCGCTCCGGCGGCGAAAAAGGGTGCCGCGGTCGCCCACCACATGACGTTTTTCCGGCCGCGGGAATCGAAGAAGATGCGCGGCAACAATCCGATGAAGCCGAGATTGAGTGCGGCCAACAGCAGGTACGTGGGGCTCAAGAGTGACTCCCGATTTGGTTTTTCGCCCATTCGGCCAGTGCCGGGCGGCGAAGCTTTCCCGCCGTGTTGCGCGGAAGCGGATGGTCGCGAAGGATTATCCGGCGGGGACGTTTGTGAGGTGCAAGCGCCGCGAGCGCATCGCGAATGCGTTGCTGCATCGCCTGCTCGAAATCCTGATTCGTTGCGCGGCATGCGCTGGCGAAATCCGGTGCAGGTACCGCCACCAGGCAGATCTCTTCGCCGCGCTCCGTGGCGCCGTCTCCGAGCGCGATCACGCCGGCCTCGACGACGGCGTCGCAGGCCTGCAGTCGCGTCTCGATCTCCTCGGGCTGAACGTTCTTGCCGTTGGCGAGCACGATGGTGGTTTTGCTGCGCCCGGTGACATAGAGAAAGCCGTCCGAGTCCAGGCGTCCGAGATCCCCCGTGTGAAACCAGCCAGTGGCATCGGCGACGCTTTCCACCACACCGTCGTCGAGCCGGTAGTGGGTGGCGACATGGGGTCCGCGCACGAGGATCTCGCCGGCGCTCGAAATGGCCGTTTCGGTGCCCGCCAGTGGCCGACCCACCGAGCCACGCCGGCTTCCCGTCGCGGTGTTTGTGGAAACCACCGGGCCGGTTTCGGTGAGACCGTAGCCCTGTATGACGGGAGCGCCTACGGCTTGGTAGAAGTCGACAAGCTCGTCGGCGAGCGGCGCGCCGCCCGAAACGAAATGCTCGAAGTCGGCACCGAACGCGCATCGCGCGTGAGCCCGAAGCCGCGACGGCGAGGGCCTGCCGGTGCCGTCCGCGCGCGCGCCGTGCTCGAGCGCGCGCTTGAGAAGCGTGAGCCAGGCGGGCACCGTGACAACCCGGGTGATGCTCAACGTGCGCATGCGCACGAGCGCGTCATGGGGCAGGAGCGAGTGCAGGTAATTCACCTGCGCGCCCGCCCATAGCGGGCACAGGAAGCCGGTGGTGAACTCCAGCATGTGATGCATCGGCAGCAACGACAGAAGCCGGTCCGAGGGACGCAGCGAGAAGCAGCCGGTGAGCGCGCGAATTTGAAACACGAGGCTGTGGAAGCCGATCTCCACGGCCTTCGGTGTCGCGGTGGTGCCGGAGGTGAATGCCATCACCGCGGTGCCGCGGGCCGGACGGTAGTCGCTCGACCCGCTGATGGGTGCCGCTTCCGCGGGCGGCGTCACGTCCAGGTGCGGGTGCTCGAGCGGCAGGATTGAACCCTCGAGGATGCCGCGGGCAACCAGCGTGTCCGCCGTCTCGCGATGCTTTTCAGAGCACGCCAGTATCGCCGGGCGCACGCGCCGCACGAGGGTCTCCAGCGTGTCGCGCTCGACGCCGGTATCGACGGGAACCACGACGTTGCGCGAGGCAATGGTGGCAAGCGCCAGAATGCCCCATGCGGGGCTCGACTCCGACATGATGGCAATGCGCTCGCCGCCCTCGGGGAAGCGCGCGCAAAGCCAGGCGGCGAGACGCCCGACCCGGTGTGCGAGCTCCACGTAGGTGACGGCGCGGGCGCTCTCGCCGTCGAGCATCACCAGGGCTCGATTCAGCGGATGGAGCTGGGCATGCTCCTCCAGCAGCGCGAGCACGCTCTCCCGGGGACACGGGCTGCTCGCGCCGATGTCCCGCAGTCGCCGCGGTGGCACCGCCGCGGGACGAACGCCGGCAGGGGTGTCGGGCGCCGTGCTTGAAATGCTTTGCAGTGCGGACATGAGAAATGCTTCCTTGTCGGATGCGCGCCGCGGCGCGGTTCCTGTTGCTGACACTGAATTAATCGGCAGCCTGTGCCGGGAAAAGTACGTCCGGCATCGCGAACCGAAACCTGCTTCACATCTACGGGCAGCGCGCGCCACACGGTCGCTACGACCCGGAGTGTGCCGACGGTGCCCGGGCGACGCGTGCCCCCGTTCCGGGGTGGAGTCGCATCGGTCGGGTTACCGTCGGGAGATGCTTCGCAAAATAGATGCCAGGGTCGCTCGAGCAACCTCAAGCGATTGAATCGGCAGGAAAAACCGCGACCTGAGCCGGGCCCCGGAGAATTCCGGGCCCGGCTTGCGGATCATGCAGTGCCTGTAAGGTGTACAGGAATTGAACAACTGCCTCGAGCGACCCGCGCGCTTACAGGGCGCATCGCGGGTCAAGCCGCCCGCGGCCGTCCGATGAGCCCGGACAGGTGCGAGTGCCGACGGCTGAGAAACGCGAGCAGGCGGTGGTGATAGTCGGGCACGGCCGCGGTTTTCACCGACGGGCGCGCGGCAAGCGCCGCGCGCCACGCGCCGACCGCCTCGGCCCTGTCGAAAAAGCCGAAGTCGTCAATGGTCTCGAATACCTCGAAGTAGCGGAATACCGGCGCAAAGGCGGCATCCACCAGGGAAAAGGCGGATCCGGCGAAATAGGGCCCTGCGCCGAGCTCGGTGTCGAGCTGCGCGAACTTGTCGGTGAGCGCAACACGCTGGTGCTCCCATGCCGCCTGGTCGGGGGCGTTGTAGAAGCCGGCGATGTTGTCGAGTGTGCTCGACGCGAACGCGATCCAGCCGCGGTGGCGAGCCTTTTGAAACGCATCCGCGGGATGCAGCGCGCCCGCGGTGACCTCGTCGAGGTACTCGGCGATGACCGCGGATTCGAAAATCGGCTGGCCGTCCACCAGCAGCACGGGCACCTTGCCGAGCGGGGATATCGCCGCGAACCAGTCGGGCTTGGCGGCCAAATCGATGAATTCCAGCTCGTGAGGAACGAATTTCTCCTCGAGCACGATGCGCGAGCGCTGCACGTAGGGGCAAAGATGGTGGCTGATGAGCTTGAGCTTGGACATGGGATGACTCCTGTTGGCTGGCTAAAAAGTACTAATACGAACTAAATGGGCAAATGCAGACTCAAAACACCCTGCGAAGGGTGCGCAGCGCCGTGTGAATTGACTCCAGCTCGGCGCGCGTGAGGCGTTTGAAACGACGTTTGAGGTGAGCAATCTGGCGTGGGAACTCGCGCTCGAAGACGCGCTCGCCGGCGCGCGTCAGCTGGATGCGGGTGCTGCGGCGATCTTCGGCCAGCGGCACGCGGCGGACGAGGTGCTTTGCCTCCAGGCGATCGAGAATGCCCGTCAACGTCCCCTTGGTAATCAGCGTCTTCTCGCCAATCTGCTTGCAGGTGAGGCCCCCCGTGTTGCCGAGTGTGAAAATGACGTCGGCCTGGGGCACGGTCAGATCCACGTCCGCGAATCCGGCCGCGTCGTAGGCGGCAAACGCCTGATAGGTCCTGACGAGCTCGCGCATTACCGGCACAAAGGCTTCCCGTGCGGCCTTGTCGGTTTCAGAGTATTTTTTCCCGGGCGTCGGCATCGCATCGGTCGTTTCAAACAAAAGGGACCGCGATAATAGTTCGTATTAGTACTATATGCAAATGATGACATTCGCTCGAATTCCAGGCTCAGTCGAGAATAGCGTGAGCGATGATGTTTTTTTGCACCTCGCTGGCGCCCTCGTAGATCCTCATGATGCGTGCGTCGCGGACGTAGCGCTCCAGGGGCAGATCGCGGCTATAGCCGTATCCGCCGTGAATCTGCAGGGCCGCGTCGGTGACCCGTGCGGCCATCTCGGAAGCGCACAGCTTGGCCATGGCGGACTCTGTCGAAAAGCGCTCGCCGCGCTCGCGCAGCGTCGCGGCGCGGTGGGTGAGCAGGCGTGCCGATTCGAGCGCGGTGACCATATCTGCGAGCATCCAGCGAATGCCCTGATAGTTCGCGAGGGTTCGGTCGCCGACTTCCCTCTCGCGCGCCCAGGCGAGCGCGGCCTCGTAGGCCGCCCGGGCAATGCCGATACACTGGCTGGCGACCTCGACGCGCCCGCGATCGAGCACCTGCATGGCGAGCTTGAATCCCGAGCCCTCGGGGCCGACGCGCGCAGCGCGTGAAATTTCACAGTCGAATGTCAGTGCGAACACCTGACCGCCTTTGAGACCCATGGTCTTTTCCGGTCCCGAAATCTCCAGTCCGGCGCTGTCCCGATCCAGGACGAAGGCGCTGATACCACGATGCCCGGCTTGCGGATCGGTTTTGGCGAACACCACGATGAAATCGGCTACCCCGGCGTTGCTGATGAACTGCTTGCTACCGCGCAGCCGGTAGCCGCCGTCGATGGTTTCGGCACGCGATCGCAGGTCGGCAGGATTGGAGCCGGCATGGGGCTCGGTGAGCGCGAAGGCACCCAAGCTTTCGCCGGTTGCAGCCCGGCGCAGGTAGCGGCCGCGCAAGTCGTCCTCGGCGCCGAGCAGAAGGGCGTCGCTGGCGAGAAAGTGCGCCGTCAACGCCGAGGCCGTGGAGGCGCACGCAGCGGCGATTTCCTCCACCGCAAGCGACAGCGCCAGCGCAGAGGTGCCCGGGCCACCCCACTCGCGCGGAAGATTCATGCCCAAAACCCCGAGAGACGCGAGCTTGTCGAGATTGGCGTGGGGAAATTCCGCGTCCTCGTCGATGCGGCTCGCTTGCGGTGCAAGCTCGCTTTCGGCGAATCGTCGCAACGTGTCCCGAAGAAGGCGCTCGTCTTGCGAATAGGAAAAATCCATGACGTCCTCCGTCATTGTCGGCGCGCGCAGGCTCGCGATGAGTGTCCCATTGGCGAGCGTGCGCGTTCCTCGAGAGGTGGAAACAAGTACAGCGGTCAGCGGCCGGATCGCGTCCGGCGATAGCCGACATCCAACCTATCCGACGACGCCCTCGCGTCTGAGCTCATGCAACCGTTTTGTGTCCAGCCCCAGAACCTCGGCGAGCACCGCATCGGTATGTTCACCGAGCAGCGGCGAGCGCTCGAGCATTCCCCGTTTCACTCCGGAGAAATGCACCGGTTGCTCAGGGATGCGGAT
>JBFICP010000071.1:0-13684 GCA_041581935.1 Gammaproteobacteria bacterium | reverse complement strand
ACCTGATCACCAGCGCACCGCAGACGGGAATCTGGCGATTGCGCGAGGATGGAACGGTCGCTTACGGGCGTTTCGACTATCACCGCCGGGCGGTGGAGACCGAGCGCGAGGGCTTCTTCCTGAGAATCAGCGGTCCCGGAGATTACCGTTACGAGGGCGCAGACCTCGGCATACTCATCACGCGCGGACGACTCATGACCGACGATTTCGAGCTCAACGAGCGGGCGCGCGCATGGATCTCCGGAATTCGGGCCCATTACGAGGGCACATCACCAAGTGCGGCGCAGAAGGAAAGCGCGCCGGTGTCGCTGGAAGCCGGCGCTTTCAAGATTCTCTGATGACGAAGGATTCAATGCGCGGATGAAGTTCACTTTCGAGGCAATCGCCGAATCATTGCCGGGCGCTGAATGGCAGGCGAGCTTCGAGAAGCATCGGTCCGCTTATCGAAAGTGGTTTCTGTCCGAAGGCGATGCCGCGCGTCCGAGCTATCGAGCTTCACTCGAGCAGCTCGAGAAACACATGCCCGAGCTCATACCGACCTACGAGCGTTTGGTCCAGCTCGCCGGTGGGAGCGATCTCGTCGCCCGTCTGCTGGCGCTTTATCGTCCCCCACCTTACCTGACGGGCTGCTCCCAGGCCGTCTGGCCCGAAGGCCACAATCAGATACTCGTGCGCAACTACGACTACAGTCCGAAGCTTACCGAGGGCGTGCTGCTGCACACGACCTGGAACGGACGGCGGGTTATTGCCATGAGCGACTGCCTCTGGGGTGTCCTCGACGGCATGAACGACGCCGGGCTGGTGGTCTCGCTCGCCTTCGGAGGGCGCAAGGTGGTCGGCGACGGGTTCGGAATTCCGCTGGTGCTGCGCTACATCCTGGAATTCTGCGAGACGACACGCCAGGCGGTGTCGGTGCTGAAGCGCGTTCCACCCCATATGGCCTATAACATCACTGTTCTCGATCGGCGCGGTGCCTTCAAGACCGTTTATGTCTCGCCGGATCGGCGCCCCGTCGTTCGGCATTTTCCGGTCGCTACCAATCACCAGGGAGAA
Organism: Gammaproteobacteria bacterium; assembly: GCA_041581935.1. GTDB lineage: Bacteria > Pseudomonadota > Gammaproteobacteria > HK1 > HK1 > JAABYT01. The sequence continues at coordinate 12,631 of JBFICP010000071.1, read as the reverse complement.
ATCGAGTGGATGGAGCATGCGCACGCGACCGCAACCATCGAACGCGAGCATTTCCTGATTTCTCGAATCACCGATTGCGACGAGACGCCGGAAGGCCTCGTAGAGTCATTTCTGCGCCCACCTTTGTTCAGCCGCGCCTATCGCAAGGGCTACGGCACCCTTTACACCGCCGTGTACCGCCCGAGAGCCGGAAGACTCGAGCTTCGCTGGCCCAACGGAAAATGGATCCACACGTTCGACGACTTCCGCGAAGGCCGTTGGCAGGTGCAGTACGTCGACGAGGGTCGACTGGCGGCCGCCGGCGATTGATGCGACCCGCCGCCGATGGTGTGAATCACCGTGGCGGTTACTCTTCTTTCGGCCTGCCTTCGAGATCTGTGCCCACTGCAGGTTCGGTCGTCAGCTCGGCGCGCGGCTCGACGCCCGCCGCCTCCTCTTCCTCGAAGCTAGTTGACACCGTGCCCGCAACCTCGAGTCCGTGACGGAAAGTGGTGCGATCCTCGATCGGGGCGCGCGCGCGTCGCGACATTCGATACAGCGCGAAACCCGCCATGAAGACATGCACCGAGGCGGTGAAGAAGTAGAGTCCCGGCGGACCGAGCAAGCTCATCATGAACGAAGCGACGATGGGGCCGGCGATAGCACCCGCGCCGAACAGAAGCAACAACCCACTCGATGCTTCCACGAACTCGTCGTGGGGCACAAAATCGTTGGTGTGTGCCACGGCTATGGCATAAATGGGAAACGCGAACACACCGAAAACGCAGCTCGCGATCAGGATGTGCGCGGGCGCAGTGAGAAGTCCGGATGCCAGGGCACCACCGGCGATACCGGCACCGATGCACGCGGTGACGATGACCCGTCGCCGGTCAAACCGATCCGACGCGCGCCCTAGCGGCATCTGGCCGACTGCGCCCGCGATGACGGTGGCGCTCATGAACACCGCCACGCCGGTAATGTCGAGGCCCGTCTGCTGCGCATAAACCGGCGCCAGCGACCAGAAGGACCCGTTCGCGAGACCGACCGTCACGCAGCCCGCGAACCCCACCGGCGACAGCCGGTAAAGGCGCCAGACCCGCACGGTTACGACTTCGACCTTGCCCGGCGCGGGCGATGCGGTCATGGCGATCGGCACCGCCGCGAGCGACACCAGAATCGAGGCAAGTGCGAACAGCGGCCAGCCTCCAGGGTCGTACAAGGTAATCATCATCTGCCCCACCGTGATGACGGTGAGATTGATGATGAGGTAGATCGACAGAACCGTGCCGCGGGTCTCTCTGGTCGAGCGCTCGTTGAGCCAGCTTTCGATCACCATGAACAGGATCGCGAGACAGAATCCGGTCGTTGCCCGCGCAATCCACCAGAACCACGGGGCCACAATCAGCGCATGGGCCAGCGCCACCGCCGAAGCAACCGATGCCATCGCGGTGAACGTTCGGATGTGACCCGCGCGCCTCAAGATGCGACCGCCCAGCAGACAGCCCGACGCGAATCCGATGTAGTAGGCCGATCCCATCACGCCGATATCGGGAGTACTGAACGCCTCCATGCCGGCACGAATGGGCAGCAGGGTTCCCTGCAGGCCATTTCCGGCAAGCAGGAAGGCGACACTCAGTAGAAGTGCGGAAACCGGAGCGATAGCGCTGGTCATTCGTCGTTATTTTTCGTTCGAGTTTCAACGCGATGCGCTGATCGGGTGTCGGCTATCATATTCCGAACAGCGTGACAACGTCGAGCCTGCGACCGCGGCAGCGGTCGAAGCTTGCGCCATGCCCCGCACGACCGCCGTCACGATGTGCGTACTCCCTCAATTACGCGTATGGCATAATGGGATTCGCTTCGGTAGCGCCGATGTGACTTGCCAAGAACGCGTCGCATGCTCACACTGGTTACGGCAATAAGCCAATATAGGGACGTGCAGGAGAGGAAAATAATCATGAAAACAATTGCTATTTTGCTGGCTGGCGCGCTCGCGTTTGCCCCGGCCGCCTGGGCGGGCAGCTGCCCGGTATTGATGGTCGAAATTGACGAAATTCTCGCGTCCAAGCCCGATCTCGACGAAGAGACGATCATCGACGAGGACGCCAACAAGTCCGTCAAGCAACTCCGTCAGGAGGGCGAGCAGCTGCACAAATCCGGGAAGCACAAAGAATCGGTGGAGAGCTTGCAAAAAGCCCTCAAGCTTTTACAAGAGGAAGCCGGATAGCTTTCCGGCCCGGGCGGGCTCACGTCCGCCCGGGCGTTTTTGCGACTGCGGTCCATCGCCACGACTGTTTCTGAACAATGAACCTCATGGTCTTCGGCGTCGGCGTCTTAGGGGTCGCGACCGCAGACTGCCCGGCAGGTCTCGGCCACACGCTCAGCGTCACCGAAGGCGCGCCCTGCGTTGCTCGGAAACACGCCGATACCCAATCGCTACATTGATGTCGGCCACGGCGTGATCGGCTGGACGCCGTCATGCGTCAGTGCCGATCCGGCGGCCGACACCATCGACGGCACGCGGCCCGCCATTGGCCTCGACGATCTCGCCTTCGCGTCGCGCCGACTCAGCTGATCCCGGAGATCGCCCGGGCGGCTAAGGATGATCGGCGGTGCATGCGCACGTTGAGCACGATCACCACCAGCGGGAGCGCGAGCACACCCGCATCGACGAGCCACCCCGCCTGCCACAGCAGCCCGGCGCCGAGCGCGACCAGAACGATTCGCAACCACCATGAGACGGGGGCCTCGAGATAGCCTTCGAGCGCGCCCGCAAGTGCGATCAGCCCGAAAGTGCCGAACGCGAATGTGCCGATGGCGTCGACCCGGTCGCCGGACAGAAACGGAACGTAGGCGAGCAGAAGCGGCACGATATAACGCCCACTGGAGAGCTTTCCGGGCTGAGAGATACCAGCCGCCAGCGATAGCGCGATTAGCAGGGCGCAGTGGCTATGTTTCGCGGAATGACATGACGAGTAAGTGAGGTACCGACAATGATTTTCGACTACTCTCGCGACACTGGATTTGCAGAGACAGTCGTCGAAGAAATATCATCACGCCCGCCTGCAGCGCCAGGCCTCGAAATTTAGCGCCATACCCAACACAAAAGGATTACGATGTGGCTCGCATCAATCCCATCTTCCGATTGTTCGGTACCTCGCCCATAAAGCCTTTGCAAACTCACATGGCCAAGGTCATGGAGTGCGCGGCGGAGCTGGCGCCGCTCTTCGAAGCCGTGCTCGAGCGTGACTCCAAGGCCGTCAACGCAGCCCAGGAACGGATTGCGGCACTCGAGGACGATGCCGACGAGCTCAAGCACGAGCTGCGGCTCAATCTGCCACGCACCTACTTCCTGCCTGTGGAACGGCGTGACTTGCTCGAAGTCCTCACGATGCAGGACAACGTCGCCAATCGCGCCAAGGATATCGCGGGCCTCGTCCGCGGACGGCGCTTGACATTGCCCGATTCGATGGGACCGGCATTCATGGACTTCGTAAAGTCGAGCATCGACGCCTGCGCGCAGGCCCAACGGGCCGTGAACGAGCTCGATGAGCTCGTGGAGACCGGCTTTCGCGGCGCCGAGGTCAAGCGTGTGCGAGAGATGCTCACCGAGCTCGACCGTCTCGAGAAGAAAACCGACAACATTCAGGTGGACATTCGTGGGAACTTGTTCGGCATGGAGCAGAGCTTGCCGCCCATCGACGTCATGTTTCTATACAGAGTGATCGATCTGATCGGAGACGTCGGCGATTGCGCTCAGCGCGTCGGCAGCCGTCTTCAACTCATGCTTGCTCGCTGATCCGGCATTGGAACACGCGACGCTCCTGCTCTGGCTTGCGGCCATCTTCGGCCTGTTCATGGCTTGGGGCATTGGTGCCAACGACGTCGCGAACGCGATGGGCACGTCGGTTGGTTCCAAGGCGCTGACGTTGCGCCAGGCAGTGCTGGTTGCCGCCGTATTCGAGCTTCTCGGGGCCGTGCTCGCCGGCGGTCAAGTCACATCAACCATTCGAAAGGGCATCATCGATCCCGCGTTGCTCGCCGGGAGTCCCGAGCTCCTGGTTTACGGCATGCTCGCGTCATTGCTCGCGGCAGGCTTGTGGCTGCTCATCGCCTCGTATTTCGGCTGGCCGGTTTCCACCACCCATTCCATCGTAGGCGCCATCGTCGGTTTTGGAGCGGTAGGCATTGGCGTGCATGCCGTGCAATGGGCAAAGGTCGTCCCAATAGTCATGAGCTGGGTGGTGTCACCGCTTGTGGCAGGATTGATCGCTTTCATACTGTTTACCAGTGTGCGGCGCCTGATCTTCGATGCCCGCGATCCGTTCCAGAGCGCCAAGCGTTATGTCCCCTTCTACATCTTTCTTGTGGGATTCATCGTAGCGCTTGTCACCCTGCAGAAGGGCTTGAAGCATGTCGGACTTCCCGTATCCCTGGCCGACAGCTACCTGATCGCGGTGATCGTGGGATTGGCAGTCATGGGGATTGGTATTCTCTCCATCCGCCGCGTTCGGGTGGATCCGTCCAAGGATCCGAGTTTTCACTTCAGCAGCGTCGAGCGCGTATTTACAGTACTCATGATTTTCACCGCGTGCGCCATGGCCTTTGCCCACGGATCCAACGACGTCGCCAATGCCATCGGCCCGCTGGCGGCCATTGCCGGTGTCGTGCAAAGCGGCGGCAGCGTTGCCCAGGAATCCCGTCTGCCGTTTTGGATAATCGCCATTGGTGCAATCGGAATCGTTGCAGGTCTCGCCATGTATGGTCGCAAAGTGATGGCAACCGTGGGATCGGGGATTACCGAGCTCACGCCCAGCCACGGTTTCGCGGCAACGCTCGCGGCGGCGATCACCGTCGTGGTGGCGTCGGGTACCGGCCTCCCCATCTCGACCACGCACACGCTGGTCGGTGCGATTCTTGGAGTGGGACTTGCTCGAGGCATCGCTGCCATCAATCTGAAGGTCGTTCAGACAATCGTAACCTCGTGGATCGTTACCCTGCCTGCAGGGGCATTGCTGTCTATCCTCATCTTCTTTCTTCTCAAGGCAATACTCGGCTGATACAGAGGCCGGGCTATCCCTAGCGGGAACGACTCTGGGGTACGGATTTTGAACGGCCTGAACGGGTACGTTCGAGCGTGCGGACAACCGGAGCCCATGCGATGAGCCGACTTGACCCTCAACGTGTCGAACAGGATTGAGGCGAATCCGACGGAGTGCCTTTCATTGTTGCTGTCAGCAGACCTCGGCCCTAGATCCTTCGCTTCTCACTTGGTCACCCCTCGGTTATATCGTCCACGTCGTACTGTCCGGACAATCTGCGGCGGATATGCGACCAGCTCATGCCCATCGCGAGTAGGCATGCCACGCACACGAGTGTGATCCAGGTTATCGCCGTGACCGATTTTGCGGGGATAATTCCATACGTGGTCAACACCCACATCAGCGTCCCGAAAAACGCGGCGCCGAGCACGATGCCGATTCCACCGAGCGACAGAACAGTCGCCCGAACAAACATCACCCAGCCGATAAGGAGAATGACTCCGACGAAATAGTGTTCCGGCCCCGCCCCTCCCGCGGACAAAGCACCCCTGAACCAGTGGACGTAGGAATAGTCCGATGGATTATAGGTGAGGAGAACGAGCGCCAAGGCCAATATGAAGCGAATGGCCAGCGAGCCCAGATCGAACTGATTTCTTCTCGATGCCATGGTGGGACTTCTCTGCTCGATATTCGCAGGGCGAATTCGGTCCAGTCGGAGATTTTTGTGGATGCTATTTGATCTCAGGACGCGGGTAAACCCGAAGCGATCGGGCGCTAAATTGTGCAGGACTGTCGGTGCGAATCGAGGTACCCGCCTCCGAAATGGCGTAGGATTGTCGTATCATGCGATCTAGTCTGGCGCGTGACGCCAATGCGTCTCGAAACGGCTGCCGGGAAACTTCGGGGAGCACGAAACCAATGCAGGATCTGAAGAAAATTGAACGCCAGCTTCGGGATCGACTGGCTTCGTTGAACGAACGAGTCGAAAAAATCGACGACGATTTGGCCGCGCCTTCCGATGACGATTTTGCCGAAATGGCCTCGGAGTCCGCGGGCGACGAGGTGCTGGAAAGTGTCGGTCGCGCTGCGGAGGACGAGATTCGCCAGATCAATCTTGCACTCGAAAGAATCGAGCAAGGCGTCTACGGCATATGCGTCGAATGTGGCGTCTCTATTCCACAGGCGCGGCTGGAAGCCGTTCCCTACACGACGCGTTGTATCCGCTGCGCAGAGTGTTGACCGGCCGTCGCGCATGATCCTGGACAGCCGGCGTTAGGTCTTCACGGTCTGACTGGTTTGAAGTTACAGTCAACAATGCCTGTGCGCGCAATTCTTTAGGCGCACGAGACTTAACGCTATATCCGAAAAATTTTACGCGCAATAGGAGGCGCATCGAGTACGAGTGCGCCATCGGAATTGAATGATGCGGCTCTATCAACCCTTGGTCTAACTAAGGGCCCCCATAGGAGCTTACCAGGAAGAGCTGATTATCGACTCCTTTCACACCCGGCACCGACATCACAACGTCTTCGGCGTCTGTCTTGAACTTTTTGTCGAATACGACGCCAGTCAGTACGACTTTATAGGTATCTTTATCGACCGTGGCCTCGAATGACGGACTCGGACGGGCCGTTCGTGAGTCATTTCTGAGAGCCGAGCGAACGCGCGCTTCCAGCACCTGGTGCTCGAGCTGCGCAAGAGATTCGGGTGTTTCCTTGAACAGTTCGTCGGTAAGAGCGTGCTTAATGATTGAGCTGCAGGCCGACACTGACAAGCGATCGGTGTTGAGGACCAGGTCGTACAAAAGCGGGTCCTGCCAGTCCACATTAAACAGACCATGCATAGTCCGGTAATGCGCTGCATCGTTGCGCTCGATCTCCTTCATGGCGAGCTCCTGGTCCTCCAGGCCGATTCGCTCCATGAGAACGCGCGCCCGATTGACCTTGGAAGCACAAACTCTGACGCAAAGCGCGTGAGGCACGGTCCGCAGCACATAAGTGGCGCCCCACCCACGAATGAGCACGTTGCCTTTCATGGCGACTTCGAGAATCTCTTCCGTGGTATATAGCGACAGATTGTTGGCGTTGACGCCCCAGCGCTCGAACATTCCGGACTTCCCTTCCAGAAAGCGATTTACCGCCGCCTCACGCATGTGCATCTTATCGGCGATGTGTGGAACGAGCTGGTGCTGAATGAGGTCGAGACCCAGATCGTCGGCCAATGCGAGAGCAACATCCCTTCCCTTCGAGCCCATTTCACGGGTCATGGCGATGACCGGCATAGCGACCTCCCCGCGACGTCCTGTCGCACTCTGGACCCTCGATCTACGTCGATTCTTCGGCAATTTCCGTGTCGGCGCAACCTTTTTGGCGAATTCCAGGCGCTCCTATTCGAGCTTCGCGTCGGCAATCGCCTCGAGGACTCAGTGCCTAGTGGTACGATCCACATGGTTGGCGTCGCAGCCGGTTATTGCCCGCCTCCTTCTCGGTTCAGCCATGGCCCGTGAATCAGACGGCTCGGCAGACGCATGTCGGTTGCCTTCGCAACTGTGGCACCATATGCGCGGGACGACGAAACGAGGTCGAACCGGAACACGCGGAATTCAATGAGTAAGCCATCGATGGGGAAAAAGCAGAGCACATCCAATCCCGACAAAATTGAAATTGGCATCAGCAGCTGCCTGCTCGGCGCCGAGGTGCGTTTCGACGGCGGCCACAAGCGCGACTCGTACATCAACGGCACCCTTTCGGAGTACTTCGAGTTCGTGCCGGTCTGCCCAGAGGTTGCCATAGGCCTGGGCACGCCTCGCGAGCCCATTCGAATGGTCCAATCCGGCGACGATATTCGTGTAGTCGGCGTCAAGAACCCGCAGATGGACGTCACGGATGCGCTGCGGGATTATGGACGCAGCATGGCAGAGCGCCTGACCGACATCAGTGGCTATATCTTCAAGCGCGGCTCGCCGAGCTGCGGCATGGAGCGCGTCAAAGTCTACACCGACAAGGGCATGCCGGCGACCAGCAGTGCCGGCGCCTACACTGGCGAGTTCATGAAAAAACAACCGCTGCTGCCCTGCGAGGAAGAGGGTCGACTCGGCGATGCGGTGCTGAGGGAAAATTTCATCGAACGTGTTTTCGTGTACAAGCGCTGGCAGAACCTCATGCGCGCGGGTTTGTCACCTCGAAAGCTGGTCGATTTTCACACCGAGCACAAGTTCCTGATTCTGTCGCACAATCAGACCGCGTACCGGCGAATGGGAAAGCTGGTTGCACAAGCGGGGACGCGGCCGATGGACGAGCTGGCCGAAGAGTACTTCTTCGAGCTGATGACGGCGCTCAAGCGCTGCTCGACTCGCAAACAACATGTTAATGTCATGCAGCACATCTTCGGTTATGTCAGCAAGTTCCTCGATGCAACCGATCGAGCCGAGATGGTCGACATCATCGAGCAATATCGAAACGGCATCGTACCGCTCATAGTGCCCATCACGCTTTTGAAGCATCATATTCGGCGGCATCCCAACGAGTACGTGCAGCGGCAGTACTACCTGACGCCTCACCCCCGGGAACTGATGCTGCGTAATCTATTATAAGGAATCGGCGGCGGAAGACTGCGCAACCAGCATGTAGTTGACCGCCATGTTTCGTGTTAAAGAGAAGCGGCGCGTCAGCGGGTTCACCTTGACACCGGTGCGGGCCTTGATTTGAAAACCGCCGTCGGCGAGAAAGGCTTCGAGCTCGCGGGGCTTCGGAAACTGATGCCAACGGTGGGTACCGCGGGGCAGCCAGCGCAGAACGTACTCGGCACCGACAATCGCGAAAACAAAGGAGAGCAGCGTACGATTGATGGTAGCGACAAACATCAGCCCGGATGGCTTCACCAGCGCACAGCAGGCTCGCATGAATCCGCGCAGGTCCGCTACATGCTCCACGACCTCCATGTTCAGCACCGCGTCGTACCGGGCACCTCGCGACGCGAGCGTTTCCGCTGTCACCAGCTCGTAGCGCACGGGCAAGCCGGAATCCCCGGCATGGTGCTCGGCGACAACGATATTGCGCTCCACGACGTCAATTCCGTGCACGACTGCGCCGAGCTTCGCCATCGCCTCGCTCAGAATTCCGCCGCCGCACCCGACATCGAGGATGGTGACCCCTTCGAGAGGACGCCGCGCATCAGGATCCCGGTCGAATGCATCGCACAGGACGCCGCGAATATAGTCGCTTCGAAGCGCGTTGAGCTTGTGCAAAGGCCAGAACGGTCCCTTCGAATCCCACCAGGTGTCCGCGAGCTTCGAATAGTATTCGACCTCGACGGGGTCGACGCTCGCTTGCGACAAGCTCACCGGAGCGTCCCGCTACCCGGCACGCCTTCGCGGGCAGTCTCGAAGTGCTGGGTTACCGCTGGTCCGACGCGCGGTCCAGGACCAGGCTCACCGGCCGCGTCGGTTGTCCCGGGAGGCCGCGGGTCGTCGCCCTGGTCATGGTTCGATGTGATCTCCTGAAGCGCGCGACCGGCCATGATTGCATCGATCTGGTCGCTCGATAGGGTCTCGTGCACGACGAGTGCATCGGCCATCGCTTCGAGCACGTTGCGATGCTCTTCAATCAGCTCGCGCGCGCGCTCGTAATTGCGCTCGATTATGGTACGCACTTCCGAGTCGATTCGCTCGGCCGTGTCGTCGGAAATCGATTTGTGCTGCGTCACGGAACGACCGAGAAACACCTCGCCCTCCTCCTCGTCGTAGGACAGCGGCCCCATGACCGGCGAGAAACCCCACTTGGTCACCATGTCGCGCGCGATGCGGGTGGCGCGCTCGATGTCATTCTGCGCACCGGTTGTCACAGCGTCAGGCCCATAGACCAGCTCTTCGGCGATACGTCCGCCGAACAGACTCGCGATTTGACTTTCCAGCTGACGCTTGCTGGCACTGTAGCGATCCTGCTCCGGCAGAAAGAGTGTGACACCCAGCGCCCGACCGCGCGGAATGATGCTGACCTTGTGCACGGGATCGTGCTCGGGCATCAGGCGACCGACGATGACATGGCCGGCCTCGTGGTAAGCGGTGCGCCGCTTGTCGTCCTCGGACATGACCATGGAGCGTCGCTCGGCGCCCATTAGTATCTTGTCTTTGGCACGCTCGAACGCGTCCATATCAACGTGCGTACGGCGCGCGCGCGCGCTCATGAGCGCCGCCTCGTTCACCAGGTTGGCCAAATCGGCACCGGAGAAGCCGGGCGTGCCGCGCGCGATGACGAGCGCGTCGACGTCGGCCGCGAGCGGGACTTTGCGCATGTGCAGCTTCAGTATCTGCGCGCGGCCCGTTACGTCGGGAAGGCCTACCACCACCTGGCGGTCGAAGCGGCCCGGCCTGAGCAACGCCGGGTCGAGCACGTCCGGGCGATTTGTCGCCGCCACGACGATCACGCCTTCGGTTCCCTCGAAGCCGTCCATCTCGACCAGCATCTGATTGAGCGTCTGCTCGCGTTCGTCGTGTCCGCCACCCAGGCCCGCGCCGCGCCGTCTGCCGACCGCGTCGATTTCGTCGACGAAAATGATACACGGAGCATTCTTCTTGGCCTGAGCAAACAGATCGCGCACGCGCGACGCGCCGACACCCACGAACATCTCCACGAAATCCGAGCCGGATACGGTAAAGAAGGGAACATCTGCTTCACCCGCGATCGCGCGCGCGAGTAGTGTCTTGCCCGTTCCCGGCGGACCGACCATTAGCACGCCGCGCGGGATTGCACCCCCAAGGCTCTGATAACGGCCGGGATCGCGAAGGTAGTCGACCAGCTCGCCGACCTCCTCTTTCGCTTCGTCAACGCCGGCCACATCACTCAGGCGAACCGAGACCTGACTGCCCTCGATGCGGCGCGCTTTGCTCTGGCCGAAGCCGAAGGCGTTGCCAGCGCCCCGCCCGCCGAACCCCTGGCGGCGCATGAAATAAATCCAAACGGCGATCAGCAGCAAAATCGGAAACAGGGAGAAGAACGCACGCGACAGAAATCCGGGCTCTGCCGGTGGCCGCACATCGATCTCCACGCCGCCGTCGACCAAATCGCCGATGAGACCGGGATCGTCGGGCGCGTAGGTCCTGAAGAGCTCACCGTTCATCCGTGTGCCATAGATGTTGCCATCCTGTATGCGCACACTTTCCACATTGCCCGACCTGACGCCGGCAAGGAATTCCGAGTATGAGATATTTTCGGCTCGCGCGTCCGGCCTTGCTCCGATGAGCGAGGACGACAGCATGTAGCCGACGACGGTAATACCCAGAATAATCAGAAACGGTCTCGGAATCACAATCTTTCTCCAATGACTGAGGTCTGCCTCGAAAGCATGTAATCATGTCCGAGGCGGGACCGACCTTCGAAGGATGCACTTCAGCTCGCTCTTGCAACCCAACCCTTGCACCATCCGTTTGCGTTGACGGCCTTTCCGGGAAAAAGCGAGCACGGGCCCCAGGACTGCGCTGTTGCATCGGTGTAGAAACGGCACGTGAGGCAGATCCTGTCGTCACCACCGCGAGTGGCACCATCGACCCGGGAAGCGTCGTGGACATAGGAGAGCGCCTTCGCCGTGCTGTCGGCTTCGTCCAGTCGCGGCAGCCCGGCCGCGACTGCGCCGCGCGTACTGGCGATGGCTGGAATACCAGCCAGGCCCGCGACGACGCCGATGGATACGAATTGGCGTCTCGTCAAATTCTTTGTCGGATTTTTCATGTTAGCTCCTCGTTGCTAGGAAAAGCGGAGTAAAAATATGGAATTTCGTGGACGTTTCAGGACCCGCGAGCGCCAACGCGCGTCTGGCGCAAAGCCGCCTGTCGTCTCCGTCCTCTACGCCGGAGCAGACCGAGACGCGCCCGCCACCACAAGGACCGGGTACCCAGGGCGAGCGCCAGCAATGCGCACAGCTCGAGGGGCACGACCACGGCCCAGTGCGCAATCGACACCCAGCCTTCCCCGTTCACAAAGTTTGCGAACAGCTCAACGCCCCACACGGCCGCAACCACTATCAATAGTGGGTAGCTCGCCGGTGACTCGTCGAAGAACGCTTTCTCCAGACTCGAGCGCGCTTGCAGCCGCATCTCGATGGCCGCGGCCAGTGGACTTGTCCATGCTCCGGACATGCGCGTCGCCCGCGCGCGCGCTCGCATCGTCATGCTTTCCATCAGAAATCCGTGCAACGACCCGTGTATTCCCAGTCGCCGTAGCGGGTCGCGTCAACGCCTTGGCCATCGTTGAACTCGGCGTAGACATGCCGAGCGATTGCGTCGCGCGAGGGAGCCGGCTCGCCTCGGTATGACTCGCCCGTCGGCGCCGCGAAAGCGAGCAACTGCTCCGGGGCCCGGCGAAGCGCTGTCAAAGAGAGTCGCATGGTCGTGTACTCCTGGGTGTCGCGGCGCCTCGGTGCCGCAACCCGTTAGATCAAAATACTTTTGGCGCCCTGGACGTCCAGCTTTCGTCGTTCGGCTCCTCGTCGTGAGCCTCAGCGCACTGGTCATCCCCGGACTTTTCGTCATTCCCAGTTTCATCGTTCGAGCCCCGGGTACCGGACGGGCGGGTCATGTCGCTGTGTACGGTCATGGTCTGCTCCCTTGTCTTGGT
>JBFICP010000070.1:0-13827 GCA_041581935.1 Gammaproteobacteria bacterium | reverse complement strand
GGGCAATTCGAAGTCAATCAGGAGCCAATCGGGCGCTTCGAACGTCACCTCGAGCCCCGCGACCGGTACGCGCAGGGCCCTGCGCGCATGCGCGAGCCCGGCGCCTACCAGGGCCTCGCACCAGCCGGCGCAGTCTGCGAGGGCCGACGTCTCCAGTGCGAGCGCCTCACCGGTGGCCAGGCACGCGCCGCCGCCCCACAGCGGCCCGGTCGGATGCAGGTCGAGGCGGGCAATGCGCGCTTCGATCTCGGCATCGGGCTCGGCGACGGTGAACACGCTGTTGCTACCATCGAGCATCAGCGTTTCCCCGGCAAGCGCCCGCCGCCAGCTGCCGTCACGAACCCGCCGCGCCAGGACCCGGTTGAACAGCATGGCACGGGCCGCCGACAGATAGATGCCGCGCAGGCCGCGATCGCGCACGCGCTTGCCGCCGGCGAGCATCGCCCACGCACCGGCGAGATTGCCCGCGTCCCGTCCGAATCGTTGCTCGCCGAAGTAATTCGGTACCCCTTGCGACGCGAGCGCGTCGGCGCGCGACCTGACCGCTTGTTCCTCGCCTTCGAAGCCGCGCACGCGAACGCGGAAACGGTTGCCCGCCTGGATACCGCGGCGCAGCTTGCGCCGATGCCGCCTGACCTCGAGCACCTCGACGTTCGCCGAGCCGAGCGCGCCCCAGTCGGGCTCGGTGCGGCCCTCGACGGGAACGCTGAACCACTGAGTGGTGACGGCGGCCCGGTCTTTCAGTCCAGCATAACCCACGTCTCGGACGCGGACGTCCGCCACGCGCGCCAGGTCCCGCGCCACCCACCGCGTATTGGCATCACGCTTGCGGATGCGGAGCCAGGCATGAGCGCCTTCGCCATCGGGTGTGAAGCCGAGCACCTCGTCGACTTGGAAATCATCAGGGCACTGCTTGATACGGCCGCGGGCCGGCGGCGTTGCAAACGCGTGCGGCAGATTCCGCGGCGCGGTGAAGCAGCGCGGCGCCGGTGCCTCGACGGACCGGTCGGTCACTCCTCGAGCAGCACCACCGCGTGGGCGGCAATGCCCTCCGCCCGGCCGACGAAACCCATTTTCTCGGTCGTCGTCGCCTTCACGTTTACGCGGCTCGCGTCGATTCCCAGGTCGGCTGCGATATTCGCCCGCATCTCGGCCACGTGACCGCTCAAGCGAGGCTCCTCGGCGAGAACGGTGACGTCGGCGTTTCCGACGCGCAGTCCCTGTGCACCGAGATCCGTGATCACCCGGCGAAGAAGGATTCTGCTGTCGATATTCTCGTAGCGGGGATCGTCGTCTGGAAAGTGTCTGCCGATATCGCCTCCGGCGGCCGCACCGAGGAGCGCGTCGCACAGCGCGTGCACTACCACGTCGCCGTCGGAATGCGCCGCGAGTCCCCTGTCGTGGGGGATCTCGACGCCACCGAGCACCAGGCGCTCGCCGGAGGCGAAGCGATGGGCATCGTAACCGTGACCGATTCTCATGACGCTTGCTCCCGGCGGCTGAGAATGAACTCCGCGAGCGCGAGATCCTCCCGGCGCGTGATCTTGATATTTTCCTCGTCTCCCGGCACAAGACGCGGCCGCGCGCCGGCGAGCTCCATGGCCTGCGCTTCATCGGTCACGTCGCGGTCTTCTTCGATGCTGAGACGAATGGCATCGCGCAGCGCCGCGAGCCGAAACATCTGCGGCGTCTGAGCGTGCCACAGCGACTCCCGGCTGACCGTCTCGCGCACGCGTTGGTCGCCGCCACCGCGTTTCATGGTGTCTTTGACCGGAATCGCCAGCAGACCGCCCACTTCGTCCGTCGAAAGCGCCTCGATGAGTCGATCGATGTCGATGTCACGCAAACAGGGGCGCACCGCGTCGTGCACCAGTACCCAGTCCCGCGCCGATGCGCGCTCGCTCAACGCCTCGAGGCCGCAGAGCACGGAATCGCGCCGCTCCCGACCACCCGTGACCACCAGAGGGGCCCGCGAGAAGCCCGGCTGCGAATCGTGAATCAGGGGCCACCATTTGTCATCTGCGGCGAGTGCCACCACGACACCGTCGATGCGCGCATGATTGCACAGGCGCGCGAGCGTGTGAGCGATAATCGGACGCCCGAGCAGCGGAAGATATTGCTTCGGCCTTTCGCCACCCATTCGCGTTCCGACCCCCGCCGCGGGCACCACGGCCCAGAAACGGCGATTGGCCTGCTCGTCATCTGCCATGAAACCGGCGCTCACCTGTCGGTTTGGACGTAGGTTGGGCTGAGCGCAGCGTAGCCCGGCATCCGGCCTTTGCAGCGTTGGGCATCGCTGTGCTCAGCCCGACCTACGGGTGCCCAAATCGCGAACGGTTGGTCGCGTCAATGCTCGACGATCTGGAAGTAGATCTCGTCCCTGCGAATCATGCCGAGCTCGAGTCGCGCACGCTCCTCGACGGCCTCGAGCCCGTTCTTGAGATCGCGCACCTCCGCCTCGAGGCGCTGGTTGCGACTCGCGAGCAGAGAATTCTCGCTCGTCTGGTGCTCGATCGCCTGACGCAAGCGCCACACCTCGGCGAGGCTTTCATCGCCGACCCAGAGGCGGAATTGCACCAGGGCGAGCAATGTTACCAGCAAAACGGTGAGTGCTTTCACGTTGATGCTATATTGTAGAACGCATTTCGGCCGGGGTAGACGCATTCGCCGGTGCTCGCGAGCTCTTCCTCGATGCGAATCAGGCGATTGTACTTCGCGGTCCGATCCGAGCGCGAAAGCGACCCGGTCTTAATCTGTCCGGTGCCGGTTGCGACCGCCAAATCCGCGATAGTCGTATCTTCCGTTTCGCCCGATCGGTGGGAAATGACCGCGGTGTAACGCGCATTCATTGCCGTGTCGATGGCGTCGAGGGTTTCCGACAGCGTGCCGATCTGATTGAGCTTGATGAGTACGGAATTGGCGACACGGCGCTCGATCCCCGTCTTGATAATTTGCGGATTGGTGACGAAGAGATCGTCGCCCACGAGCTGCACCTTGTCGCCGATTTTTTCCGTCAACGCAGCCCAACCATCCCAGTCATCCTCGGCCATTCCGTCCTCGATGGAAATGATCGGATACTGATCCACCCAGTCAGACAGATAGTCCGCGAATCCCTCGGCGTCGAGCACCTTGTTCTCCGAATCGAGGCAGTAGCGACCGTCGCGGTAGAATTCCGAGCTCGCCGGATCCAAGGCGAGACACACGTCCTTGCCGGCGACATATCCGGATTTCTCGATCGCCTCCAGAATGACCTCCACCGCCTCGCGGTTGGATTTCAAATCCGGCGCAAATCCGCCCTCGTCTCCGACCGCGGTCGCGAGACCGCGGGCCGAAAGCACCGCCTTGAGCGCATGAAACACCTCGGCGCCGCAGCGAACCGCTTCGGTCAAAGAATCTGCGCCCAAGGGCACGACCATGAATTCCTGAAGATCGACGTTGTTGTCGGCGTGCGCGCCTCCGTTGATGATGTTCATCATCGGGACCGGCATCCGCCAAGGCCCGTCACCTCTGCGCCCGGCGCCCAGGTACGCGTAAAGTGCCTCGCCGCGACTCTTGGCCGCCGCCTTTGCGCACGCCAGGGAGACCGCGAGCATCGCGTTAGCACCGAGCTCGCCCTTGTTGGCGCTGGCGTCGAGGCTCACCATGCGATCGTCCACTTCCCTCTGCGCGCCGGCGTCCATGTCGAGCAGCGCATCGCGTATCGGGCCACGGACGTTGGCAACGGCTTTCTTCACCCCCTTGCCGAGATAGCGCGTTTCGTCACCGTCCCTCAGCTCGAGCGCCTCGCGCCGCCCGGTCGATGCGCCCGAGGGCACCGCGGCGCGGCCCCGGGCACCGTCCGCGCATACGACGTCGGCCTCCACCGTCGGGTTGCCGCGGGAATCGAGAATCTCGCGACCGAGAACGTCGACGATTCTGCTCATGCGCGGCCTGCACGGCGCTCGGGTAGTCCCAGCTCGGATTCCTCGAACGTTCGACCCTTGACCACCTCGTCCAGCGCCTTGAGCGTTGCCAGCAAGGTCGCCATGCGATCGAGCGGCCAGGCGTTGGGCCCATCGCTCAGCGCCTTGTCGGGGTTCGGGTGGGTTTCCATGAACACACCGGAAATTCCCGCCGCCACCGCGGCCCGCGCCAGCACGGGAACGAACTCCCGCTGACCACCCGAGGAGGTCCCTCGTCCCCCGGGCTGTTGCACCGAGTGCGTCGCGTCGAAGACCACCGGACATCCGGTGTCGCGCATCACCGCGAGACCGCGCATGTCCGAAACCAGCGTGTTGTACCCGAACGAAGCGCCCCGCTCGCACACCATGATTTGCCTGTTACCGGATGCGAGTGCCTTGTCGACGACGTTCATCATCTCCCACGGCGACAGAAACTGACCTTTTTTGATGTTCACGGGCTTGCCGGCGGCCGCGACGCGCTGAATGAAGTTCGTCTGCCGGCAAAGGAATGCCGGCGTCTGCAACACGTCGACGACCGCCGCGACCTCGTCGAGCGGCGTGTCCTCGTGCACATCGGTCAGTACCGGCACACCGATGGCGGCACGCACGTGCGCGAGGATCTTCAAGCCCTCGTCGATGCCGGGTCCGCGATAGCTCTCGTGAGAACTGCGGTTGGCCTTGTCGAAGGAAGACTTGTAGATGAATGGAATCGCGAGATCTTCGGCGATCGCCTTGAGACGCCCCGCGGTTTCCTCCGCAAGGGCTGCTGACTCGATCACACAGGGCCCGGCAATGACGAACAGCGGCCGGTCGAGTCCGACCTCGAAGCCACAGAGCTTCATGCGTCGGCGATCGCCACCTCGGCGACCTTCCTGGCGCGCTCCAAATCCTCGTGATAGACGTTCGCTGCCTCGATGAACCCACGGAACAGAGGATGGCCGTCCCGGGGGGTGGATGTGAATTCCGGGTGGAACTGACAACCGATGAACCAGGGGTGCTCGGGGATCTCGACGACCTCGACCAGGCTGCCGTCGATAGTCTTACCGGCAATCAGCAGGCCGGCGTCCTGAAGCGGGTCCATGTAGGTGTTGTTGAATTCGTACCGGTGCCGGTGACGTTCGTTGATAATATCGCGCCCATACACCGTACGGCTCAGCGACTCGCGGCGGAGTCTGCACTGCTGCGCACCCAGACGCATGGTGCCGCCCAGATCGGACTGCTCGTCGCGCTGCTCGATGATACCGCCCTGACCGACCCACTCCGTGATCAGCGCGATCACCGGATGCGGTGTGTCGCGATTGAATTCCGTGCTATCGGCATCCTTAAGCCCCGCCTTGTGACGCGCGTACTCGATTACCGCCACTTGCATGCCGAGGCAAATGCCGAGATAGGGGACGCGATTCTCACGGGCGAAGCGGGCGGCGAGGATCTTGCCTTCAATGCCGCGCTTGCCGAAGCCGCCGGGGACCAGTATCGCATCCATGCCTTCGAGGCATTGCGTGCCGTTCTGCTCGATGTCCTCGGAATCCACATAGCGGATATCGACGCGGGTTCGCGTGTGGATACCGGCATGCGAGAGCGCCTCGCTGAGCGACTTGTACGATTCCGTGAGGTCGACATATTTGCCGACCATGGCGATCGTGACGTTCCGGGTGGGATTTTCCAGTCCCTCGACCACGGCGTCCCACTCCGAGAGGTCGATGTCCTGCGCTTCCAGTTCGAGTCGCTCCACCACCAGATCGTCGAGGCCCTGCTCATGGTACAGGCGCGGAATCTTGTAGATACTGTCCGAGTCCACAGCCGAGATGACGGCCCGTTCGGAAACGTTGGTGAAAAGCGCGATCTTTCGACGTTCGTTCTCCGGCAACGGGCGCTCGCAGCGGCACAGCAGTATGTCCGGCTGAATACCGATGGAACGCAGCTCTTTCACCGAATGCTGGGTGGGCTTGGTCTTGATTTCCCCTGCGGCAGGCAGATACGGCACCAGAGTGAGATGGATGAAAAGCGACGCGCGCTCTCCGAGCTCGATGCGCATCTGGCGTATCGTTTCCAGGAACGGCAGCGACTCGATATCGCCGACGGTGCCGCCGATTTCCACCAGTGTAACGTCCGCATCGCTGGCCGCGTGCTCGATGCATGACTTTATCTCGTCGGTGATGTGCGGGATGACCTGCACGGTGCCGCCGAGGTACTCGCCGCGGCGCTCCTTGCGAATGACGCTCTCGTAAATTTGACCGGCAGTGAAATTGTTCGATTTGCCCATCGTCACGCGGGCAAAACGCTCGTAATGACCGAGGTCCAGATCCGTTTCCGCGCCGTCCTCGGTCACGAATACCTCGCCGTGCTGGAATGGATTCATGGTGCCCGGATCCACATTGATATACGGATCGAGCTTGACCAGGGTAACCCGGATGCCGCGGGCTTCGAGAATAGCTGCGAGAGAAGCGGAGGCGATGCCCTTGCCCAATGAGGACACGACGCCGCCCGTAATAAAGATGAATCGAGACATTTAGCTCCGTGCACGAGGTCGGGGGCCCGGCCTTCGCACGGGAGGACACGCTAACAAATTCGGCGCCGTTAAACAATCGACGCCGGCACGAAGTTCACACTTTTCATTCGCCGCGCCGAGTCCGCGCAGACTCCAAGCCACGCGAACAAAAGGCTGAAAACAACGGGGCCGGGGGCGCATTCGTTGCGGGCATCCGAGTCGGCCGCTCCGCCCACCACCGCTGCGCTCAGCCCGGGCAAACGCGAAGCGCCGCGGCGCGAGCATGGCTCAGAGCTCGCTCAAGAAGCGAAACAGCTGCCGGAAGCTGCGAGGCGGCCGGCCCGCCGCCTGCTCCTTACGGGCATTTCGCACGAGCTGGCGCAGCGACTGGGCATCGGCCTCGGGAAACGCTTCAAGGAGCTCCGTTACCGCCGGGTCGCCCTCCTCGATGAGCCGCTCACGCCAGCGTTCGAGCCGCCTCAAGCGTGCCTTGTCCGCGTGGCTGGCGTGGCTGAGCGCATCAACGGCGCGTTTGACCGGTTCCGCGTCCATCCCGCGCAGAAGCCGGCCCAAATACCGCAGCTGACGCCGGTATGCGCCACGAGAGAGCGTGCGCGCGCCCGCAACCGCCTCGCGAAGCTCGTCGGACAGCGGCACGCCATCGAGCTGCGATGGCGTGAGCTGCACCAGGTCTTCGGCGAGCGCCTGCAGCGCCAATGCGTCGCGCTTGCGTTGGGACTTCGATACCGGTTCGTCGTCGTTGTTCACTGATGTTATGGTTTCCGGCCGCTGAGGTGCGCACCCGTCGACGAGCGCGTCTACCCCGACAGTCGGCTCGCTCGTGCACGCTGAGAGTGCCAGTATAATCGCCTCTTCATTGCCAACGGACCACGACGACCAGACCATGACCACGAACGCGCCGAAGACGGTTCGCCTCGAAGACTACACGCCGCCACCCTTTGTCATCGATACGGTAGACCTGACATTCGAGCTCGGTGAGGACGCGACCCTCGTCAAATCCCGCATGGCGCTCGCGCGAAGCCCGGCCCACGCGGCGCCGCTCGGCGACCTCACCCTGGACGGACAGGAGCTCGAGTTGGTTGCCATCGCTATCGACGGGGCGCCCATCGGCGACCAGCGCTATCAACTCGACGAGAACGCTCTGACAATTTTCAACGTGCCCGACGCGTTTACGCTCGAAACGACGGCGCGTATCCATCCCCAGGCCAACACCTCGCTTGAAGGGCTCTATCAATCCAGCGGAAATTTCTGCACGCAGTGCGAAGCGGAAGGATTTCGCAAAATCACCTGGTTTCTCGACCGACCCGACGTCATGTCCCGCTACCGAACGACCATCGTTGCCGACCGTGATCGCTACCCCGTGCTGCTGTCGAACGGAAACCCCGTCGAGAGCGGAGAGCTCGACGACAACCGGCACTGGGTGAAATGGGAGGATCCGTTCAGAAAACCATCGTATCTTTTCGCACTGGTGGCAGGGGATTTGGCCTGCGTGGAGGACCGCTTCATCACGCGCTCCGGGCGCGACATTGCACTGAGAATCTACGTCGAAAAGCACAACGCCGATAAATGCGGACATGCCATGGCCTCGCTCAAGAAGGCCATGCGCTGGGACGAGGAGGTTTTCGGCCTCGAATACGATCTCGATATCTACATGATTGTTGCCGTCGACGATTTCAACATGGGCGCAATGGAGAACAAGGGACTAAACGTTTTCAATTCAAAATACGTCCTCGCAAAGCCGGAAACAGCTACCGACAGCGACTTCGCCGGAATCGAAGGCGTCATCGCCCACGAGTACTTTCACAACTGGACCGGAAACCGCGTGACCTGCCGTGACTGGTTCCAGCTGAGTCTCAAGGAGGGCCTCACGGTCTTCCGCGACCAACAATTTTCCGCCGATATGACCTCGCCCGCGGTAAAACGCATACAGGACGTGCGCGTGCTGCGCACCCATCAGTTTGCCGAGGATGCCGGACCGATGGCGCACCCGGTACGCCCGGACTCTTACATCGAGATAAGCAATTTCTACACGGTTACGATTTACAACAAGGGTGCCGAGGTGATTCGCATGATGCACACCCTGCTCGGCACCGACGGATTCAGAAAGGGCATGGACCTCTACTTTGAACGCCACGACGGCGAGGCCGTTACCACGGAGGACTTCGTCGCGGCCATGGAGGACGCAAATGGAGCCGATTTGTCGCGGTTCAGATTATGGTACACCCAGGCGGGAACACCGAGCGTCACCGTGGCCGGCAAGTATGACAGCGCGACCGGGACTTTTACCCTGACGCTGTCGCAGAGCTGCCCGGCGACTCCCGGGCAGCCGAACAAGGAGCCCTTTCACATTCCCGTGCGTATCGGCCTGCTGGATGCGTCCGGACAGAACATGGCGCTCGATCTCGAAGACGGTCGTGTATCCGGTGACACCGACATCGTACTCAATCTCACCGAACGCGAGCAGCACTTCCGTTTTCGCAACATCCCGGCAGCGCCGGTGGTGTCCGTGGCTCGCGGTTTTTCCGCGCCGATCGTCGTAGACGCCAATCACGGCGATTCGGAGCTCGCATTCCTCGCAGGCCATGACAGCGACGCCTTCAATCGCTGGGATGCGGCTCAGGAACTCGCAACGGCGGTGATTTTGCGCGGGATCGACGCGAGGCAAAGCGACCGCGCGCCATCCATCGACGGCGCGTTCGTCGAGTCATTTTCACGGATACTCGGGGAACAGCGTCTCGACCGGGCACTCATCGCAGAAGCGCTGATGCTGCCTAGCGAATCCTATCTCGCCGATCGAATGACGACCATCGACGTGGATGCGATCCACGAGGTGCGTCGAAGCCTGCGTGCGCACCTCGCCGCGACGCTCGAAGAGGACTTTCGCTCGGTATACAGAACGAACTTCAGCAACGAAGCCTATCGCTACGATTCAGAATCGGCCGGACGTCGAAGCCTCAAGAACCTGTGCCTGTCCTACCTGATGGAGCTCGATGATGGGGAGATCCGCGGCTGGTGCATGTCGCAGTTCGAGCACGCCGACAACATGACCGACGTGCTCGCCGCGCTCGCCTGTTTCACCCATACCGATTGCGCGGAACGCGAGCAGGTTATCGATGTGTTTCACGATCGTTGGAAGCACGACACGCTGGTGCTGGACAAATGGTTCAGCCTGCAGGCCATGTCGCCGCTCGAAAATACGCTTGCCTCCGTGCAACGGCTCATGACGCATCCCGCCTTCGATTTGAAGAATCCGAACAAGGTGCGCGCACTGGTTGGCTCTTTCTGTCACGGCAACCAGGTCCGATTCCACGATGCGAGCGGCGCCGGCTATCGTTTCCTCGCCGATCGGGTAATGGAGATTGATCCCATGAATCCGCAGGTGGCGGCACGTTTGATGGGTGCATTCAGCCGCTGGCGCAAGTTCGATGTGCCACGCCAGGGGCTGATGAAAACCGAGCTCGAGCGCATTCTTGGCACCAGCCGGCTCTCCAAAGACGTCTACGAGGTGGCTTCGAAAACCCTGGTGTAAACCGTTCTCGACCATCGGCGTCGGCATCGAGACAAGTGGCGGACCAGCGACCCGGGCAGCGCTGCGACCCCGGGAAGAGGGCCGCTCGGGAGCTCGCCAATAGCCTCGTCATGGCCGCGCGCAAATTCCACTGGCCACCCAGTGGGCCGGTCGCATGCACAGAGAGGTCGGGACGGGAGAGTCGTGGGTGGCCCGCGGATGGCGGATTTCTTGCGGACCGGGGGGGGTCGGGTGCGGTTTCAGCCGGTGCCGATCTTCAGGATGGCATCCTTCATGGCGGAACGGTGGGGCTCGCTCAGCCGGGACCACGCGCGGGCGAGCTCGATGGCTTCCTCGTTGAGCTCACCCACTTCCTCGACGCCGAACATCAGCCAGGCGGGCTTCACGGCAAGGGCGTCCGCGATCTGCTCGAGAATGCGCGGACGCAGGCTCTTGCCGTTCTCGATCTTCTGGATCACGGCCTGGGAAGTTCCAACCTGCTCGGCAAGGTACATCTGGGTCCATCCGAGCTCTTTCCTGCGCCGGCGCAGGCGTCCCCCGAGCGACTCGAGATCCTCGTGGTTTTTGCTGCGCTTACCCATGTCTAGCTTGTCCAGCTTGCTAATAAATTCTAAGTCCACTCGCGGCCTCTCTAAACTGGTATCGGCGGAACGAAAGTTTTCTTGACAGTAACACTCACGCTTCGTCAGATTCGCGACAGTACAACTTAGCTTCCCAAACCCGTCAGGTGGCCGGCAGCGTGGTCTCAGAATCTCAGCATAGCATTCCTACGTTTTCGGTGACCGGGGTCACAGAAGACGCGTTCGCGCTAAACCCTTGTCGCAAAACGACAATCGGCACACCCGTGCGGCCTGGCCGGAAGCGTCGGGAGCGTCCTTCAGCCGTTGGCGGCTCGGCGTGCAGACGTTCCCCATCCCGAGATATCGGGCCATGCCGACTAAACTTGATACTGTGGGCCCCGATGTGTGGACCAGGTCCGGGTGTTTCGGGTCACAACAATGGTTCGTATTTCGGCGTTTTCAAGGAACGAGATCCGTGACACAAGGAAAAAGCGTGAAGAAATCGGAGGCAAGCCGCGTGGTGCCGGTGGCGCTCACGGCCGAGTCGCTGGTCGGAGTCGAGGTTTTTCGCCACCTCAGTGCCGCCGACCGGGGCAAGCTCGCGGCGCTTTGCCAGGGTCGCCGGTACGCCGCCGATCAGCGCATCCTCTCCCACAAGGACGAGGGCCGGGACGTTTATTTCATCATCAGCGGCAAGGTCCGGGTCACCATCTACTCCCTGAGCGGCAAGGAGATCACTTTCCGCGACCAGTCCGCGGGCGAGATGTTCGGAGAGCTCGGTGCCATCGACGGCGAGCCACGCTCCGCCCACGTGATGGCTCTCGAAGACTCGTTGCTGGCAACCATGTCACGGGAGACGTTCTGGGAGGTGCTGAACGGCTACCCTGAGGTGGCCGAGTTCACCTTGAAGCGTCTCGCGAGCCTGGTGCGACTGCTCTCAGAGAGGGTATTCGAGTTCAGCACGCTGGCGGTGCGAAATCGCATTCATGCCGAGCTCCTGCGTCTCGCGCGGGAAAACCTCCACGATGACAACACGGCCACTATCGTGCCCGCGCCTACCCACGCCGATATCGCCAGCCGAATCAGCACACATCGCGAGGCAGTGACCCGCGAGTATCACGATCTCGCGAGCGCCGGGCTCATCGATCAACGCCGCGGCGAGTTGGTTATCAATGACGTCGCGAGGTTGGAAAACATGGTGCTGGAAGTCACCGGAAGATAGCGCCACGTCTTCCCATGCAGTCGCGCCGGGCGCAGCGAAGCTCGACATGGGTTGGCTCGAACAGCTCGAGTTGCTCCGGTTCGCGCCCATCGAAACCCGGTCGCTGCGCGCCGAGGTCGCCGGAGTGCGGATACGCGCAAACCGCCTCCGGGTCCCAGAACAGCCAGTCGTCGGCGAGCGGCGCGGAGCGCTTCATCGCGGCACACCGCCGAGGGTGAAGCTGATGATCACGCACCGATCGAAGGGATAGCCGCCACGGTCGTCGCGTCCATAGAGCGCGTTGCGGTCGCCGTGTGCCTTGAGCCGCATGCGTTCGATAGGCAGGCCCTCACGGGCGAGCACCGTCCACACGGCGTACACGCGGCGCATGGAGAGCTTGCGATTGAAGCACCGCGAGCCGCGCTTGTCTGCAAAGCCCTCGAGCTTCACCTGCAAGCAGGGAATTTCGATGAGCGCCCGGGCAAGGGCGACGAGATGGGCCTCGAGATGCGGCTCGATGAACCAGCTGCCGGTTCGAAACGCGATGCTGACCCGCAGGCCATCGGTGATGGCGTGCATGGAACGGCGCAGCGCCTGCACCTGGTAACTCTCGCGAGCCGCACGCCAGCGGGTCAGATAACGCAGCGCCTCGTTTCGCTCACGCAACTCCTCCACCACCTGAACGAGGTCGTGATCGTTCTTATTATGACAGGGTTGTTGAATCTGCAGCATGCGAGTCTCCCGATGGTGTGGCCATGAATGGAATAAAGCGCATGCAGGAGACCATGCCGGGCACGGGCGGGGGCGATTCTACGATCAATTGTGGCGACAACATGTCGTTGACGTAGGCAGGAATTCGCGCCATATAAGAGCTCATGGGTACGCAGGAGGCAGCGGATCTGTCACGACGCCTGATTGCCTACGCGCCGGCGTCACTGCTCGCCATCGGCCCACGGGCCGGCGAGCTGCTGGCGCCGTATCGGCGCACGCACCCGGAGTGTGCGGTCAGCAGTCTGGACCCCGAGGGCACTATGGACGGCGACGCGCTGCTCGACGCGCTCGGCGAGCACGGTCGTTTCGACTTCGTCATCTTGCGCGGTGTCCTCGAGCGCATCGACGCGGATACCGGTGCCCATCTGATGGCCCGTCTTCGCGACGTGCACACCCGGCGACTGTGTGTGGTGGTGGATACGGGCGACGCCGCACGGCGCTGGCAAACCGCAGACCTCATCGCCATGGGTCTCAGCCACTGGTCGAGCGAAACGCTGAACGACGCGGTTCTCGAGGTCTACGGCTTCGATCTCGGCACCTACAAGGCGACGCCGGACTGGCTGAACGCCCGCCACTGGGCGCATCCCGAGCACTGGGGAAAGTTTCGCTGGTAGCCACCGCCCCGGAACACGCGCAGCCCCTGGGGCGCCCGTCAACCGGACACGATGAAGGCGTGTTCGATCAGCTGTGTGACGCCCCGTTCGGCAAGCCTGGGCTCCTCGCCGAGCCGATCGAGACTCTCCAGGTGTGTGACCCGGCGCTTCGAGAACAGCGCGCGCACCTCGGCATCTGAAACCGAGAACGGCGGGCCGTCGATTTCGCCCGCCGGGTACTCGTAGGTCAGCAACAGAATAGGTACCTCCGGGGCGAGCAACGACAGCAAGTGCTCTGCGTAGCGTACGCGCATCTCGCGCGGTAACGCGACCAATGCGGCACGATCGTAGACCGCCGCGACACCGACGGTATGACTCGCATCGAGAGCGAAGAAATCACCGCACAGCAGCCTGATACCGCCTCCTTCCAGAATCTGAAACGCACCCTCCTCGCTCGCCACTGCCGGAATATTCTGCTCGCTGAAAAAATCTCGAACCGCTATATCACTGAGCTCGACCCCGGTCACGCTGCAACCGCGACGCGCGAGCCAACGCATGTCGACGCTCTTGCCACATAGCGGCACCAGCACCTCGTCGCCCTTGTCGAGCGCGAGGCGATCGAAATACTTTTCGAGATAATGATTGGTATCCAGCCGATGAAACGCGATTGCATTGTCCTGCCAGCGGCTGTGCCAAAAATCTGCGTCCACGCTGTCGTTTCCT
>JBFICP010000069.1:0-13895 GCA_041581935.1 Gammaproteobacteria bacterium | reverse complement strand
GCCCGTCAGGCCGACGCGATTGTGCTCGGCGCGGTCGGCGGACCGAAGTGGGATTCGGTCGAGCGAAGCTTGCGTCCCGAGCAGGGGTTGCTGCGGCTGCGCGCCGAGCTCGGAGTGTTCGCGAATCTGCGCCCGGCGCTCACCTATGCGCAACTCGCGCACGCCTCGACGCTTAAGCCGGAGGTCGTGTCGGGTCTCGACCTCATGATCGTGCGCGAGCTCACCGGCGGCATCTACTTCGGTGAGCCGAGGGGTATACGCACTCTCGACAACGGGCAGCGCCAGGGATTCAATACTCTGGTTTATACAGAATCGGAGATCGAAAGAATTTGCCGGGTGGCTTTCGACCTGGCAAGAAAACGCTCTAACAGGGTGTGCTCGGTGGACAAGAGCAACGTGTTGGACGTCAGCCAGTTGTGGCGGGAAGTGGCCGAGCGCGTTGCCGGCGACTATCCCGACGTTGAGCTCTCCCACATGTACGTCGACAATGCCGCCATGCAGCTGGTTCGCGATCCGCGTCAGTTCGACGTTCTCGTCACGAGCAACATGTTCGGCGACATACTCTCCGATCTCGCCTCGATGCTCACCGGCTCCATCGGCATGCTGCCGTCGGCATCCATGGACGACACGGGCAAAGGCCTGTACGAGCCCGTTCACGGAACGGCGCCCGACATCGCCGGCCAGGACATCGCCAATCCGCTTGCAACCATACTGTCGGTTGCAATGATGCTGCGATATACGCTGGAGGCGCCGCATCTCGCCGAACGCATTGAGAGCGCCGTCGCTCGGGTTCTCGATCACGGGTTGCGAACCCGTGATATCCAGTCGAGTGGCACCCGCATCGTCGGCACCCGCGAGATGGGTGACGCGGTCCTCGAAGCTCTTTAGAAGGGAAACGACACCATGAACAACATGATGGACGTCGCCGTCGTCGGCGCCACCGGCGCCGTCGGCGAAGCGATGATCGCCATATTGGAGGAGCGGAATTTTCCTGTCGGCACTTTGTATCCCCTGGCAAGTCAGCGCTCCGCCGGCTCACAGATCGAGTTCAGGGGCTCAATGGAACGCGTCGGAGTGCTCGAGGAATTCGACTTCTCGAAAGTGCGCCTCGGACTGTTCTCTGCCGGTGCCAGTGTTTCTGCCGAGTATGCGCCGCGGGCCGCCGCCGCGGGCTGCGTGGTCATCGACAACAGCTCGCAGTTTCGATATGACGCGGATATTCCCCTGGTAGTGCCGGAAGTCAATGCCGACGCGGTCGCGGGATACAGTGCGCGTAACATCATCGCAAATCCGAACTGTTCGACCATCCAGATGGTTGTGGCGTTGAAACCGATTCACGACGCAGTCGGCATCGAGCGCATCAACGTCGCTACGTATCAATCGGTTTCCGGCACCGGGCGCGAAGCGATCGAGGAGTTGGCCGCGCAGACAACGGCGTTGCTGAACAATAAGCCCGTCGATTGCAGCGTGTATCCGAAGCAGATCGCCTTCAACGCGTTGCCGCACATCGACGTATTCATGGACAACGGCTACACCAAGGAAGAGATGAAGATGGTGTGGGAGACGCAAAAGATTATGGGTGACGCTTCCATCAGGGTGAATGCAACCTGCGTGCGGATTCCGGTGTTCTACGGCCATTCAGAGGCTGTGCATATTGAAACCCGCGAGAAGCTCGGAGCCGACGAGGCGCGCAGGTTGCTCGCCGAGGCTCCCGGCGTGGTGGTGCTCGACGAGCCCGGCTAGGGGCGCTATCCGACCTCGGTCACCGAGTCTGCCGGCGAGGATCCGGTCTTCGTCGGACGCATCCGAGAGGACATTTCCCACCCCCGCGGACTGGATCTCTGGGTGGTCTCGGACAACGTCCGCAAGGGGGCGGCACTCAACTCTATCCAGATCGCGGAAATTTTGGTCAAAGACTTTTTGTAAGCTATAGTTACTGACTAATCATAAAGCTCATTCTAGTTAATCGAGACGTAGTTCGGCCGTCGATCGCGTGATTTTCAGGCCGGATCTCGACAATTTGCGACTGTCTCCACGGCCCGTCGCTGGGGCGAGGTCCGGCGTCTTTCGCGTTTGAACGGGTCCGTTTGGAGGCGCCGGAGCTAAGCTGGGCAACTCGTAGTAGCGCATGGAACATGTGACGATGCGGATCTGGGCTGCCGCCCTCTCGATCCTCCTATTGCTCGTTCCCGCCGGCGTTTGGGCGCTGGGCCTGGGCAACATTGAGGTCAACTCGACCCTCAATGAGCCGTTGCGGGCGCGCATTGCTCTCAGTGCGCTTCAAAGTGGCGATCTCGACAGCATGCAGGCTCAGCTCGCCAGCGCCGCGCAGTTCAAGCGCGCCGGCGTCGGGCGCCCGTTCGAGCTTTCCAAGCTCAAGTTCACCACCGTGGAAGACGGGCCCGACTCCGGTCATATCGAGATTACGACCCGGGATCCGGTCGTCGAGCCGTTTCTCAACTTTCTGATCGAGGTGACCTGGCCACGCGGACGCATCGTTCGCGAGTACACGATTCTCCTCGATCCGCCGGTCTACGGCGCGGCCATATCCACACAGGCCAAGAAGGACCTCGCCGAGATCCAGGCAAGAGCTCTGCAGGAGCCATCCGCCCCGGCGCCGGTTCCGGTTCCGGCGCCCACCCGCGCCGCGCCGGAGCCGGCGACGTCCGAGGCCCGCCCGGTCGCGCCGGTACAGCCGAGCGCCTCCACGGCGGTGGCCCCTGCGCCGGTCCCCGCGCCCGCCCCGGTGCCGGAACCGCAACCCGAACCGGAGCCGAGCATGGCGGTGGCACCGAGTGCCGAGCCCGCCCCGGCGCCCGAGCCGGTGGCGGCCCCCGAGCCCATGCCGGCGCCGGAGCCCGCGCCGGCGGTGGCACCGGCGCCCATGCCGGTGCAAGCGGGAGATCTGCCCAATCCCTACGACGTGCAGTACGGCGATACCCTGTGGTCATTGGCCAAGCGCTACCGGCCGGACAGCTCGGTGAGCATCCAGCGCATGATGCTGGCCATGCTCAGCGCCAACCCGGACGCATTCAACATTCCCAACATCAACGCCCTGCGTGCCGGCACGGTGCTGCGCATTCCGGACGTATCGCAATTCGGAAGCGCCGATCGTCAGGTCGTGCTCGCGGAGGTCATGCGCCAGCACGACGCCTGGCAGCAATACCGTCAGGGTCTCGCGTCCGCCGCGCCTGCAGCGCCCGAGGGCAGCAGCGTTGCCGCGGCCGAGCCAGCGGCTAGCACCGGCACCGAGTCCAGCGGTCAGACGAGCGAGTCCCAGGCACAGCCGCCGACTGAGCCGGCCGCGCCCGAATCGAGCGACGACGGTGGCCGGTTGGCGCTGGTCTCGGGCGGCCAGGGCACCGAGGGCGTGGGCAGCGCGTCGACGGGCGGCTCCGAGGCCGCGGGCACGCAGCAGGAGCTGGTGCTCGCCCGTGAAGAAGCCGACGCCAAGGCCCGCGAGGCGGAAGAGCTCGGCAGCCGCGTCGCCGAGCTCGAAGGCATCGTCACCGACCTGCAGCGGGCCATCGAGCTGCGCGACGACAACATCGCGGCCCTCCAGCAGATGCTCGAGAATCTGGAGAAGGAGGCCGACGAGCTGCGAGCCGCCGCCGACCAGGCGCGCGCGGAAGCGGCGGCAGCCGGCGCGGCTGTGGCGCCCGTCGTCGAGACACCGCCGGAACCGGTGGTCGCAACGACGCCGGAGCCGATTGTCGAGACGCCGCCGGAACCGGTGATCGCAACGCCGCCGGAGCCGGTCGTCGAGACGCCGCCGGAGCCGGTGGCCGCGACACCCCCCGAACCCGTCATTCAGGAGGCGCCGATCGTCGAGACGCCACCGGAGACACCGCCCGAGACGGTCGCCGCGACGCAGCCATCGCAGCCGGCCGCACAGCCTGAGGAAAAGAAGAAACGCAGCAAGGCGCCGCCGCCGCAGCAGCCGTCGTTTGTCGAGTCGATTCTCGACAGCCTGCCGGTGGATCCGGTGCTGCTCGGCGCCGGGCTGGGTGGACTGCTGGTGGTCCTGGGAGGCGCGGCCCTGTGGCGTCGGCGCCGCGGTGCCGAGGACGCCGAGGACTTGGGCGAGCTGGATCTGGGCAGCCTCGACGAGAGTGACCTTCTCTACGACGAGGACGGTGAGCCGTATCTGCCGGATGAGGCCGGCGAGGAGACCGCGATCTCCGAGCTCGAGGGCATGGATCTCAGCGACGAGCGGGCTGAGCCTCAGGTCCAGGCCGCGGCGGAAGACCCGATGGAGGCCACCCACATTGCGCCGCCCGGGGCGGCGGATGCGACCGCGGCCGGCGCATCCGATGACGATCCGCTCACCGAGGTCAACGTCTACCTCGCCTACGAGCGCTACGACCAAGCCGAGGAACTGGTGCGCAGCGCCATCGCCCAGTATCCGGATCGCAACGAGTACAAGCTGCGCCTGCTCGAAGTATTTTACGCCGCGAAGGATATCGGATCGTTCGAGTCGAGCGCCCGCGAACTGCAGGACGCGGTCGGCGCCGACAGCCCGTTGATGGGCGAAGCGCGCAAGATGTGGCAGGACATGTCACCGGGGCGGGAGCTGTTCTCCGAAGCCGAAAGCACCGTTCCCGAGGATCAGGACGTGGTCTTCGACGTCACCGGTGGCGACGCGGACTCACCGGCCACGGTACCGGCCAGCAGCGTCGGCGGCAGCGACGATTCGAGCTCCGTCGACTTCGATCTCGGTTTCGAGGCCGACGGCACCCAGACCGAGGCGACCTCCGGCGAGTCCAGTCTCGACTTCGACCTCGGATTCGATCAGGCGGCCAGCGGCGAGCCCCGCGAAGAGTCGGGCCTGGATCTGGACCTGACGAGCATCGGAGAGGCAGAGCCGGCCACCACGGGCGGGGGCGGTGGTAGCAGCGTCGACTTCGATCTGGGTGATGCCGCGGAGACCGCCGACGCCGCGTCCGCCAGTATGGATTTCGATTTGAGCGGCATCGACGAGTCCGCGGGCGGCACCGAAGGACCCAGCACCGAAACACCGTTACCCGAGCGTGTTTCCAGAGGCGACGACGATCTCGACTTCGATCTCGAAAGTCTCGGCGAGGGCACGCTCATCGACAGCCAGGTGCCGCCCGAAGCGCCCGCGGGGGCTATTGCGCAAGAGCCGCCCGCCACCGCCGACCTGAGCGATCTCGATTTCGACCTCGAAGGTATCGGTGCGGAGTCCGAGGGGGTCGACTCCAGCGCGCTCAGCACGGACGCCGAGTTCACCGCGCTCGATCTCAATCTCGATGCCGACGCGCCGGGCGCCGCCAGCCGATCCCAGCTCTCGGGCCTGGATTTCGATGCCAGCGACGATTTGACGGCCGTCGATGCGGCAGTTTCCGGCCCGGGATTCGACATCGGTGGTGACAGCGTCGACGCGAGCGCCGGCTCGGCCGCGGACGACGCACTCGATTTCGGACTCGACCTGGACGATGACGGCACCGGCATGGATGTGGCCGGCGGTGCCGATCTGGGCGGTGACGAGGTCACCGACGAGACGGTCAAGCTCGATCTCAAAACCGGGCTACCGGCTGACGACGAAGAGCTGGATACGGTCAAGCTCCACAGTCCGGAGTTCGACGCTGCGGACTCGGCCATCTCGGATCTCGGCATGGATCTCAATCTCGACATGGACGCCGGAGATGGCGGCGAGTCGTCGACCGGCGTGGATACCGCTTTCGAAGGTATCTTCGACGACGACGATGTCGCTGGCTCCCAGGACGACATGGCGCTCAGCCTGGACGGCTCCGATCTGATTCCGCCGACCCCGGAGCCGGAGCCCGCCGCAGCGGCCGAAGAGTTCCCGGAGATCGATCTGGATTTCGATGCCGAGAAGAGCCAGGACGCCGCGGCTTCCGATGAGTACGAATCGACCCAGTTCATGCTTCGCGACATACCCGCACAGGAGTCGTCGCAGGGCTCGAAGTCCGACGACGGGCACACGCTGATGCTCGGCGGCGGCCTCACCGGCGAGGTGGACGAGATCCAGACCAAGCTCGATCTGGCCCAGGCCTACATCGACATGGGCGATACCGACGGTGCCAAGGGCATCATCGACGAGGTTCTCGCCGAAGGTAATGCGTCCCAGAAGAAGGCCGCTATGGGCTTGCTCGGCAAGCTCGCATCGTCCTGAGCTGATAACTCGCTTGCCAAGAGTGCCCCGGCCTCGATGCTCCGGGCTTCAACCTTATGAGAATCGCACTCGGCGTCGAATACGACGGCAGCGATTTTTCCGGCTGGGAAAGCCAGCCGCAGCGGCGCACCGTGCAGGCGGCGCTGGAGGCCGCCCTTTCGAGCGTCGCCGACACGCCGGTGAGAACGGTGTGTGCGGGGCGCACCGACGCCGGTGTGCACGCCCTCGCCCAGGTCGTGCACTTCGATTCACGCGCCGAGCGGGCCAGCCACGAATGGGTGCTCGGAGCCAACAGCAACCTGCCCGGCGACGTGAGCGTTCGCTGGGCCCGGCCGGTGGCCGACGACTTCCACGCCCGCTACTCGGCGCTGCGTCGTCACTACCGCTACGTGATTGACAACCGTCGCGAAAGACCGGCGCTGCTGCGCAGTCGCGCTGCCTGGGAGCGCGCGCCGTTGGATGCGTCAAGCATGCAGGCGGCCGGCAGCCATCTCGTCGGTGAGCACGACTTCTCGTCCTTCCGAGCGGCCGGTTGCCAGGCGAAAAGCGCAGTGCGCACCGTCGCGACCCTCGAGGTGCGCCGACACGGGCCGCTGGTCATCATCGATATCGCGGCGAACGCGTTTCTACAGCATATGGTGCGCAACATTGCCGGGGTTCTGATGGAAATCGGCAAGGGAAAACGCCAGCCGGAGTGGGCCAGGCAGTTGCTCGCCGAGCGCGATCGCACCCTTGGCGCGGTTACCGCGCCGCCCGTGGGGTTGTACCTGATCCGCATCGATTATGCGCCCGAGCACGGACTGCCCGCGGTTTCGCCCGAGTGGCTGCTTTGGTAACCTCAATCGCTTTCCTGCGTGCCGTTCCCGGGAGGATCGACCAGAGATGAGCGACCGTGTTGGTGCCATGGCGACGCCGATTACGGGTCGACCGACGCGTGTCCACGCGGGTGCTCGCACGCGCGTGAAAATCTGCGGGATCACGCGCATCGAGGATGGTCTCGCCGCGTCTGCCGCGGGGGCTGACGCCATCGGACTGGTGTTCTACGCACCGAGTCCGCGCTCGGTCGACATCGATCAGGCCATCGCCATCCGTCGGGCCTTGCCGCCGTTCGTCACCGTCGTCGGGCTGTTCGTCAACGAGAGCGAGGATACGGTGGCGCGCGTCGCCGAGCGCGTGAAGCTCGATGTGCTGCAGTTCCACGGTGACGAACCGCCGTCCGACTGCGAGCGAAGTGGAATGCCGTACATGAAAGCCATTCGCGTCAACGACAACGTGGATCTGCATGCGGTGTCGAAGCGCTATGCGAACGCCAGGGCGTTGGTGCTCGACAGCCACGACGAAAAGCTGTGGGGTGGATCGGGGCGAACGTTCGACTGGCGGCTGGTGCCAGTGGATATCGCGCTGCCGATCGTGCTCGCCGGCGGACTCACGCCGGCCAACGTGGCGGATGCGATTACTCGGTTGCGCCCCTTTGGCGTGGATGTCAGCGGCGGCGTCGAGCAATCGCCCGGCATCAAGGACGCCGCCCGAATCGCAAAATTTATACAAGAGGTGGATCGTGTCGCGTTTGCTGAACGAACCGGCTGAAAGCCGCATCGCCGGAACTCTTCCCGACGAGAAAGGGCATTTCGGGCCCTACGGCGGCGTCTTCATCGCCGAGACCCTCATGGGGCCCGTAGCGGCGCTGCGCGAAGCTTATGAGCGCTATCTGAAAGACCCCGAGTTCCTCGCCGAGCTCGACGCCGACCTGCGCCACTACGTCGGGCGTCCTTCACCGCTTTACTTTGCCGAGCGCTGGTCGAAGCAGCTCGGCGGTGCTCGGGTGTTTTTGAAGCGCGAGGATCTCAACCACACCGGCGCTCACAAGGTCAACAATACCGTCGGACAGGCGCTGCTCGCAAAACGCATGGGCAAGACCCGCATCATCGCCGAAACCGGTGCCGGCCAGCACGGCGTTGCCACCGCCACAGTGGCAGCGCGGCTCGGTCTCGAATGCGTCGTCTACATGGGTGCGGAGGACATCGAGCGTCAGGCGCCCAATGTTTATCGAATGAAGCTGCTGGGCGCACGCGTGGTTTCGGTGGAGTCGGGCTCGAAGACGCTCAAGGATGCATTGAACGAGGCCATGCGCGACTGGGTGACCAATGTCGACGATACCTATTACATCATCGGCACGGTTGCAGGTCCCCACCCTTACCCTGCGATGGTGCGCGACTTCAATGCGGTCATCGGCCGCGAGGCGCGCGAGCAAATTCTGGAGCAGGCCGGACGGCTTCCCGACGCCCTGATCGCCTGCGTCGGCGGTGGCTCCAACGCCATGGGTCTTTTCTATCCTTTTATCGACGATGCCGAGGTCGCCATGTACGGTGTCGAGGCAGGGGGTGAGGGTGTCGACACCGGGCGCCACGCTGCGCCGCTGAGCGCTGGTGCCCCCGGCGTGCTGCACGGCAACCGCACCTATCTGCTGGAAGACGCCGATGGCCAGATCGTACCGGCGCACTCGATATCGGCGGGCCTCGATTACCCGGGCGTCGGTCCCGAGCACGCCTGGCTGAAGGATTCCGGGCGGGCCACCTACGTTGCCATCAACGACGACGAGGCGCTTGCGGCTTTTCACGCGCTCACCCGCGCCGAAGGCATCATCCCGGCGTTGGAATCCAGTCACGCGTTGAGCTATGCGGCCAAGCTCGCGCCGGGCATGGATGCCGAAGACATCATCATCGTCAACCTTTCCGGTCGCGGCGACAAGGACATTGAGACGGTGGCCGCCATTGAAGGCATGCCGCTATGAGCCGCATCGCGGCGACCTTCGAACGGCTGCGCGAGAAAGATCGTCGGGCACTGGTGCCCTTCGTCACCGCCGGCGATCCCGAGCCTTCGATCACCGTGCCGCTGATGCACGCGCTGGTCGACGCCGGCGCGAACATCGTCGAGCTGGGTGTGCCGTTCTCCGACCCGATGGCCGACGGCCCGGTTATCCAACGGGCCAGCGAGCGGGCTCTGGCGAAGGGCATGACACTCAAACGGGTGCTGTCGATGGTTGCCGAGTTTCGCCAACGGGACGGCGAGACGCCGGTGGTCTTGATGGGCTACCTGAACCCGTTCGAAGTCGCCGGCTACGAGCGATTTGCGCGCGACGCCGCGCAGGCCGGCGTCGACGGCGTTTTGACTGTGGATCTGCCGCCGGAAGAGGCCGATGACTTCCGTGCCGCACTGCGCGCACAGGGCATCGATCTCATATTCTTGCTCGCACCGACGAGTGACGATGCGCGCATCGAGCGAATCTGCGCCCAGGCGAGCGGATTCGTTTACTACGTATCTTTGAAAGGCGTTACCGGGGCCGGTCATCTGGACCTGGCGGATGTCGAGTCACGGGTGAAGCGCATCAAGGCGCTCACGAATCTGCCGGTGGGTGTCGGCTTCGGTATTCGCGACGGCGAAGCCGCTGCCAGGGTTGCCGGTGTCAGCGACGCGGTCGTCGTCGGCAGCGCGCTGATCACCAGGATGGAGGAGTCGATGGAAGCCCCATCTCGGATTCCCGAGGAGACTGCTGCGCTTCTTGCGTCGATGCGCACCGCCATGGATGCACGACCATGAGCTGGTTCGAGAAGCTCCTGCCATCGCGCATCCGCACCGAAGGCGGCAACAAACGCACGGTTCCGGAAGGCTTGTGGAGCAAGTGTCAAGAGTGCGGGGGCGTGCTCTACAAGGCCGAGCTCGAGCGTAACTACGACGTCTGTCCGAAATGCTCTCATCACATGCGCATTGGTGCGCGCAAACGCCTGGATCAGTTTCTGGACGCGGAGCCCCGCATCGAAATCGGCGCCGAGGTGTCGCCCGTGGATCCCCTCAAATTTCGCGCCGGCAAAAAGTACCGGGATCTACTTGTGCAGGACCAGAGGGCCACCGGCGAGAAAGACGCAATGGTGGTGATGATGGGGCGTGTGAAGGGCGTGGCGTTGGTCGCTGCTGCATTTGAATCGCGTTTCCGTCTCGGTTCCATGGGTTCGGTGGTCGGCGAGCGTTTCGCCAGGGGCGCGACCACGGCCATAGAGCATGGCGTGCCCCTGGTATGCTTTTCCGCAAGCGGCGGTGCGCGCATGCAGGAGGGTGTGTTCGCACTCATGCAGATGGCCAAGACCAGTGCCGCGCTGGCGCGTCTCGGCGAGGCGGGTTTGCCCTTCATCTCGGTGCTCACCGATCCGACCACCGGCGGAGTTTCGGCGAGCCTCGGCATGCTCGGCGACGTCAACATCGCCGAGCCCGGCGCGCTGATCGGCTTCGCCGGCCCAAGGGTCATCGAGCAGACGGTCAACGAAAAGCTCCCGGAGGGGTTTCAGCGAAGCGAGTTTCTTCTCGAGCACGGCACGGTGGATCTGATAATCGATCGCCGCGAGATGCGAGATCGCATCGCCAGCCTGCTCGCCATGTTGAAGCATCAACCAACGCCCTGAGGGTGCAACACACGTCCACCATCGACGGCTCGGCCACGGCGGAATTCGACCTCGAGGACTGGCTGAGCTGGCAGGAAAGTCTCAATCCCCGGCAGGTGGATCTGGGCCTGGACCGCCTGGCGCCCGTTGCGCGCCGCATGGGGCTCGAGGCGCTACCGATGCCGGTCGTGACCGTCGCCGGCACCAACGGCAAGGGATCCTGCGTGGCCTTTCTCGCCGCAATCCTGGAGCGCGCCGGCCACCGAGTCGCCGCTTATACCTCGCCTTTCCTGCAAAGTTATAACGAAACGCTGCGTCTCGACGGGCGCGAGGTGTCGGACGCCGAGCTGATCGCCGCATTTGAGACCGTCGAGCGCGCTCGCAACGGCGTTGCGCTCACATTTTTCGAGTATCGCACGCTCGCGGCACTCGACATCATCCGCCGCTCGCGGGTCGGTGTGGCGCTGCTGGAGGTGGGACTCGGCGGGCGCCTGGATGCGGTCAATTTCATCGACGCCGACGTGGCGGTGGTGACGACGGTTGACGTGGATCACACCGACTGGCTCGGGACGGATCGCGAGTCGATTGGTCGCGAGAAAGCCGGAATTTTCCGTCCCGGTCGGCCCTCGGTATATGGCGACGCGTCGCCTCCGCAAAGCCTCGTCGCGCACGCCCGCGCACTCGGCAGCGCGTTGCACACTCTCGACGTGGAGTACGCGCTCGAGCGCGACGCGGGTGGCTGGTCCTGGCAGGGGCCCGGGCGGCGCTATGGGAGTCTCGCGGAGCCCGCCATGGGCGGCGCCTTCCAATTCGCCAACGCGGCGGCCGCGCTGATGGCTCTGCGGCTGCTCGAGCCGCGGGTGAGCGTGAACGAGACGGCCGTAAAAGACGGAATTGCCCAGGCGTGGTTGCCGGGCCGCCAGCAGATTTTCACGGGCGCGGTGGAGCGATTGATCGATGTCGCTCACAACCCGCAGGCGGCGCGAGCGCTCGCTGCGACGCTCGCCGGGCGTCCGCCAGCGCGGCGCAACCACGCCGTATTCGCCATCCTCTCGGACAAGGATCTGCAC
Source organism: Gammaproteobacteria bacterium (assembly GCA_041581935.1). GTDB lineage: Bacteria > Pseudomonadota > Gammaproteobacteria > HK1 > HK1 > JAABYT01. The sequence continues at coordinate 2,235 of JBFICP010000069.1, read as the reverse complement.
GCGGTCGCCGGCGCCGTCGGCGATGCAGTGGATGAGTGGTATGCCGCGGGCCTCTCAGGGCCGCGGGGTCGAAGCGGTGAGCAACTCGCGGGCGAGCTTCGCCGGCAGTTTCCGGCCCGGCCCGTGAGTGCGCACGCCGATGTCGGCAGCGCGTGGAAGGCGGCAATGGCGGCGGCGCGAAGCGGTGACCGAGTGATCGCCTTCGGCTCGTTCGCGACCGCCCGCGAAGCCTTGCGGGCGACGGCGTGAAAATCGGCTGCGGACAGTGTCGATATGGATGAACGGCTGAAGCAACGTCTGGTGGGTGCCTCGGTGCTCGTGGCGGCCGCCGTCATCTTTGTCCCGATGCTGCTCGATCAAGACCACGAAGCTCCGCAACGCCTCGAGCGGCCGGTCACGCCGCCACCGGCGGATGGGCCCGCCCGAGTCGTACCTCTCGACAGCAACACGGTTGCGCCGGCACCGACAATCGAGGCTGCAGTGCCCGCGCCACCTGCCGGGACACCCGAGCGGGCCGCCGCCCCCGCTCCCGAAACTAAAGCCGTCACGTCGGGATTCGTCGTGCAACTCGGCAGCTTCTCCAAGGCCGAGAACGCGCGCGGGTTGCGCGACAAGCTGCTCGCGAACGGCTACACGGCATTCGTGGAGACCACCGGCTCGATCACGCGGGTCTATGTCGGACCACAGCGGGATCGAGCCGAGGCCGAGAAGATGCTGAAGAAGCTGCTCGCCGAGACCAAGCTGAAGGGTATCGTGGTGGAGCATTCCGGCTAGGCGTCCGCCGTATCGACCCATTCGGCCCTCTGGTACAATCGCGCCCCGCCAATCCGGAAACGTATGGACAACGCGGTAAGTCACTTGCTTCCTTCCGCGACATGATTTGGGTGGACTACGCTATTCTCGCCATTCTGGTGGTGTCCGCCGCGATCAGCGTGCTGCGTGGTTTCCTGCGCGAAGCCATATCGTTGCTCGGCTGGGTGCTGGCATTCTGGCTGGCGCTCACGTTCGCCGACGACGTGAGTGCGCTGTTTGCAAAAACTATCACGCAGCCCTCGATACGCCACGCCGTGGCATTCTTCGCCATCGTCGTTTTGACCTTGGTGGTCACTGCCGTCGTCATGTATTTCGTGCGTCTCATCGTCAACAAGACGGAGATCACCGGTACCGATCGCGCGCTTGGGGTCGTGTTCGGAATCGCCCGGGGCATCGTCATCGTGGCCATACTCGTTCTGTTCGCCGGACTCACGGCGCTGCCCAAGGACCCGTGGTGGCGGGAGTCCCTGTTTCTGCCCCACTTCCAGGTGTTGGCGATTGAAATCCGCTCCCTGCTACCGCCAGATGTCGCCGCACTCTTCCAGTACTGATCCGAGGTAGGCTATTCGACATGTGTGGAATCGTCGGAATCGTTGCCAGAAGCCGCGTCAACCAGACGATCTATGATGCGTTGACCGTGCTTCAGCACCGCGGCCAGGACGCGGCGGGCATCGCCACCTGCGAAGGTGAGCGGTTGCATCAGCGCAAGGACAATGGCCTCGTTCGCGAGGTGTTCCGCACCAAGCACATGCTGAGACTGCACGGCAACATGGGTATCGGGCATATCCGCTATCCGACCGCCGGGCGCGCATCCTCCACCGAGGCACAGCCTTTTTATGTCAACTCTCCCTACGGCATCACGCTAGCCCACAACGGCAATCTCATAAACGCCGAGCAGCTGATGCGTGATGTGTTCCGGGACGACCGGCGCCACATCAATACCGAATCGGACTCCGAGATTCTGCTGAACGTGTTTGCCCACGAGCTCATGAATCTCGGCAAGCTCCGTATCGACGAAAACGACGTCTTCAAGGCGGTGTCCGGAGTGCACAAGCGATGCCTCGGCGGCTATGCAGCGATTGCCATGATCGTCGGTCACGGCGTGGTCGCATTCCGCGATCCGTTCGGCATACGCCCGGTTTGTTTCGGCTACCGGGATACCGAGGAAGGTCGCGAATACATGGTCGCTTCGGAGAGCGTCGCGCTCGATGCTCTCGGCTTCGAACTCGCGCGCGACCTCGAGCCGGGCGAAGCCATCTACATCGACACCAACGCCACGGCGCACACGCGCCAGTGCGCGGACAACCCGGTCTATTCACCGTGCATATTCGAGTACGTATATCTGGCGCGCCCGGATTCGATCATCGACGACGTGTCGGTTTACAAGGCCCGGTTGCGCATGGGCGAAAGGCTCGCCGATCG
>JBFICP010000068.1:0-14071 GCA_041581935.1 Gammaproteobacteria bacterium | reverse complement strand
TGATCGGACGATGAGCGTGGTGGTCACCACCGTCGCGGATGTCGGCTTCCTGCGCGGCCGCGGCCTGGTGCTGCTGTCCGGCGTGGTCCTGAGCATCGGCGGTCCCCTGATTCGTCTGCTGGAGATGGCCACCGAATGGCAGTTCCTCACCTACCGCGCGGCGGCGCTCGTGGCCGTTCTTTTGCTGGTGCTGGTGGTGCGTTATCCGGGCCGCGTCTGGGCGACGTTGCACGCTGCCGGTTGGACGGGCGTGCTGGCAGGGGCCTTTCTTGCCTGCGCGTTTGTCGGATTCGTTTTCTCCATCAACAATTCGACGGTCGCCAATACGTTGTTCCTGCTGAGCGCGGCCCCCTTCGCCGCGGCCCTGCTAGGCTGGCTGGTGATCGGCGAGCGCGTGAGCGGCGCCACCTGGCTTGCGATGCTGGGCGCATTCGCCGGGGTTGCCGTCATGATCGGCGAGGGCATCGCAGAGAGTAATCTGTTCGGCGATTTGGCGGCGCTCGGTGCGGCACTCGGATTCGCGGGCTTTTCGGTGGCACTGCGCCACGGGCGCAGAGTGGACATGGTGCCGGCCGTGCTGTTCGCGGGCATTATCAGTGGCATCATCTCCGCAGCAATTTGTCTGTTCACGGGCACCGGCCTTGTGATTCCGCTCCGCGATATCGGTTTGTCATTTACCTACGGCGCCGTCGGAATCGGCGGTGGACTGTTGCTGTTCACGCTCGGCTCGCGCCACGTGCCCGCTGCCGAGCTCACCCTGCTTTCGTTGACCGAGGTGATACTCGGCCCAATCTGGGTGTGGCTCGCGTTTGCCGAGCAACCGAGCCGGCTCACGTTGTTGGGAGGGGCAATTCTGCTGGCCTCGATTGCGGCGCTGACCCTGCATGGCGTGCGGCGTTCGAAACCACCGCCCATGGTGGCGTGAGAGATTGTGTAACGCCGCTAAACCTCAGGCGAGATCGCGTTTGACGATGATGGCCGTGCGGTCGTCGAGTGACTTCATGCCCGGCGTGAACTGAGCAACCGCCTGACGTAACCGCGTTACGATGAGACCCGCGGTCCCTTCATGGTGACGCGCGATGACTTCCGCGACTCGATCGACACCGAACGGATTTCCCTCGGCATTCGACATTTCCAGTATTCCGTCGGAGATGACGGCGAATATGTCGCCGGGCTGCAGTGTGCGGCCCGAATTCGAAGGCACTACAAGATCGCGGAGTATTCCGAAGGGCGGCGCATCCGCCTCGATGATCTCGGTCTTCTGACGATCGGCGTGAAAATGCAGCATAGGAGCCTGTCCGGCGCTGAAGCTCGTGAGCCTTCCGCTCTTCGAATCCACAATCGCCAGCCATGCCGTGATGAAGCGGCCGCCGTAAAGATCGTCACAAAGCTGCTGGTTGACGTTCTGCACGATTTGCTCGAGGGTGGATCCGCAGCGTACCGCCATTCTCAACATTGCCCTTATCTGGGTGGCGGAGAGCGCCGGGCCAATGCCGTGGCCGGTGGCATCGGCGAGCAACAGTAACGCGCGATCGGCGTTGTCCACCGACAGTGCGACGGTGCGCCCGTCCTCGTCCACGCGATAGCCGACGACATCATAGGTGTCGCCGCCGGTTTCGTCGGCAGAGTCGCTGAAAGCGTCGATGTCGAAGCCGACCACGTAGGGAATGCGGTCGGGCAGCGCGCTTTGCTGGATGCGCCGCGCGACCTGAAGATCGTCCTCGATACGTACCAGTGAGCGCAGCCGTTGACGCATGCGCTCGTGGGCGTCGGCAAGCTCCTGGATCTCCGTGACGTTCGAGTCGATACCAGCGCTGCCTTCGAGATCACCCTGAGTGATTCTCGCCGTGTCCCTGGCGAGCGCCTCGATAGGCTGACTGTAGCGTTCCGAGAGCATGAACATACGCACCAGCGCAATCAGTAATACGATGACGATGATCGACAAGACCCACGTGCGGAGCTCTACGAGCGTGCCGAGAATGCCTTGTTCCGGCACCAGCGCGACGATCCACAGCGCTCGCTCGGGACCAAGTGCAAACAGACGGCGTTGGCCCCAGTAGAATTCACCTTCGTTTGAAAACCGGACGGCGCGGCCGGCAGAATTGCGCGAGGCGAGCGCGTCATGAGCCTCGCTGGACAGCACCCAGCCGAAGTTGACGGAACGTTTCAAGAGCGCCTCGCGCTGCGCTTGTGGACTCGCGAGGCGCGGATGTCTCGGCACACCGATGACGCGATCGTTGCTGCTGAAAACAGCAACGCCACCGCCGCCGCCGACCTTTAGTTTGCTCGTAAAGCGTGAAATATCTTCGAGCGAGATATCGAACGCGATGATCCGCTTTCGCTTTCCGCCTTCTGTGAATGGCAGCGCGACGGTCATGCCCGGTGCCCCGGTGGTATAAAAGGTATACGGCTTTGTCCAGAATATGCGCGGACCCTCTGTGGAATTGGTCCCCGGCACGAGCTCTACCTGCGCGCGCAGTGCACCCTGAAACCACCGGCGGGTTCTGGGATCGTAATCGAGCTCCCTCCACGCGACCTCGGGTTTCGCACTGTCTTCCCGCCACACATGCCATCGGGTTTTCGAACCCCACTTCGAGCGGCGGGTTTCGCGGTTTTCCCAACCTTCGGCGGTGCGAATCAGCATGTACTCGCGGCCCGTGTCGTCGGCGATGACAACACTCGACACTTGGGGAAACCGAGTAAGCAGCGGTTGAAAAAGTGGATTGAGCTTCAGCGGCCGGTCGTCGTCGAGGAGGCCTTTCTCACCCCAGTCGGCGGCCGTGTGAAGTGCTGCGACCACGGGCTCGAAAAAACGCCGCAGCTCCACCTCCGTCACGGTGAGATTGTGATCGATGACCTCCTGAGCGAAGGACTCCAGCACATGGCGTGCGGCGTAAATGGAGACTGCAACGACACCGCCGCCCACCAGAATGATTACCAGCAGCAGGTTGCGCAGCAACCCCTGGCGAATACTCGTTGACCGCGCCATGCGGAAAGCGTAGCTGCTGTCAGCGCCCCTTGAAACTCGGTGGCCGCCGCTCGGCCATGGCGGCAATGCCTTCGCGGAAGTCGGCGCTGGTGCGCAGCCGGCTTTGCTGGGCGAGCTCGTGCTCGGTGATGCGCGCGATCTCCTCGGCGAGCCCGGATCGCAGGGTCGCCCGTATTGACTCGACCGCGAGGGGCGCGGAGCCGGCAATCTCTTGCGCGAGCGCATGGGCGCGTTGGCGCACTTGCGCATGCGCGACCAGCTCGTCGGCGAGGCCCATGGCCACCGCCTCGTCGCCCCTCACGCGGCGACCGGTGAACAGCATCAGACTCGCTTTCGTGTGTCCGATGACGCGGGGAAGGGTCACGCTCAGTCCGAAACCCTGATGAAATCCGAGCCGGGCGAAGTTCGCGGAAAAGCGTGCCTCCACGCAGGTGACGCGAAAGTCCGCTGAAAGCGCGAGTCCCAGGCCGCCGCCGACAGCCGCACCCTGAACCGCGGCTATGACGGGCTTGCGTGCGCTGAACACGCGCACGGCTTCCACGTAGAGCTGGCGCGCCTGTTCGTCGAGCTGCTCCGGTCCCCAGGATTCGCGGCTTTGAAAATTGGCGCCGGCGCAGAAGTGCTTGCCTTCGGAGCACAACACGATGGCGCGGCAGCGTTCGTCGTCGTCGAGCCTTTCGTAGGTGTCGGCAATTTCACGAATGAGGTCGAAGTCGAAAAAGTTATTCGGTGGTCGGTGAATCTCGATGGTCGCCACCTTCTCGGCGATCGTGAGCGTGGTGTCGTTACTCATGGACGCGTGCCTTCCGTTTTTTTGAGGTAGGTGTGAAGAATTTTGCAACGCCGAAGCGCTCGCCCGGCACTCCTCGTCTACACCCCCACGCCGTCTTTCCCCCTGGAGATGAAGGGGAGGGGACTGAGGCCGATACACGGGTGTATCACATTCGTGCGCAGCGGGTCAGTCCGCAGCCAGTGGGTGGTTGCCAGTGGCATTGCCGGCATCGGTTACGATCAACGCATCGACCACGCTCACGCCCTGGCCGCGGCGGTGAACGATGACCGGGTTCAGGTCCAGAGACGACACACTGCCTGCCGCCGCAGCGAAACGCGACACCAGCACCGTCAAGTCGACGAGCGCATCGATATCCGCAGCCGGTATACCTGCAGTTCCGTCGAGCAGCCGCTTCCCCTTCCAGTCGTGGAGCAGGTCAAGCACTTGGGATCGGCTCACCGGTGCCGGCAACACGATGACGTCGTCCAGCACCTCGACGAGCGTTCCGCCCGCGCCGATGACGACCAAAGGTCCGAAATCCGGATCGCGGCTGGCACCGATGATGATCTCGACACCGTCGTCGCTCATCGGTGAAACCAGCACGCCGTGAATGTCCGCGTCGGGATGATGATGTCGCGCGTTCTCCAGAACGGATCGATAGGCCGAGCGAATGGCCTGCTCTTCGCGCAAGCCGAGGGCCACGGCGCCGGCCTGATGCCTGTGACTGATGTCGGGAGACTGAACTTTGAGGGCTACCGGCCGCCCGAGCTCGAGGGCCGCGGACACGGCCTCGGATTCACTGGCGGCGAGCGTGTCGCGAAATTGCGCAACGCCGAGCTCCGCGAGCACGGACTTGGCCTCGTGCTCGCACAGAACACGCGCGCCGCCTGTAAGGCGCTTGGCAACGGACGCAGGAAACGCTAGCGGTGTCGGCGTCTCGCCACGGTCCGTTTCGAAGCGTTCGAGAAAATGTCGATAGTCGGCCATCGCCGAGATAGCCTGCGCCGCATTCGGCATGCTGGTGAGGCACGGAAAGCCGGCGCGCGCCAGCAGCGCCAGCGCCTCCGGATGCGCGAGGGTATAGGCGCAGAAGATCACCGGAATGTCGATGTTTTGGCCTAGGCGGGTCAGGGCTTCGAGCTGCGGCTTGACGTATTTCAACAAGCCGAGGGAGCCGGCGACCAGCACCGCGTCGACATTCGGCGAGGCTGCGATCAGCTCGAGCACCGGCGCATAGCCGAGCTTGAAGATGACCTGGGCGGTCACGTCCACCGGATTGCGCGACGTGCCGTAGGCGGGCAGCAGGCGATCGATGGCTGCGCGGGTCTCGGGGTCGAGCTCCGGCACCTCGAGCCCGTGCGCCTCACACACGTCCGCCAGCCAGATACCGGCGCCCCCCGAGGGCGTGAGTATGGCGACGCGCTTGCCCTTCGGAAGGCGATCGCGGAAATACGAGAAGCACGCGGCGGTGTCGATCATCGCATCCACGTCGCGCCCGGGTACGACCCCGTAGCGCCGGAACATGGCCTGGTAGGCACGATGGGAGCCGGCCAGGGATGCCGTGTGCGAGGCGGCCGCCTCGGCACCCGCTTCGGAGCCGCCGACCTTGACGAGCACCAGCGGCTTACGCAGGCTCGCGGCGCGACGAGCGACGCGGGCGAACTTCGCTGGTGTTCGAAATCCCTCGATGAAGCCGAGCACGACAGTGGAGTTGTCGTCACAGAGCAGGTAGTCGATGACGTCGAGCCCTTCGAGCCCCGCCTCGTTGCCCATGCTGACCACGAAGCTGAAGCGCAGCTCCTTCGGGCGTCCGCGGTTGAAGAACGAGAAGCCGATGCCGCCGCTTTGGGAGACGACGGCGATGCCGCCGGCGCTCGACGCGCTCGGGGTCAGCCCGCCCTCGACGTCGAACACCGTCGGGCTGAACGACGCGGTGAGCGGCATGGCCGAGTTCATGAAGCCTTCGCCGTTCGGTCCGAGCACCGCCATGTCGTAGCGCTCGGCTACTCTGCGAATCGCGTCCTCGCGAGCGACGCCGTCCGGGCTCCGCTCCTCGGCGAAGCCCGAGCTGATGATCACCGCGGCGCGCACGCCGCGTTCACCGCATGCCGTAAGGGCGTCGGCGACGTAAACGGCGGGGATGGTGACAATGGCGAGATCCACCGCCTCGGGCAGCGCCCCCGCGGAAGCGTAGGCTCGCAGCCCATCGATGGAGTCATGCGTGCGGCTCACGGGATACAGCGGCCCGTCGAATCCGTGCTGGCGCACCGCATCGACGATGCGCCCGCGAATCCCGCTCTTATCCGGGGAGGCGCCGATGAGCGCAATGGAACGTGGCCAGAAGAGCGCGTCGAGATCCGGCACGGATGCAGCGTCTCAGCGCAGGCCCAATCCGCGCGCGATGATACCGCGCAGGATCTCGCGCGTGCCGCCCTGAATGGTGAGCTTCGGTGCGATCAGGGTCGCGTAGGCTAGGGTTTGATCAAAATTCATGCGATTGCCCGCCGTCTCGCGTCCGACGGGTGCGAGATCGCGCGCTCTTGCCGGAAGCGCCTGCTCCCAATTGGTGCCGAGCTCCTTGACGAGTGCCGCCTCAATCTCCGGCAACTCGCCGGCTTCGAGCATTCCTGCGACCGACAGTGACATGTTGCGAAGCGTGGCGAGCTGGGCCACCAGTCGACCGATGCCCTCGGTGATGCGTTCGCCCGGATTGAGCGCGGCCAGATCGATGAGCTCGTAGAGCACGTAGATGGTCTCGAGAAACCGTTCGGGGCCGCTGCGTTCGTAGGCGAGCTCGCTGGTCGCCTGCTTCCATGCCATGTCGGCTTCGCCGATGAGACAGTTATCGGGAATCACGACGTCGTCGAACACGACCTCGTTGAAATCGTGGTTTCCGGTCATGTTGTAGATGGGATTGACGGTAATCCCGGGGGTACGCATGTCGATGAGAAACTGGCTCAGTCCGTGACGCCGGTTGTCCTCGCTGGGCGGCGAGGTGCGCAGCAGCGCAATCATGTAATGCGATCGATGCGCGTTACTGGTCCAGATTTTTCGTCCGTTGATGCGCCAACCGTCATCGGCGCGGCGCGCGCTCGAGCGCGCCGCGAACAGATCGGATCCCGAATCCGGCTCGCTCATGCCGATGCAGAAATAGCATTCGCCGCGCACGATTCTCGGCAGGATGTCGCGGCGGATCTCCTCGCGGGCGTAACGCAGCAGCACCGGCCCGCTTTGTCGGTCTGCTACCCAGTGCGCCCACACCGGTGCGCCGACCGCGAGCAGCTCCTCGGTAACCACGTAGCGCTCCAGGAAGGAGCGCGCGTGACCACCGTAGGTCTTCGGCCAGGTCATGCCGATGAAACCGTGCTCACCGCACCGGCGGCTGAACTCCGGTGAATGGCGGTTGAGACCCGGGCCGAGGCCCGGCTCGAAGGTACCCGCGTCGACCTCGCGCTCGATGAAGTCGCGCACGCGTGATCGCATGGCCTCGGCCTCAGGAGGCAAGCTGACCGGATCGAATGCGATCGTCTGGGACATGGCCTCGAATCGAATTTCCTGCGGGAGCGATCTCACCGCTGCCGGCGTAGGGAGCGCACCGCAGGATAGCAATCCCTGCGTAAAACCGACACGATCCCGACCCATGCTCAACGCCGACTCCCTCATCGTCGAAACCGCAACCCGGGTGTTCACCGAGCTGTGCCCGCCGGAGCGCGTCAACGCCGCCGAGGATGGCGCGTGGCCGGGCGAGCTCTGGGATGCTGTGGAAAGCACCGGACTATCGCTGGCGTGGGTGCCCGAGTCATCGGGAGGCGCCGGTGCAGCCCTCGCCGACGGATTCGCGGTTGCACGCACCGCGGCGCGTTTCGCCGCGCCCGTGCCGGTGGCGGAGACCCTGTGCGCAGGTTGGCTGCTCGCGCAAGCGGGTCTTCGCGCCCCCGACGGTCCCATGTCGGTGGCGCCGGTGCGCGAGGGCGAGCGCGTTCAATACGATGACGACGGCACGCTTCACGGCCGCGCCGACGGGGTGCCATTCGCGGCGCGTGCCGAGCATCTCGTCGTCATCGCGACCCGGGACGATACGGTGCAGGTGACGTTGGTGCCGGTGCGCGAATGCGATATCGCCGCGGGTACCAATCTCGCAGGCGAGGCCCAGGGCGGGGTGGACTTCGAAGCGGCACGCGCGACGTTGTCAGGCACGATCGCCGGGCGCGATCCGCTCGATGGGTTGCAGCGCATGGGCGCGGCCATTCGCTCCCAGCAGATGGCGGGCGCGCTCGAGCGTATTCTCGAGATGTCGCTCGTGTACGCGCGCGAACGCGTGCAATTCGGTCGGCCCATCGCGCGCTTCCAGGCCATTCAACACAGCCTCGCGTCCCTCGCCGGCGAGGTCGCCGCCGCCGGGGCGGCCGCCGACGCCGCGGCTTCGGCCGTCATCCGCCACGGCATCGACGACGAGCGCACGCTCTTCGCGGTCGCCGCCGCCAAGATTCGCGCCGGCGAGGCGGCCGGCGCAGGCGCCGCCGTCGGCCACCAGGTGCACGGCGCCATGGGCTTCACCCGCGAGTACGGCCTGCACCACAGCACCCGGCGCCTGTGGGCGTGGCGCGACGACTTCGGCACGGAGAGCGTCTGGGCCGAGCGCCTGGGAAGGATCGCCATCGACGCCGGGGCCCGGGCACTGTGGCCGGCGCTGACGGCGTTGTAGGAATTACTCGAGAAAGCTTCCGATCTCGGCGAGAAACCGCGGCCACGCGGGCTCGTTCTCTATCAACAGATGATTGGCGCCTTCCAGGGGCACGAAACGGGCGCCGGGGATCATCGCGGCCATCTTTCGACCGCCGTCGAACGGCGCGACCGCATCCTCTCGGGCGTGGAGCACCAGGGTGGGCACCGAGACCTTCGGCAACAGTGCCATGACATCGATGTCGCCCATGGCGAGCCGCAGCCGTGCCGCGTTCTCGGGCGACGTCGTCCTACGTTGCAACTCGTTGAACCACTGCATCTGCTCTCGTGTGGCGCCGGGAATCATGGTCGAGGTGAACATCTGGCGAAAAGCGGGGTTGTCCTGCCCCCAGCCCTGCCGGATCAGTTCGACCATCGCGTTTCCTCTTTCCTTGTCCTTGCTGCCGCGCTTGGCCCAGCCGCGCGCATAGCCGCCGTAGAGCACGAGCTGCGAGACACGCTGGGGATGGCGAACCGCGTAGGCGATGCTCACCGGGCATCCTTGAGAAATGCCGAGCAGGGCGAAGCGATCCAGGCCCGCGGCATCGACCACGGCTTCGAGATCGCTCACGAACGCATCGAACGATATGTCATCCACCTCCCAGTCGGAGAGTCCGTTGCCGCGTTCGTCGTAGCGCACCAGCTTGTGGTTGCGGGATAGCGCAACGAACACATGGCGCCAGATTGGGCTGTGCCAATCGAACTCCAGATGATTCAACCAGTTTGCCGTCTTTACGAGCGGCGGCCCCTCACCGACCGATGCGTAGGCGATGCCGACGCCGTCCGAAGAAGTGCAGAAGCGAATGTCCTGCTCTTCGAGGCCCGCCGGGACCGGTGACGCTTCGGCGTCGCCGCGTGGCTCGGATTCGAACGTGACCCGGTAGGCGCGCACCGGCTTGTCGATGTTCTTGACCTGTTGCTCGCCCATGAACGCATAGTCGTAGGGCAGGGTGCTGCTGACAGCATCATAGACACTTTCCGAGACACAGATGCCGCCCGGCTCGGCGAGACTCTCCAGGCGCGCGGCGATGTTGACACCGTCGCCATAAATGTCGCCGCGGTCCTCGATGACGTCACCGAGATTCACACCGATGCGAAACTGGAGCCGGCGTCCATCGTCGAGCTCCGCGTTGCGTTTACCGAGTTCGCTTTGAATGGTCGATGCACAGACGAGCGCATCCGAGACGGCCGCGAACATGGCGAGCACCGCATCTCCCGCGTAGTGCATGACCCGCCCGTGTTGTTCGTCGACACTGCGCGCAATTAGATCCAGATACTCGCTCAGGCGCCGGTGGGTGGCGTCCTCGTCTTCACCCGTAAGACGGCTGTAGTCGGCCACATCGGCGTAGAGAATGGCGGCCAGCCTGCGCGGCAGTCGACCCGGGTCCATGAGCTGGTGTCTCCCGAAGCGGATGTGGAAACTGGCGTAGCCGGACGCGTGCGCCCACGGCCAGGAATACCCTATGAGCTCTGATTATGAGCGTCCAGCACCCATTCGTGAATGGCGCGGATTGAATGCTCGCTGTTGACGCCGTAGGCGGGATCGATGATCAGCGGTCCGGGCCGGTATCCGAGGCTCGCGAGCCCCTGCTGTACGGAGTTGACCAGCCGGATGTCCTCGGCGACCGTGGTCGTGAGATCCTGCTCCGCGAGCGCGGACACGATGCTCGAAGACGCGCCGTCGACGGTGTACCAGCCTCGGTACACGCGGGTCTCGGTGACGTCGATGACGCGCCACAGGTACGTGTTGAGAACATTGCCCGGATAGACCTGAAACGAGAACGTCGGCCACAGAAACCAGGAGCTGTAGTCTAGGGCGTGCTCGTTGGCGTTGGCGTCGACCGTATAGGTCATGCTGTCGGCCGGTGCCGTGCGTGTCGTGTGACGCAGGCAATGGCCCTGGGGCAAGATGTTGTAGCTGTCCGGATCGATGACACCGCTCGCGAACGTGGGGTGGTTGATGCGGCAGTGATAGCACTCGCTGTAGTTCTCGACGCTGACCTTCCAGTTGCAGCGCTCCTCGACGGCGTTCCAGACAACGGGCTTCAAGGCGTCGATGTCGGGAACAAAGCTGCGCAGCTCGCGCTCGACATTCGGGTACCAGTCGGCCATGGGACTCGTCTGCGCGTCCAGATTGACGAAGATGAAGCCGCACAGAATTTCGGTGCGCACTTCGGTGAGGCAGATGCTGGCGCGATCGAAGCCAGCGACCTTGTCGTCGTTGGGTGCCTTGCGAAGGCGTCCATCGAGCTCGTAGGTCCAGGAGTGGTAGGGGCATACGAGCACACGCTTGTTGCCGCTTCCCTCGACGACCTGGTGCGCACGATGCATGCACACGTTGAAAAAGCTGCGTATGACATCGTCGGCGCCGCGCACTGTGAACAGATTTTGATCGCAGATGCTGAAGGTGAAGAAATCGCCCGGGTTCGCCACCTGCGACACGTGACCCGCGTACTGCCAGGTGCGAAAAAGAATGCGCTGCTTGTCGCGCTCGAAGGCCTGGGGGTCGGTGTAGAAGCGCGGGTCGAGGGCGCGAATCGGCTCTGCGGTATCGCTCGCGTGCTCGACCGATTGCGTCATGTCAGTCATCCTTCGATCAATATACGCCGAGATCGCGCCGCCGACGATGGAAGCCCTCGATATTGGCGATGACTACGGGAAGCGCGTCGGCAATGACGAACGCCATGATGGCTTCGAGCAGCGCCGCGGCCGCCACGATGGAGGTGAAGAACTGAAGCGTGATTAACTATGGTAAAGATATACCGCGATACTAGCAGCGTCTGCGCGCCGCATCCGCTCCGGTGTCGGGGAGCGTTTCTCGGGCGCTGATCGCATGCAATGCGAGGCGGACACGGATCCATGGTCGAAAGCGCCCGGGTAGTCATCGTCGGTGGCGGCATCATGGGCGTGAGCCTGCTCTACCATCTCGCCCGGGAAGGCTGGAGCGACTGCCTTTTGCTGGAGAAGGGCGAGCTGACCTCCGGCTCCACATGGCACGCGGCCGGACAAATCACCCATTCGGCGTCCCATTACGGGCTCGGCAGGATGGCCGGCTACGCCCTCGAGCTGTATCCGAGGCTCGAAGCGGAGACCGGCCAATCCGTGACCCTGCACCGCTGCGGCAGCCTGCGCCTCGCCTATACCGAGGACGAGCTCGACTGGCTGCGGCATACCCTGAGCGTCGGTAAGGCGCTCGGCCATCCCATGGCGATCGTCGGCTGCGACACCATTCGCCGCCTGCATCCGTTCTACAACCTGGACGGCGTGCGGGCCGCCCTGCACACACCGGCGGACGGGCACGTGGATCCCGCCGGGGCCACCTTCGCACTGGCCAAAGCGGCGCGCGCGCTGGGGGCGCGCGTGCGGCGTCACGAGCGGGTTCTGGGGATTCGGCGCCGGAGCAACCGTGAGTGGCAAGTCAGCAGCGAAAACGAGGACATCGTCTGCGAACATGTCGTCAACGCGGCGGGAACCTACGCCAGACAGATCGGCGCATGGGTGGCTTTGGACCTGCCCGTCACCAACATGACCCATCACTATCTGATCACCGAGCCGGTGCCGGAGTTTGCCGCGCTGGACAACGAGCTGCCGGTGGTGCGCGACGACCGCATGGTCTCGGGCTACGTGCGCATGGAGCAGCAATCCGCCCTCATTGGCATCTACGAGAAGGCCAACCCCAATCACGTCTGGGACGAGGGCACGCCCTGGGAGGCGGAGCACGAGCTCTTCGAGCCCGACTACGAGCGCATCGCGCCGTGGCTCGAGAACGCACTCGCGCGTATGCCGGTGCTCGCCGAACGCGGCATCAAGCGGGTCGTGCACGGCGCCATCACCCATCCGCCCGACGGCAACATGCTCCTGGGACCGGCTGCGGGTCTCGACAACTTCTGGTGCTGCTGCGGCTCGCAGATCGGCATCGCCTGGGGACCCGGTGCCGGCAAGTACCTGGCCCAGTGGATGGTGCACGGGGCTGCGGAGCTCAACATGCGCGAGTTCGACCCGCGCCGCTTCGGTGCCTTCGCGGATCGCCGCTACCAGATCGCCAAGGCCCGGGAGGACTATCTGCTGCGCCACGAGATCCCCTATCCGGGTCTCAACCGACCGGCGGCGCGGCCGGTGAAGACCAGCCCCCTGTACGATCGACTGAAAGACGCCGGCGCCGTCTACGAGGAAATCTTCGGCTGGGAGCGTCCGCGCTGGTTCGCCCCCGAGGGTGTGGCGAGAGAGGACGTGCACGGCTTTCGACGCACGCGCTGGTTCGGAGCGGTCGCCGAGGAGTGCCGGGTGGTGCGCGAGCGGGTCGGCATCATGGATCTCTCGGCGTTCGGCAAGCTCGATGTCCGCGGCGCGGACGCCGCGGCGTTTCTCGATCGCATGATCGCCAATCGCGTGCCACAGCGAGTCGGTGGCATCGTGCTCAGCCATCTATTGAACGAGCGCGGCACCATCGAAGCCGAGATCACCTGCGCGCGTATCGGCGACGATCGCTTCTATCTCATGTTCGCCGCTTTCCACGAGCGTCGCGTTTTCGACTGGTTGAACAGGCACCGCCGCAAAGACGAACGCGTTTCGCTGGACATCGTTTCCGCAGACTACGGCTGCCTTGTGCTCTCCGGTCCGCGATCCCGAGACGTGCTGCGCCGGGTGACCCAGGCGCCGCTGGACAATGCGTCTTTTCCATGGCTGCAAGCGAGGCACATAGACATGGCCGGCGTGCAGGTGCGCGCGCTGCGCATGTCTTACGTGGGCGAGCTCGGATGGGAGCTGCACGTGCCGATGGCTCAGCTCGCTGATGTCTACGACGCGCTGTGGCGTTCGGGCAGTGAGCACGGCATCGGCAACTTCGGCTCCCACGCACTGAATTCCATGCGTCTCGAGAAAGGCTTCAAAGGCGCCAGCGAGCTCACCAACGAGGTGACGCTGCCCGAGGCCGACGTGATGCGCTTCGTCAAGCTCGACAAGGTCGCCTTCGTCGGCCGCGAGGCGACCATGAGGAGTCTCGAGCACCCGTTGCCGTGGAAATGCGCCTATCTGGAAATCGACGCCGAGGATGCCGACTGCAACGGAAGCGAGGCGGTGCTGTCGGACGGGCGGGTCATCGGCGCCGTGAGCTCCGGTGCGTATGGGCATTGGGTCGGGAGAAGCCTCGCCTTTGCTTACATCGAACCGGAGCACGCGACGCCCGGCGCGCGGCTCGACGTGATGATACTCGGGCAGCCGCGTCACGCGCAGGTTCTGGCCGAAGCGATGCATGATCCGCGCAACGAGCGGCCCCGTGCTTGACCGAAACCGGGGAGACCGATCCATGATCGACGTCGATACACGACCGGCGCATGGATCGCGTCTGCGCGGGCTCAATCCGGAGTTTCTGCACCGTGTGGTATCTACCTATTGCCTTGTGTGCGACGCTTCGCATTCGTGGCGAACAGCGACCACGGTTTCGATGAGACCCTAATCACAGTGTACGGTTAACCAGGAGGGAACATTCGTGGACAAGCAGATATTCGACAAAGGACTTGCCGCCCGTAAAGCGGTGCTCGGCGATGCGTATGTCGAGCGGGCCCTGGAAGCGGCCGACGACTTCAACC
>JBFICP010000067.1:0-14424 GCA_041581935.1 Gammaproteobacteria bacterium | reverse complement strand
GCGTTCTCTTCTGAGGCCCGCTCTGTAAAGGCCGTCAATTTGCTGTAGGTCTCGGGTTCCCAATGGACGCGAATATTCCAGGTGGGATTCTCGCTGGTGGTCTGCACCGGTTCTTTGAAGTTGCGATAGAGTATTCCGAAAAGGGCCTCGCCGGAGGTCTTGGCGGTTGCCTGCCAACCGACTCCCAGCAGGAACTCGGTCTCCGTCCTGTCGAGCGTATTCCTGGAATCCAGGTGGTCGATGTTGGCAAAGCCGCCTTCGACCAAGCCGTACAGGCGCGACGTGAATCGCCAGCGCCCCCGCACTCGCGCCGCGTGAGTATCGAAGTCGCGAATGGACTGATCGTTGTTCGTATACCGCCTGCCCGACAGCTCCAACGAGGGAATGATCTGCGCGCGACTGATCTCGCGGCCGATCACCAGCTCGGTCTTGGCGAGGTAGTCCTGCCAGCGATCCAAATTTCCCACGACAAAGACGCGATTGCCGGGACTGCCGCGGGGGTCGTGTCCCCACCAATAGTGGGCTTCGAAAAGCAGATCGATCTTGCGGGTCAGATCCAGGCGGGTATTTCCGAGAACGCGATGGTCGTAGAAATCCTCGGTGCTGAACTCGAAGTATTTTGCATAGTCGCCTTCGTAGCCCAGCAGATAGCTGTGTTTACCGAAAAAGCCATTGAGGTAGCCAGCCGGCTGCAGAGACCAAAAAAAGTCGTTGCGGATATCCCTTTCGGTGCGAAATACGTTGGCGTCGTAGCCGATGCCCGTTGAGAGCTGCCCATTGATGCCACCGACCGTAGCGGGCTTGTTCCATGCCTCTCCGGGCTGGACGCTCAAGCCCGATTGCTCCGTGTTTACGATGCCGGTACTCGTTTCTTGCTCGTCGGCCGGGTCGAGTCGAATGCGTTCTACGGGCTGCGAGGTAGTTTGCGCCCACGCGAAATGGGCCCACAGTAGAACAACGGCTACCGCAAGCCGGCCTCTACCCAGCGCATTTCTGGCGTACGTCGCCACCATTCGAAGCTTCAAATGATCCGAAGCAATTCGGGGACCGACCTCTACCGGGCCTCGAATTCCGGTCGTTTCGCGCGCTTTTGGACGACTCGTTCGGGCGCCGATGCAGTTGCCTATGTCCCCGGCCGCACGAGGGCCATCGATGCTCCACGAGCAACAAGCCGTCAGCGATCGCACATCCCCCCTTTCTCATGGTCCCTTCTCGGATTAAAGAAGATTCTCCTTTATTGACGTATGTTATTGTCTTGTCGAGAGATAATTTATAGCACAAGCTGTCCAGGCTGGCAGGAAACGGCGGCCCGTCATGCTCGGCGGGCCGAGCAGGAGATCGGCCCTCGGCACTTTCGGAAAATGGTGCGGGTTGCGGGCGTCCGTGCGCTCAGATGTTTGCTTAGCTTGGCGTGGATTCGAATCCGCCACCCGAGCCGCCTAACGGGACCAAGGGCCTCGGGACCAAGGGTGCGGTCACGGTGAGTGGCTCCGGTTCGGCATCCGGCAGCACGCCCGGGTCTGTCGCATCCGGGATCTGCGGCAGCGCGAGCACCGCCGACGGCAATGCGAATCCGGTCAGCGGCGGCTCGTCGGGGAGCGCCAGGGCTGCCAGGAACGGCGATTCGGGCGGCGTCACACGGGGCTCCCGCGCAGCATCGGGAATACCGCCGGCCTCCGCATAGCGTTTCAGCTCTTCGCAGCGGCACAGATAACCGATGGGACTTGGCCCGGGAGGATACGGCGCGTTGTCGCGCAGCCATTCGCGAGTGCTCGCGGGCATGGCGATCGGCTGCATGACCACCTGCGTGCCGCTGCCGACGGTCTCGGCGCGCAGCGCACGGGCCAAGTCGATGATCTCACCGGGGCCCGCGGTACCGAGGGCAGTCGGTCCGTCGCCGCCGCCCGCGGGGTAGCCGGCCACGTCGACGCGGCTGCTGAAGCCGCACACGACGCCACCCGGGTGATCCTGAAATACCGACACCTCGAGTACGGTGGGCTCCGCGCTCGCCGCCGCGGGCGACAGAACGCCTTGATTGACCTCAATGCGGTAGTCGGCGCCCACGCCAAAGGCGAAGCGGCCGCCGCCCCTGGAAATGTCGATTTGATAATTACCGCTGTCGCCGCGCGAGAGTCGCATGCGCGAGTCGGGACACATGTAGACGCTGTTGTCGGCGTCGAGGCGCAAAAGACTCATGCTGCCGGGATCGGTGCTGACCACCTCGCCGCCCATGTAGGCGTAGCTGCCATTTTCGACCGGGATGACGACGCCGTTCCAGTCCACCACGGCCCTACCTCGGGTAAACAGCATACCCGCCAAGACACCACCCGCCGATGGGCTCGCGCCGGAAATCTGGGCCGTGGAGGCCGATGACGGTCGATCGCCGGGGCTCGCGGCCGCCGTCATCCGCGCCGGGCTCTGGTCGTCGGCGAAAAGATAGGCGGCCACTGCCGCTGGGCCGCTTAGCACCAGTCCCAGCAGGGTCAATCCGAGGAGCGCATCTCTGGCTTTGCTCATGAATGAATATTTTAGTGCCGCCAACGAACGGTATTCGCGACGCCGGTCACGAATCCCGCCTACAGCCACCCCTAGGCAGGCGCTTTAAGCCTATTTTGCACAGAATAGTCGAGCCTCGCGGGGACTTCAGGCGGGACGGCCGGCACTCGAGGGGTGGCGGTTAAAGCTGGTTGCGGAGCTTGGGCCAGTCGAAATGGGGCCCGGGATCGGTCTTGCGACCCGGTGCGATGTCGCTATGGCCCACCACGCGTTCGGCGTCAATGACAGGCCAGGTCTTCATGAGCAGGCGCAGCAGGCGAACCAAGCACCGGTACTGGACTTCCTCGAACGGCTGCCAATCACACCCCTCGAGCTCGATGCCGATGGAGAAGTCGTTACAGGCAAACCGCCCTCGGTAACAGGATTCGCCCGCGTGCCAGGCGCGCTTGGTGAACGGCACGAACTGAGTGAGCGCGCCGTCGCGGCCGATCATCGCGTGCGCGGACACCCTCAATGGGGCAATTTCGGGGAAAGACCGGTGCGCGTGAACATCCAGGCAATTGCAGAACAGCGCCTCCACGTGGCGAGTCCCGAACTCGCCTTCCGGCAAGCTGATGCTGTGGACGACGACGAGCTCCGGCTCGCTGCCTGGCGGGCGCGCATCAAAGTTCGGTGACGGCACGCGGCGTACTCCGCGTAGCCACCCGTCGCCGGCATCGAGCTCTAGGTCATCACGCCAGTTGTTCAGAAAAACTCTCCAATCCCGGCCCCGAGCCTGTGACCCCGACGGCAGACGAACCGGCTTGAATGGGCTAATTTTGCCGCCATGTTAAAGTTTATCGCCATAAGTATGGGCACTTTCGACATCCGCCACCGTTATCGTGACTGATCCGCGAACAGCCTCGGCCAATCCGGGACGCATTGGCGTAGTGATGACCGTACTCGCCTGGCTCGTCGTGCTCGGCCTGCTGAGTGCGCTTTTCTCGGGCTGGATGGAAAAGCTCAACAATCCGAACCAGCAGGTGACGACGGTGTTGCGCACCGACGGCGTCCGAGAGGTGGTCCTTGAACAAAACCGCGCCGGTCACTATGTCGCGAGCGGCACTATCAATGACAGTCCGGTCACATTCCTTTTGGACACAGGGGCCACCTCGGTTTCCGTGCCTGCGAACGTGGCCGATCGCCTCGGGCTCGAGCGCGGCGTGCCGTTGCGCGCGAACACCGCCAACGGCGTAATTACCACCTATGCCACGCGCCTCGATCGGGTGCGACTTGGCGATATCGAGCTCAACAATGTCCGGGCGGATATCAACCCCCACATGCGAAGCGACGAGGTGCTGCTCGGCATGAGCTTTCTGCGCCAGCTGGAGTTCACCCAACGCGACCGAGAGCTTACTATTCGCCAATAGTCTCGCGGCACCGACCAAACGACGCGGTTATTTCCATGAGCAATGCGACGCCCCCACGCGCCGACGACGTGGCCGCTGCCGTGCGCGTCGCGCTCGAGGAGGACATCGGCAGTGGCGACGTCACGGCGGGACTGGTGTCGCCGGAGGCCACGGTGAGCGCGTCGGTGATTTGCCGCGAGCCCGCGGTGCTGTGTGGATCGCCCTGGTTCGACGAAGTCTTCCGCCAGCTCGACCGGGGCATCGTCGTCGGCTGGCGGGCCGCCGATGGCGATGCTCTGCAAGGCGACCAGGTGGTGTGCATCGTAAGGGGTCCGGCCGTCCCGGTGCTCACCGGTGAGCGCACCGCGCTCAACTTCCTTCAGCTGTTGTCGGGAACCGCCACCGTCGCGCGCGAATTCGCGCGCACCGTCCAGGGCACGGACACGCGGATTCTCGACACGCGCAAGACGCTGCCGGGCTTGCGCAGCGCGCAGAAATACGCCGTGCGCTGCGGGGGTTGTTACAACCATCGACAGGGATTGTTCGACGCGGTTCTCATCAAGGAAAACCACATTGCTAGCGCCGGCTCCATCGAAAAGGTCGTGAGCGCCGCAAAACGCGACAATCCGAATCTCACCATCGAGGTAGAGGTAGAAGACATGGTGCAGCTCGCTGAGGCCCTCGCCGCCGGCGCCGATATCGTGATGCTCGACAACTTCGATCGGGCGCAAATCCGCGAAGCCGTCGGGCGCTGTCGCGGCCGGGCCAAGGTGGAGGTCTCGGGAAACGTTGCGATGGCGGACCTCGTGTCGCTCGCGCAAACCGGCGTCGACTATATCTCGGTAGGCGCACTCACCAAGCACGTCAGGGCCATCGACTACTCGATGCGCTTCGACAAGGACGACAAGGCCGGCTAGCGAACGTGGGCCCGTTGCCCGCAGCTCGGGCCGAGCACGGCGAAGCCCGCCCTAGGGCTTCCAGTTCGCCAGAAAATCCTGGTAGGCGAGGCGGATACCCTGATCGAGCGTCGTGCGGTGACGCCAACCCAGGCTGTGCATCGCGGATACGTCGAGAAGCTTGCGCGGGGTCCCGTCGGCGCGGCTGCGATCCCACACGACCTCACCTTCGAAGCCGACGATCTTCATCACCAGATCCATCAGCTCGGCAATGCTGAGATCCTCTCCGGTGCCGATGTTGATGAGGGGGGCGCGCTCGGCTGTGAACAGCCCGGCCAGCGGCGCATCATCCGTGCCCAGCAGAAAGACCACGGCATCGGCCAGGTCGTCGCTGTAGAGCAGCTCCCGGCGCGGGGTACCACTGCCCCAAGCGTGCACCTGGGATGCGCCCGCTATCTTCGCCTCGTGGCATTTGCGTATCAGCGCCGGCAACACGTGGGAACTCTCGAGATCGTAGTTGTCACCGGGCCCGTAGAGGTTCGTCGGCATCAGTGCCAGATAGCGTGTTCCGTACTGACGATTGTAGGACCAGCACATTTCCACGCCGGCGATCTTGGCGATGGCGTAAGCCCGGTTGGTGGGCTCCAGCGGTCCAGTGAGCAGGTACTCCTCGCGGATCGGCTGCGGGCAGTCCCGCGGATAGATGCACGATGAGCCCAGAAACATCAGCCGTTCGACGCCGGCTCGCCAGGCGGACCTGATCACGTTCGACTGGATGGCCAGATTCTCGTGAATGAACTCGGCGGGATAGGTGTTGTTGGCGGCGATGCCCCCCACCCTGGCGGCACACAGCAGCACCAGCTCGGGACGCTCGTCGGCGAAGAAGCGCTCGACTGCCGCAGAGTCGGTGAGCTCGAGCTCGCCGTGCGTGCGTGTGATCACTTTTGTGCAACCGTGCCTTTGGAGGGCGCGCAGCATCGCCGATCCCGCCAGGCCGCGATGCCCGGCGACGTAGATGCGCGCCCCACGCACGGCTGCCGACAGCGATGTGGATTCGGCGCCAGCAGCGGCGCTCTCGGCGTTACTCATGGTGGTCGAATGTCTTGAAGCCGTGCTCCCGGGAATACTTGTCGCGGCGCGCCAGGGATAGATCTTCGCGTACCATCTCGGTCACCAGATCGGCAAAGCCGACCCGCGGCTGCCAGCCGAGCTGTTTCCGGGCCTTGCCGGCATCGCCGAGCAAACTGTCCACCTCGGTGGGACGAAAATAGCGGGGATCCACCCATACGACCTCGGCGCCGGGCGCGCACGCAGGCTCCAGACCGTCGACCTCGCGGACCGACTCCACGATGGCCTTCTCATCGGGGCCGTCGCCCTCGAAACGCACGTCGATACCGACTTCGGAAAACGCAATTTTCACGAACTCGCGTACCGAGTGCTGCTCACCGGTCGCAATGACGAAGTCTTCGGCCGTTTCCTGCTGAAGCATCAACCATTGGGCCTCGACGAAGTCGCGGGCATGTCCCCAATCCCTCTTGGCATCCAGATTTCCCAGGTACACGCGCTCCTGCAGCCCGAGGGCAATCCGGGCAACGGCCCGGGTAACCTTGCGCGTGACAAAGGTCTCGCCGCGAATCGGCGACTCGTGATTGAAAAGTATGCCATTGCACGCATACAAGCCGTAGGCCTCTCGATAGTTGACGGTAATCCAGTACGCATACAGCTTTGCAACCGCATAGGGCGAGCGCGGATAAAACGGTGTGCGCTCGGATTGGGGTGTCTCCTGGACCTTGCCGTAGAGCTCCGACGTCGACGCCTGATAAAAGCGCGCCGTGTCATCCATCCCGAGGATACGAATTGCCTCCAGGATGCGCAGGGGGCCCAGCGCATCGGCATTCGCGGTGTACTCCGGCGTCTCGAACGAGACGGCCACGTGGCTCTGTGCGGCGAGGTTGTACACCTCATCGGGCTTCACCGCCTGGATGACCCGCAGCAGATTGGTGGCATCGGTCGTGTCGCCGTAGTGAAGGACGAATCGGCGATTGGACTCATGGGGATCCTGATAGAGATGATCGACCCGATCGGTGTTGAACAACGATGCGCGACGTTTGATGCCGTGCACCTCATAGCCCTTTTCGAGCAGAAACTCGGCCAGGTAGGCGCCATCCTGTCCGGTGACGCCGGTGATGAGTGCGGATTTCGTCATTACCCCTCGCTGCCCCGCCGAGCCGGCGGATAGTCCTCGATCTTATCTCAGGTTTTACATGCAATTCATTGTAATAATCTTATATTCAACGACTTATTTCGTGATTCGATAGTAAATTCTCGAAATACGTCACAGTCTGCCGCAGTCCCTCCTCGAGCCCGACCGAAGGCGCCCAGCCCAACCGATCGCCGGCCAGGGATATCTCGGGGCAGCGCTGGGTCGGGTCATCGCGTGGCGCCGGCTGGTGAACGATGGACGAGCGCGACCCGGTCAGTGTCACGATGTGCTCGGCGAGCGCTTTGATGGCGATCTCGCTCGGATTGCCCAGATTCACCGGCCCCGTGAAATCGGGCTCGCTCGCCATCAGTCTCACCAGCGCTTCGACCAGGTCGTCAACATAACAGAAGGACCGCGTCTGGGTGCCGTCGCCGTAGATGGTGAGGGGCTCGCCTTTGAGTGCCTGGACGATGAAATTCGACACCACGCGGCCGTCGTTGGGGTGCATCCGCGGACCGTAGGTGTTGAAAATGCGTGCCACCTTCACGGCCAGCCCGTGCTGACCGCGGTAGTCGAAGAACAGCGTCTCGGCACAGCGTTTGCCTTCGTCGTAGCAGGATCGGGGACCGATGGGATTGACCCGACCCCAATAGTCCTCTGTCTGCGGATGGACCTCGGGATCGCCATAGACCTCGCTCGTGGACGCCTGAAGTATGGTCGCCCGCACGCGCTTGGCGAGCCCGAGCATGTTGATGGCGCCGTGAACGCTCGTTTTGGTGGTCTGCACCGGATCGAACTGATAGTGAATCGGCGATGCCGGGCAGGCAAGGTTATAAATCTCGTCGACTTCCACGTACAAAGGAAAGGTGATGTCGTGGCGCATGAGCTCGAAGTGAGGGCTATCGAGAAGCGCCACGACATTGTCCTTGGTGCCGGTATAAAAGTTATCGACACACAACACCTCATCGCCGGCGGCGACGAGTCGCTCGCATAAATGGGAACCGAGGAACCCTGCTCCACCGGTCACCAGCACACGTTTGCGTTGTCGTTTCATTCCTACTCCAATGACCGCCACCTGTCGGCCGGCTACCCACAATCGTAGCACCGGCCCGACTAACCGGCGCTGCCCGGGACGGCGCGTCCCCCTGTGCTTTTGGCCCCGGGAGGCCGATAAAATGTCGAGGGATGGGCGCGTCCGGGGGTCGGCGCCCCACCTGAAAAATCGATAATCACGAAGGACTGCACGAAACGCGGGTGGCCGCCGGATAGGCTGGCCCTGGGCAGTTTCGTCCGCACCCCGGATCGGTAGAATGTAACCGTCAAAAGCGTAGAGCATCCGACCGAGCAAATGGCTGAGCGTAGGAGTGACATGGGTGCGTGTCGGGCCGGGTCCCCTGCCCTTCGCGTTGCGCCGGGACTGAAGGCAGTGGATGGACCTTCGGCGCCATCGGCCTATGCCTTCCCGGTGGAAGACATTTTCATACCGAATTAAATGACCTCCTCCATCGACCAGTTCGCCGACGCTGTTCGGGAGTTGATCCCGATCAATGGACTGCCGGAGCAGCACTTGGAGGAGGTGCTGCGCAGGGGCAAGGTGGTCAAATACCGCAAGGGCCGTTACGTCTTCAAGCAGGGCGACAAGGACAACTTTTCATTCTTCGTCCTCGATGGCGAGCTCGAGCTGGTGGCGGACGGGCAGCTGGTGAAGCAGGTCAGCTCGGACGCGCCGGATGCACGCCACGCTCTCGCCCAGTTGCAGCCTCGGCAACTTTCGGCACGGGCAAAAACGCCACTGCAGGTTTTCAAGATCGATCGTACGGTGCTCGACCGACTGCTTTCCGACGACCGATTCGACGACGAAAGCAGTCAGGTCGAGGTGCTCGAGCTCGAAGAAGACGGTGCCAGCGATTGGATGACGCGTATGCTCGGCTCGGATCTTTTCAGCCGCTTGCCCGCTTCCAACATTCAGAGCGTCTTCACCAACATGGAAGCGGTAGAAACCCGCGCCGGCGAGGTGGTCGTTGAGCAGGGCACGCCCGGCGACTACTACTACATTATTCAAACCGGACGCTGTCTGGTTACGCGCAAATCGGCCGCCAATGGAGAGGTCGTGAAGCTTGCCGAGCTCGGGGAAGGCGATTGCTTCGGCGAAGAATCGCTGGTCTCGGATTCCAAGCGAAACGCTACGGTCACGATGTTGACCGATGGTCAGCTCATGCGTCTCGCAAAAAACGATTTCAATGAGCTGATTAAGAAGCCCACCCTGTCATCGGTCAGCTACAACCAGGCGGTCAAGCTCACAGACCAAGGCGCAATCTGGCTCGATGTGCGCTTCGCCGATGAGCATAAAGCAACCGGCATCAAGGGCAGCACCAATCTTCCGCTCAATCTATTACGAAGCCAAATGGGACAGCTGGATGCCGAGAAACGCTACGTCGTCTACTGCGACAGCGGTGGTCGCAGCTCGGCGGGCGCGTTCCTGCTTGCTCAGCGCGGGTTCGATGCCTGCTATCTTGCCGGCGGACTGATTCACAGTCCGGTCGGCTCGCCGGCGAAGCCGCAGCCCGCGACCCCGGCGCGCGTAAATGCCAAGCCACGGGCTGGGGCAAACGCAAAGGCCGGGGGCACAGGGCCGCAGCCCAGGGCCCGCGCGCAGCCGGCGACCCAGGCGCCCCGGGCCACACGCAAGCCTGCGATCACGGTTCCCGATCGCCGTAACCCGACCGCACCACCCACGCGGCGCGCTGTCCACGCGCCGCGCGACCGACGCAGCATCGAACTCGCCGCCGGCCAGGCACAACAGATCGCTCAGGAGCTCGCAACGGTCAAACGCGAGCTCGAACACGCGCTCAAGCTCAAGTCCGAGGCGGAAGCGGCCCGCTTTGCCGTCGAGCGCGCGATGGAGGAGCGACTGCGCAAGGAGCGGGAGAAGATCGACGCCGACGCCGCCCGGGCAAGAGCAGCCATCGAGGAAAGTCAGAGACTGAAAAAGGAACTTCTCGAAATCCGCAAAGCGGCCGAGCGTGACGAATCGGCAAAATTCGGGCGACAGCGAGCCCTCGACAGAAATGTTGCCGATTCCGAAAAACGGTTGCTCGAAGAGAAGCGGCGACTGGAAGCCGATTTTCAAAAAACTGCGCAAGAGCTCGCAGAACTTCAGCAGAAGCGCGATCAGGCGGAGTCACAGCTGCGTGATGAGATGACGGCGCTCGAGAAACGCACCGTCGATACCGAACGCCGGCTGCAGGATGCGATCCGGCTCAAGGAAGAGGCGGAGACGGCACGCCGCGCCGCCGAAGAGGCCATGGAAGACTCGCTGCGCACGACTCGTGCTCAGCTCGAAGCCGATGCCAGTCGCCACAAGGAAGGGGCGATCGAGCTCGAAAGGCTAAAAAGAGAAGTCGAAGAGGCCCGCAAAGCCGTGCACGCCGAGCGCAGCCACAAGCAGATGCGCGAAGACGAGCTCAACACGCTGCGCAAGCAGACCGAGTCTCGGCTCGAGAAGGAGGAAAAACGGCTTCGTGCCGAACAGGCGCGGCACCAGGATGAGCTCACCAAATTGCAACGCATGAAGGAGCAGGCCGAGCAGGAAATACGCGTGGAACGCGAGGCCCTCAAAAGGGCGGCGGAAGATGCCTCGCGGCGATTGGCTCAGGCCCGGCAGCTCGAGCAGGAACTCGAGGCCGCGCGCAAAGAGACCGAACGCAACGTTGAGAACAGGCGTGAGGAGCTACGCGCACTCGAAGAGAAAGTGCGTGCCGATGAAAAGAACATGATGCAGCGGGTCCAGGAAACCCTTTCGGAAGAGAGGCGCAAGCTCGAGGCAGAGCTGGCGGCTAGCCGCGCGGCGCTCGCCCGGGCTCAGGAACAGGCGCGTCACGCCGCCGACGCCGAGCGGCGCGCCGCCGAGCAAGAAGCCGAACGGGTGATCGCGGAGTACAAAAATGCCCACGAGACCGTGCTCGCCGAGGAGCTTGAGAAGCTGCGAAGCGAGCGCGCTCAGCTCGAAAGCGAGGCCGAACGCGCGCAGCGCACACTCGCCGAAGCACAGCGCATCCAGCGCGAGGCGCAGAAAAACCAGCAGAGTGCGCAGAAGGAGCTCGAGAAGCTGCGAAACAACGAAATGCGCGCGGGCCGGGAAAAAGCACAGCTGACCGCGAAAATTGCCGAGCTGGAGAAGCAGGTCGAGAGGGCAGCCCAGGATCTCAAAGCCACCGAACGTGCGAGTCTGGTCGCGGAGGCCGCGCGCGATGCCACCGTGGCCGAGCTCGAGCGCCAGCGGGAAGAAGAGGATCGGCTGCTCGACGACAAGAATCGCATCATCAGTCCGCAGAAGCTTGCCGAGCTCAGGAGCAAGATCGGCGGCAAAAGAGGAAGCTAGACAGTCTGATGCTCGATCTGATCGTTCGGCGCGCACATCTCGCAGACGCGCTTCCGATAGTGGACATTGCCTGCGCGAACGGACGTATCACGGAGGTGGCGGAAAGCATCGATGCACCGCCCTCGACACCGGAAGTCGACGCTGGAGGCTGCCTCGTCATCCCCCCGTTCGTCGACAGTCACTTTCATCTGGATTCCACTCTCTCCTATGGCCGACCACGCGCCAACCAATCGGGCACGCTCCTCGAAGGCATCGCGCTTTGGGCGGAATTTGCCGCGGACATTTCCGGCGATGATGTCAAGTCGCGCGCGCGTACGCTGTGCCACTGGGCCATCGCCAGAGGCAATCTGGCCATTCGGAGCCACGTGGATGTCTCCAGCCCGGACCTGATCGCGGTGCGGGCGTTGCTGGAGCTTCGTGACGAGCTGAAACCCTATCTCGATTTGCAGCTCGTCGCCTTTCCTCAGCAAGGTTATCTGCGCAATCCCAATGCGCGCGAGGCGCTCGCCAAGGCCCTGGACCTCGGGGTCGACGTAGTCGGCGGCATCCCCCACTTCGAGCGCACCATGGACGATGGCGCGCGCTCGGTGTCGATGCTCTGCGAGCTTGCGGCCGAACGTGGATTGCCTGTCGACATGCATTGCGACGAGTCCGACGATCCCGCGTCGCGTCACATCGAGACGCTCACGCGCGAAGCCGGACGCCTGGGACTCGAAGGGCGGGTCACAGGCTCACATCTCACTTCCATGCATGCCATGGACAACTACTACGTATCGAAAATTCTGCACCTCATGGCGGAGACACGGATCAATGCCGTGCCGAATCCGCTCATCAATATCACCCTGCAGGGCCGCCACGATACGTACCCGAAGCGTCGCGGAATGACCCGGGTGAAGGAGATGATGGAATGCGGCATCAATGTGTCCTTCGGACACGATTGCGTCATGGATCCCTGGTATCCGCTCGGCACTCACGACATGCTCGAGGTCGCCCACATGGGCTTGCACGTGGCACACATGACCGGCGTCGACGAAATGCGCGCCTGCTTCGACGCGATAACTCGCAACGGCGCCCGCACGCTCGAGCTGGATGGTTATGGACTCGAGCCGGGTTGCTACGCGGACATGGTGATTCTTCAGGCCTCGGACCCCGTCGCGGCAATGCGCACGCGGGCCCCGCGCCTGCAGGTCATCCGGCGCGGCAAAGTCATCGCCAGCACGCCGAGATCGGCAGCGACGCTGACGCTCGGCGAGCAGCGCATCGAGGTGGATTTCTCCGCGCCTAAGCAGGAACTGTAGGTCGGGCTTCGCTGCGAGCAGCCCGGCCGAGACGAGGACCGGCGGGTCAGTCCGCCGCCATCGCCGGCAGCTCGCCGATGCGCTCCGCGTCGGCCGCGAGAAGGCTCGCGGCCTCCTCCAGGCCCATGCTTTTCTGACCTTTCGCGCCCAGGCGCCGAATGGACACACTGCGCTCTTCGACTTCTCGCTTGCCGACGGCAATCAGCACCGGGACTTTCTGCACGCTGTGCTCGCGCACCTTGTAGTTGATTTTCTCGTTGCGCACATCGGTGTCGACGCGCAGGCCCCGGGCGCGCAGGATGCTCGCCACCTCGGCTGCGTACTCGTCGCCGTCGGAGGTGATCGTCGCGACGACCACCTGAACAGGTGCGAGCCACAAGGGCAGTCTTCCCGCGTAATGCTCGATGAGAATACCCGTGAAACGTTCCAGGGAGCCGAACAACGCCCGGTGCAACATGACCGGTGTGTGCTTGTGACCATCTTCGCCGATATAAGTCGCGCCGAGCCGCTCGGGTAAATTCAAGTCCACCTGTAATGTGCCGCACTGCCAGTCGCGCCCGATGGCGTCGCGCAGCACGAACTCGAGCTTCGGTCCGTAGAACGCGCCCTCACCGGGATTGAAAGTGAAGTCGAGACCGCTCGACTCGATGGCAGCGCGCAACGCCGCCTCGGACTTGTCCCAGATGTCGTCGGAGCCGACCCGCTTCTCGGGCCTGTCGGCGAACTTGATGTGCACGTCGTCGAAGCCGAAGTCCCGATAAATGCTGAGTACCAGCTCGCACACCGAGATGCATTCGTCGGTGATCTGGTCCGGTGTGCAGAATATGTGCGCGTCGTCCTGGGCAAAGGCGCGAACGCGTAGAAGCCCGTGCAGCGCACCGGACGGCTCGTAGCGATGGACTTTGCCAAACTCCGACATGCGCACCGGCAGTTCCCGGTAGCTGCGAATGCCGTGCTTGAATACCTGCACGCAGCCCGGGCAGTTCATAGGCTTAACCGCGTACACGCGCTCGTCGGGCGTTTCGGTCGTGTACATGTGCTCGCCAAAGGTCTCCCAGTGCCCCGAGCGCTCCCACAGAGACCGGTCCATGATGTCTGGAGTATTGATCTCGACGTAGCCGGCGGCCTGCTGCCGGCGACGCATGTAGTCGATGAGGCTGAGAAACAGCGTCCAGCCCTTGGGGTGCCAGAAGACTGCGCCCGGCGCTTCCTCCTGGAAATGAAAAAGATCCATCTCGCGCCCGAGTCGACGGTGGTCGCGGCGCTCGGCCTCTTCGAGCTGATGCAGATAGGCCTTGAGCTGCTTCTCGCTGGGCCACGCGGTGCCATAGATCCTCTGCAGCATCGCGTTGCGGGAGTCACCGCGCCAGTAAGCGCCGGCTACCTTGGTGAGCTTGAACGCCGTCCCCAACCGACCCGTCGACGGCAGGTGCGGACCGCGACAAAGATCGATGAAGTTACCCTGGCGGTAGAGCGTGATCGACTCTCCCGCGGGAATGCTCTCGATTATCTCGGCCTTGTAGATTTCGCTCTGTTGGCGAAAAAAGCGCACCGCCTCATCCCGTTTCCAGACTTCGCGTTCGATCGCCTCATCGCGCGCCACGATGTCGCGCATCCGCGCTTCGATGCGTTCGAGATCTTCGGGCGTAAAGGGCTGCTCCCGGGCGAAGTCGTAGTAGAAGCCGTTCTCGATGGCGGGGCCGATAGTCACCTGGGTATCCGGATAGAGCTCCTTGACGGCCTCGGCCATGACGTGAGCCGC
>JBFICP010000066.1:0-14529 GCA_041581935.1 Gammaproteobacteria bacterium | reverse complement strand
CGAGTTTTTCAGCCAAGCATCGAAGACCCACGGATTCAGCTACCTGCCGATGAGCGAGCTTCCTCGGTTCGACGACGGGGATTTCAACGACTTCACGCATCTCAATGCCGAAGGGCGCGTTCGATTCAATGAATTTATCGCGCACTACCTGCAGACCAGTGCCGCGCGGGTAGGGCTCACTGACGAGTAGGTAAAATGTCCATTTTATCGTCTGCGCGTGTGCGCCCTGTCTTGAGCACGGTCGGCGTTGCGGTATTGCTCGCGCTCACAATGATAGTGAGCGGCGGATGGATCATCGATTACAGCCTGCCACGGACATCAATACCCTACCTGATTGCGTCGTCCGGTGCCGATCATACGTACTTGGCAGCGAATATTTTACGGCGCCGCTCAATATCGGGGCCGCATACGATTAGCGTTCATATCCATTTATTCGGCGCATCGACTGTACGGGAATCATTCATCTCCGCCGATAGTGTCTTGTTTTCTTCGATTTCTTCGCGGCTCGCCGTCCCCGTTGCGTTCACTAATCTCGGGTCCACCGCGCAGAATCTACGCGAGTCCCTTGCTCTGGTCGAAAATGTACGGTCGCCGCGAGCGTGCTTCAATTTGGTGGGAGTCAGTCCTTTGCGCTTTCAGTTTCCCGCTGGTGCGCCCAATCGGTTTCCCCTACCGAGCGACGCTCTGCGGCGATTCGACCGCGAGCACGGTTTATCCGGAGGGGTCGGTGAACGGCTGAGCTCGTATTATCACTGGACCTGGCTGTCACGCTGGTGGCCGGCGCGTATCGCGAGGATCGGGGATCGCGACTTAGACTATGTTTCAAAGCGGCATCTGGAGCCTCGTACCCTGCCGACGAGTTACCTGGAAGCCGAATGGCAGCGCCTGGCCGCGAAGAATGCGATGATTGTTCAGAATCTGCCTTTGAACCTGAGCCTGCTCGAAAAGATTATTGAGACATCGCATTCAAAGGGCTGCCGCACAATTCTATTTGAGCAAGTGCATCATCCGAGGTTGGTCGAGATTCAAAAGCCGATCGAGCGCTTTTATCGCGCTGGTCTCGATACCGTTCTGGACAAGCACGATGTCGCCTACGTCGACTATCGGAACCATCTCCGATTCGGGGAAGAAGATTTTGCGGATCACCTGCACCTCGGCCAGGCGGGCAAGCGACGATTCGAAGCGTGGTTTCTTCGCAATATGGTGCGCTCTGATATGATATCCGGAAGTGCGGTGGATACGACATCTATTCCGAATGTTCGGCGAGGATAGTTTCTCCATTCCGACCGTAACGTGTTCCGCGAAATGCAGGAACGAGACTGGTCTCGGATGTCCGCGGACGATCCCACCTTCAATACATTGGAATTCACAATGAGCAGCCCATCTTTGAGTGGCATTCTCGTAGTCACCGTCGAGCAGGCGGTGGCCGCGCCGTTCTGCACTTCGCGTCTCGCTGACGCCGGCGCACGGGTCGTCAAAATCGAACGCGAAGGCGGTGACTTCGCGCGCAATTACGACAGCGATATCAAGGGCGCAAGCGCGTATTTCGTTTGGCTCAACCGTGGAAAGCAATCTCTGGTGCTCGACATCAAGGACGCGGATGACGCCGCGCTGCTCCAGCGTATCGTCGCGAAAGCCGATGTGTTCGTTCAGAACCTTGCTCCCGGCGCCGCCGAACGCGCAGGCTTCGGGTCCGACGCGCTCAGAGAACGCCACCCGCGATTGATCACCTGTGATATCAGCGGATACGGCGAAGAGGGCGCGTATGCCGAGATGAAAGCCTACGACATGCTGGTGCAGGCCGAGAGCGGCCTGTGCTCGATCACCGGATCACCGGAACAAGAAGGCCGCATCGGCGTGTCGGCCTGCGACATCGGCACCGGCATGTACGCCTACGCGGCCATACTCGAGGCGCTCTATGTCCGTGAGCGAACCGGCGAGGGCCGCGCCATCGCGCTTTCCATGTTCGGCGCCATGGCGGACTGGATGGGCGTGCCGCTGCTGCGCTACGAGTACGGCGGCGCGAAGCTGCCGCGCACCGGGCTGAGCCATCCGATGATTCAACCCTACGGTGCCTACGCCACTCGCAACGGCCCGCCGATTCTCATCGCCATTCAGAACGAGCGCGAGTATCTGCGCTTCTGTAACGAGGTCATGGAGAAGCCCGATCTCATCAACGACACGCGTTTTCGCGACAATCCCTCCCGTTGCGCCAACGCGGAGGCGTTGAAGGCGGTCATCGATGAGCGGTTTCTCGGTATGCAACGCGATGATCTGATCGCGCGCCTGCGCGCGAGCAAGATTGCATTCGGCGAGGTTAACGACGTGGAAAGCCTCTCCAGACACCCGGCGCTCAGGCGCATCGAGGTGCAATCACAAGGTGGTCCGGTCAGCATGGTCGCGCCACCGGCGTTCGTTGATGGTGAGCTGCCCTCAACGGGCCCGGTACCGGCGCTCGGTGAGCACAGCGAAGCGATACGCGCGGAGTTCGCGCGCTAGCGAAGGCACGTCATGGCGTCCATGGCGGCGCTGTCGCGGAAACGCAGCGCCGCCATGGACGAGGCCTGATACGCGTGACGAGTCGATCGGAACCGCACCGTCCCGACTACTTCATTCGGTAGCGTTCACGCTGAAGCGGAAATCCCGGGTCTCGATCTCCAGTGCGCGGCTGTAGCCCGGCGAGAACTCGTGCAGCGGGTAGACATGGTAGACCGGCCAGCGATGACGGTACGGGCGGCGGAAGTGCCGGTGAAAGCGCTTGTGCTTTCTGAAATGCGGCCTTCCCGCGCGGTAGTTGTGCTTCATGCGCCAGATGCGTTTGCTCGAGTGTTTGAGCGCGCGCTTCAGGACGTGGCGCTCGGGTCGCGAGTAGTGACCGTCGGCGCCGAATCGGCGCTCCAAGCGCCCGATCCGTCTCTGGTCCCGGCGCAGTCGAGACAGCTCCTTGCGACTGAGGGCGCCGCTGCGCCAGCCGTGGCGAATGCGGGCGTGCTGGCGGGCCTGACGGCGGTCGACGGCGTGCTGAAATCTGCGCGGACCCGCGCGGTGCTGGGCGGGCGCATGTCGCTGGGCGAAAGCGCCGTCCCGGCGACCCTTGCTCTGGGCGTCTGCCGCCGGGAGGGTGGTCACCGTCAGCGCCGCGACGATCGCCAGTGCGATTGCGAGGTTCTTCATGGCTGCTTCTCCTGATTGATGCGTCTCCCGGGCCCGCTGATGGGGCCCGTGGGGAGAGCCTACGGAGATGCAACTGAACGGACGCTGAATGGTCGCGCGGGCAGGTCAGCGCGGGGCGGCGGGGGCAAGCTCGAGGCCCAATCCGCAACAGTGCTCGCCGGCAATTTGAATCCGCTCCCCGGTTCGCGCGAAGGGCACGCTGTGTGACTCGAGGCAGCGCATAGCGCGCCCCGCGTCGGCAATGGCGATGCCGGCCGCGGCGAACAGTGCCCCCTCGACCTGGCCGATGGAGCCGGCCATGGGAAAGTCGTCGGCGCACTGCTTCGGGGTTGCGACCCGGATGACGCCGCGTGCCGTTTGGATGTGCAGCGCCTGCCCCTGCTCGCTGAGACTCTCCTCATCGAAGAGTGCCGCGAAGAACGCCCGGTGTTGCGACGGCCGTTCCGATACCAGCGTGACCCCGGCGATGCCCGTGGCGCCGTTCTCGTGCGCCTGATACTCCGCCTTCCAGAACGCTTCCGGGTTGTGCTGCTGGCACGAGAAGAAAGCGATCTCCGGGCTCAGCGGGTCGACGACGAAAGCGAGTGTGAATGCGACCGTCGACTCTCGGCCGTCCGGCAGCACGGCCTTGCGCGACCAGTGGATCGGCTCGTAGACGTCGAGCCCGCGTTCGCGCCACTGGCGCGCATCGGCGCGTGCGTCCTCGGTCGACAACACCAGCATTGACATTCCCTCGCGCCGGCGCAGGAAGCGTTCGTTGTGGGCGCTGAAACTGAAGTGCCCGTCGCTCATGGGTACGATCGCCGACGAATCGACGACGCCGAGCAATTCGATGAAGTTGTGTGGGAACTGAACCAGATGGTTGCCGGTTCCCCAGGGGTGCGTTCCGAGCGGAGTGGTCGAGAAACCCAGGTGCGCGAAGCGATCCCGGGCGGCGTCGAGATCCTCGACGGCGACGACCAGGTGATCGATGCCCCGCGTCGTGCTCACGAGGCGTGAACCGGTCGATCGAGCACGATAACGGCATCCTGGTCCGCGTACACGTAGTCCCCGGCGCGAACGCCGATGGCCCCGATGTGAATGGTGACCCCGGTCGTGCCGATGCCGTCCTTGCGCGGTGCCATGGCCGTCGTGCCGAGCGCCTTGACGCCGAAATCGAGATCTGCGAACTCGTGGCTGTCGCGAATGCAACCATTGAAGATCAAGCCCTCCCATCCCTGCTCGAGCGCCAGAGCCGCGATGTTGCCGCCGCAAAGGGCTCGCCGCCGTGAGCCGCGCCCATCGACCACCAGGACTTTCCCGGCGCCCCCTTCGGCGAGCAATTCCCTGATGCCCTGGTTGTCCTCGAAGGTCGCGAATGTCACGACCTCGCCGTGAAAGTGCCGGCGTGCCGCATAATCATTGAACGCCAGCTCGCAGATCTGAACCGCATCGCCGTGCGCGTCACAGATATCGGCCGTGCGGATGATATCGGTATCGCGTGCCATGGAATTCCCTCCAGTTCGACTCTCTCGACTCGACGACAAGTCATACTTTGGTTCGCGCCGAATCTCCGTTACATTGGCATGACCTGCATGCTACTCGAGGACAAGCACGTGACCCGATTCGCCATTCTCGTCACCATCAAGCTGCATCCGGGAAAAGCCGAAGAGTTCAAGCCGCATATCCTCGCCAACGCACAAGCTGCGGTGCGCGACGAGCCTGATTGTCATTTGTTTCACGTCCTGCAATCCGAGGACGATCCCGATACGTTCTTCTTCTACGAGGTCTATACCGATGCCGCATCGCTCGATGTGCACCGGGAGCAGCCTCACTTCAAGAAATTTTACGAGGACGCGAATCACATGGTGGCAGATCGGACGATTCAGCGGGTGTCTGTTCAGAATCCCGACAATATCGCGTAGCCGAAGCCGACCGGCGCCTACCCCGGCGCCGGCTGCCCGAGACGGCGGTTCGATTCCTCGAACACGCGCTTCGTATGCTCGATGTCGTACGGATGCTCCTCGAACGTATCCGGATCCCACTCGCTGCGTGGCGTGTCGAAAAAGTCGCCG
This sequence comes from Gammaproteobacteria bacterium, assembly GCA_041581935.1. Classification (GTDB taxonomy): domain Bacteria; phylum Pseudomonadota; class Gammaproteobacteria; order HK1; family HK1; genus JAABYT01. Next base: position 9,301 of record JBFICP010000066.1, on the reverse strand, counting down.
CCGTACACGTGAATGGCGCCGGTAAGCTTGTCGAGCGGATTGGATACAGAATGGATGATGGTCTCGCCGAGCGGGATGGTGCTCTTAGCATCCAAAGTCTTCGTCCCGTGCCGGATGAGACCACCCGGCCCCCGCCTGTAGAACGTGTTGTCTTCACGGCCGCCGTAGACGCCGATGACCGCCCACATGTTGTGATTGTGCGGATGCAGATCCATGCCGGGTCCCCACAACACGTTGAGGATGGTGAGGTCGGGTGCCCTGTAGATGGTTTCCACGCCGGCCAGCCGCGGCTCTCCCAGCGCGCGAACGATCTGACCCGGCTCGCTGACGGCCTTCCTCACGATCGCGTCGATCGCGGCATGAACGTCGCTCTCATCGAGTGCCGCCCGACAATCCGCAATGAGTTGCTCTGTCTCAAACATCGTCGAACCTCCGATACTCCCTCATGCGCTCCGCGCGCAGCGCCGCGTAGCCGTATCCGCCGCGATCAGGCTTTGGTGTAAATTACCAGCACCACGGCGCCTTCGTCACTCGTCGTGGAGTGCACCGCGCCCGGCGATCGGGCGCAGAACTCGCCGGCTTTCACCAACCGATCGTCGTCGTAGAAGCTACCATCCAGAACGTAGACCTGCTCGAACGCCTCATGGGCGTGGGACGGCGCGCTGGCCCCCGCGTCGATGCGCATCAGCCAGGTACATTCGCCGCGCGAGTCGTCCTCGTAGAGCCTCTTTACCCAGAAGCCGTCGGTATCCGTCGGCTCCCAATTCGCATCGACACCGGACATGTAGTCGGACATTGCCGATGCCAGCGGCGCGATGCAGCTGCGATTGTCGATAGGCGCCCTTGCGGATGTCATGGATACACCCCCTGTGGTCATGCAGAACAAACCGTCGTCAATGGCTTTCCCGCGGTACCGGGGCACCGCTGCTGCCGACCAGGAAATCCAGATCGCAGCCGGCGTCCGCCTGGTTGACATGGTCCACGTAAAGCTTTGCGTAGCCGCGGGTTTGCGGCGTAGCGCTCTGCTGCCAGGCGGCGCGGCGCCGCTCGAGCTCCGCGTCCGGAACATCCAGCTGCAGGCTCCGGGCCTCGACGTCGAGCGCGATCATGTCGCCGTCTCTGACAAGGGCGAGCGGCCCCCCGGCGGCGGCCTCCGGTGCCGTGTGCAGAACCACCGTGCCGTAGGCAGTGCCGCTCATGCGCGCGTCGGATATGCGCACCATGTCGGTCACGCCCGCGCGCAGGATCTTCGCCGGCAAACCCATATTGCCGACCTCGGGCATGCCCGGATAACCCCGGGGCCCGCAGTTTTTCAACACCATCACGCAGCTCGCGTCGATATCGAGATCGGGGTCGTCGACGCGCGCCTTGTAGTCGTCGATGTCCTCGAACACGACCGCCCGGCCACGATGCTGCATCAGCTCCGGGGATGCCGCTGAAGGTTTGATAATCGCGCCGTTCGGTGCCAGGTTTCCGTGCAGCACCGCGATACCGCCCTGGGGCTTGAACGGCTTTTCCATGGCGTAAATGACGTCGCGATTAAAACACTCGGCACCGCGGCAGTTTTCCCAGATGGTGCCGCCGCCGACGGTCAGGGCATCCTTCTCGAGCAGTCCGTGACTGCCGAGCTCGTGATGCACCACCGGCAGCCCGCCGGCGTAGTAAAAGTCCTCCATCAGATACTCACCGGAGGGCATCAAATTCACGATACACGGCACGTCCCGGCCGAGTCGATCCCAGTCGTCGAGCGAGACGTCGACGCCGAGCCGACCGGCGAGCGCCAGCAGATGTATCACCGCGTTGGTGGATCCGCCGATGGCGCCGTTGGTGCGCATGGCATTCTCGAAGGCCTCGCGGGTAATGATGTCCGACATCTTCAGGTCGGACTCGACGAGCTCGACGATGCGCCGTCCCGCCATGTGGGCGAGCACGTTGCGACGCGAGTCGGCGGCGGGGATTGCGGCATTGGTGGGTAAGCCGATGCCGAGCGATTCCACCATGCTCGCCATGGTCGACGCGGTTCCCATGGTCATGCAGTGACCGATGGAGCGCGACATGCACGCTTCCGCGTCCATGAACTCCTGAACCTGCATCTCACCGGCGCGCACCATGGCATCGAACTTCCACACATGGGTCCCGGACCCGATTTGCTCGCCGCGAAAGCGGCCGTTCAACATCGGACCGCCGGAAACCGCGATAGTCGGCAGATCGCAACTCGCTGCACCCATGAGCAACGCCGGTGTGGTCTTGTCGCATCCCACCAGCAACACCACGCCATCGATAGGGTTGGCGCGAATGGATTCCTCCACGTCCATGGCGACGAGATTGCGAAACATCATGGTCGTCGGGCGCATCAGCGTTTCGCCGAGCGACATGACGGGAAACTCCAGCGGGAACCCACCCATCTCGTAGACGCCGCGCTTGACGCGCTCGGCGAGCACGCGAAAGTGTGCGTTGCACGGCGTCAGCTCCGACCAGGTGTTGCAGATTCCGATGACCGGACGCCCGTCGAACAGGTGATGCGGCAGGCCTTGGTTCTTCATCCAGCTGCGATGATGAAAACCGTCCTTGTCGGTCTTGCCGAACCATTCGGCGCTGCGGCGAAAGGGCTTTCTCTTAGGCACCGTTGCTGTTCCTCGTTCAATCGTCGGGGTGCGCCAGGACTTTTTGCTGCTGCTCGCCGAGCCCCTCGATGCCGAGGCGCATGACGTTGCCCGGCGCCAGGAACACCGGCGGTTTCTGGCCGAGCCCGACGCCGGGAGGGGTTCCGGTGGGAATGATGTCGCCGGGCTCGAGCGTCATGTAACGACTCACATAGCTGACCAGGTGCGCCACCGGAAAGATCATGGTACGGGTCGATCCGTCCTGATAACGCTTGCCGTCGACTTCCAGCCAGATGTGCAGGTTCTGGGGATCCGGGACCTCGTCGCGGGTCACCATCCACGGGCCGAACGGGGCAAACGTGTCGGCGCTCTTGCCCTTGACCCACTGCCCGGTGCCTTCCAGCTGGTAGTGACGCTCGGAGACGTCATTGAACACGCAGTACCCCGCGATGTAGTCGAAGGCGTCCGCCTCCTCGACATAGCGCGCGCGCGTGCCGATGACGACGCCGAGCTCCGCTTCCCAGTCACCCTTTCGGCTGCCCCTCGGCAGGATGACGTCATCGTTGGGGCCGATGATGGAAGTCGTGGACTTCATGAACAGGATCGGCTCTTCGGGAATCGGCGCGCCGGTCTCCGCGGCATGGTCGCTGTAGTTGAGGCCGATGCACAGAAGCTTTCCGACCCCGGCGACCGGCGGCCCGAGTCTCGGGCTGCCGTCGACGGCCGGTAGGCTGGCGGGGTCGAGCTTCGCCAGCGCCGCAAGTCTTTCCGGCGCCAGCGTCGAGCCTTCGATATCGGGCACCACGGCGGACAAGTCTCGAATCGTACCCTCATCGTCGAGCAGTCCCGGTTTCTCGGCGCCCACTGGCCCGTAGCGCAACAATTTCACGTGCTGACTCCCTCTGCTGGTGATGCGGTCCGCGCCGCCAAGCGCGACCAGCATTGTTAAAGGCCGCCAGCATATCGTAAGGGCAATTTTCTGAACAGCGACACACCGAACGCCGACGAACGACGGCGATTACTTGCTGTGGTCACCGACCCGCGACATCATCGAGGCTGGTCCTTGGCGAAGGAAAAGTCGTGCAGCGTAATAGTGTATTTCGCATCGCCGTGTTACCCGGTGACGGCATCGGAGAAGAGGTCATGGGCGCCGCCATCGAGGTGCTGGCTGCGGCGCAAAGTAAAGTCGGCGGCTTCGAGCTCGACTTCGAGCACCTCCCCGGCGGCGCCGGTGCGTATCGCGACACCGGGGTCGCGCTCACCGAGGAGAACTATCGCCGCGCCGGCGAGGCCGATGCAATTCTTTTCGGGGCGATGGGGTTGCCCGACGTCAGGAACCCGGACGGCACCGAGCCCGCGCCACAGCTGGACCTGCGTTTTGGTTACGAGCTGTATGCAGGCGTGCGCCCGATAAAGGCTTTTCCAGGCGCGCCGCTCGCATTGCGCGACCCGAGGGCGGCCGAGATCGACCTCGTCATCATCCGCGAGTCCACCGAGGGACTGTTTGCGTCGCGGGGCAGGGGTGTCGTCGAAGGCGATGCCGTCGCCCGCGATACCATGGTCATCACTCGCGCGGTATGCGAACGCCTGTTCGACTTCTCCTTCGAGCTCGCGCGCAGCAGAATGGCGCGCGGGCGACCAGGTCGCGTCACCTGCGTCGACAAATCCAACGTGTTCGCTTCAATGGCCTTTTTCCGCAAGATCTTCGACGAGCGTGCCGAGCGCTATCCGGACGTCACTGCGGACCATCACTACGTCGATGCCACGGCGCTCGATCTGGTGCGCAAGCCGTGGGAGTTCGACGTGCTCGTGATGGAGAACATGTTCGGCGACATTCTCTCCGATCTGGCGGCGTCGCTCGTGGGCGGCATGGGCATGGCGGCGTCGGCGGACATCGGCGACGTGCACGGTTTGTTTCAACCCGCACACGGCAGCGCCCCGGACATCGCCGGCAAGGGCATTGCCAACCCCGTGGCCATGATCCTGTCGGCGGCCATGATGCTCGAGTGGTTGGGGCGCAAACACGAGGTGGCTGCTTGCAGCGAAGCGGGCATCGCCATCGAGGCGGCGATGGCCGGGGCGCTCGCGGATTCGACGGTGTTGCCGGTGGATCTCGGTGGCAACGCCGATACGGCCACCATCACGCGGGCGGTGACGAAGCGACTCTCGTGAACCTTCCGTAGGAGCGAGCTGGCTCGCTCCTAGGCGACGTACTTTCCGCCGAGATCGTCCTCGATGAACGCCTCGATGACGTCCTCGAAACGCTCGTCGGCGCGAAACCCCATCGCTTCTCCACGCGCGGTGGTGAAACGTGTCGGCCAACCGTAGACGATCTTCTCGATGAAGGGATCGGGTTCGAAGCGCACCCGCGCGGCGACGTTGTCACCGGCGACTCTCGCGAGCGACTTCATCATTTCCTCCACGGTCACGGTCATCCCGGGCAGCGCCACCGATCGACTGCTGCCCCAGGCATCGGCCTCGAGATCCGCCGCGTGCAGCAAGCACGCCAACACCCGCCGCGGCGACAACAGCCAGACTCCGGTCTTCGGCGACACCGGGCAGCGAACCTCTTCGCCCTGCAGGGGCTCGCGCAAAATGGAGCTCGCGAATGAGGATGCGGCCGCGTTGGGCTTTCCGGGACGTACGACGATGGTCGGCAGGCGGAGCGCGCGGCCATCGACGAAGCCCTTGCGGCTGTAATCGTTCACGAGCAGCTCGCCCATGGCTTTTTGCGATCCGTAGGACGTCTGCGGAGTGAGCGGCGTCATGTCGTCGATCACGTCGGGCATGTCGCCGCCGTAGACCGCCACCGAGCTCGCGAAGACCAGACGCGGGCGCTCGGCGCGCTGGCGGCAGGCCTCGAGGATCTGCTGCGTACCGTGCAGATTCACCCGCACGCCCTTGTCGAAGTCCTGCTCGGCCTCGCCGCTGACGATGGCCGCGAGGTGAAAGACCGCACCCGTATCCTCGTTGATCAGCTGGTTGGCCGCATCGGCCTCGGAGAAGTCGCCGTAGCGGGTCATGAGCCGATTGTCATCGGGAAACGGACGCGCAGGCGGGGCGATGTCGGCGACAAGCACCTCATCGATGGTCTTCTCTTCCCCGGAGGACGTTATCAAGCTGCCGCGATCGAGCAGCGCAGCTACCAGCCGCGAGCCGAGAAAACCGGCTCCGCCGGTGACGACAACACGCATCGGTCTCTACCCTCCTCGGGCGTCAATAGGTGGCACGCCCACCGCTTATGTCGAATGCGGCGCCGGTCGTAAAGGAATTCTCCTCGGATACCAGCCACGCCACCATTGCGGCGATCTCTTCGACCTTGACGAACCGGCCACGCGGAATCTTCGACAGCATGTAGTCGACGTGCTGCTGGCTGATCTGATCGAATATGCGCGTCTTCGCCGCCGCTGGCGTAATGCAGTTCACCGCGATGTCCTTGTCGGCAGTCTCCTTGGCGATGGATTTTGTCAGCGCGATGACACCGGCTTTCGCCGCGCTGTAGGCGGCGGCGTTGGGATTACCTTCCTTGCCGGCAATCGACGCCACGTTGACGATACGTCCGTAATTTTGCTCCAGCATCCGCGGTACGACGGCACGACAGCAATAATAAACGGCGTTCAAATCGACATCGATCACCCGGCGCCAATCCTCGAGGGGATACTCCCAGGACGGCACCGTCGGTCCGGCGATGCCGGCATTGTTGACCAGGATGTCGAGTCCGCCGAGCGCGGCCGCCGTGTCCTCGACCGCCTGCGCCACGGCTTCGGCGTCGGTCAATTCGACGCATGTGCGGTGCAGCTCACCCGCGGTCGAGAGTTCCGCATGCGCCTGCTCGAGCAGCTCCGCGTCCCGATCCCAAAGACTCACCGAGGCACCGGAATCGAGCAGCCGCCTTGCCACACTCAAGCCGATCCCTTGCGCAGCGCCGGTGACGATAGCGCGGCGTGCGTTCAGATCGATCCTATTCACTGTGCTCGAGCCTCCTTTCGATTCCAATGGACCGCCGCTTGCTGCGGGTTGCGATGCTAGCACGGCACATCGAGGATCGCCGCCACGATCGCGCGCATCAGTCGATTTCGCGGTACTGCCTGGGAATTCTCTGCAACAGAATGCGCCGCTGCACGGCCGGGGAGAAACCCCGTAAGGCGCGGCGCTCGGCGTGGCTGAGCTCGACGTTTTGCAGCAGCATGCGGCGCTTTTCCTCGTCGCTGTCGCAATCGGAGCCTCGGCTGTTTTTGCACTCGGCCACCAGACGCGCGATCTTCTCCTCGTCGGTATCCTCGACCGGACTCGGCCAGGTCGGAGGCGCGGCGGCCCCCTTCGCTGCTGCATCGCGCCGTTGGCGCGCAATCCGCTCGCGTTCTCTGCGCTCGGACTCGAGACGTGCCACGCGACATGTCAGATCGTCACAATCATCGACATCCGTGGCGGGCGATTGGCGGCGCTTGACGGACAGCTCCTCGGCATAGCGGTCCACCGGCCTGCTCTGGGAATAGTTGGTCGTGCCGTTGTCATCCACCCACTTGAAGGTACGCGCGACGGCGGACTCGACAACCATGAGCATGGCGCACAAAAGCAGGCGCGAAATTCGGGATGCGGCTACTGACATGTTGACGGTCTGAAAGTCTCCGGCGTCAGTTTACCTCACCGGTGCGCCGGGATCTGTGGCGCACGGGCCGCCGGCCGGTTAGGGTTAGCGAAAGCGGATTCGAACGGGGGAGCCTTCAATGATGACCTACCTGACCCGCCACCGTACCGGGCACGGCATCCGTTGGGCCGCGGACGGCCGCTACCTCGCCGACGGCGCGACCCTGTCCTCGCTGCTTCGCGAACCTGCGAACGGCTTGGCATCGGCGCTTTCCGCGGCGCGCAGTGAGGCCAGCGCAGACGGCGAGCTGCTTGCGCCCATCGACGATCATCAGGAGGTTTGGGCAGCCGGCGTCACTTATTTGCGCAGTCGCGAGGCGCGGGTCGAGGAGTCCGAGGCCAAGGATCTTTATCAGAAAGTCTACGAAGCGGAGCGCGTCGAGGTGTTTTTCAAGGCGGTCGGCTGGCGGGTCATGGGGCACGGCCAGTCCGTGCGCATCCGCCGCGACAGCCACTGGAACGTTCCGGAGCCCGAGCTGACGCTCGTCATCAACCGCGACGGCGCCATCGTCGGCTACGCCGCCGGCAACGACATGTCGTCCCGGGACATCGAGGGAGAGAATCCTCTCTATCTGCCCCAGGCGAAAATCTACGACGGCGCATGCGCCGTCGGACCCGGCATACTGCTCTGCGATTCGCACGCCCTTGCCGACGTGCCCATATATATGAGCATCTGGCGCGACGGCGCCGCGGTGTTCCAGGGCGAGACCAGCAGCGCCCAGCTCAAGCGATCGCTGGAGGAAATCGCCGGCTGGCTGACCCGCGAGCTGGCGTTTCCCAATGGCGTGCTGCTCATGACCGGCACCGGCATCGTGCCGCCGGACGATTTCAGCCTCGAAGTCGACGATGCGGTGCGCATCGAGGTGGGGGAGCTCGCGCTCGAGAACGTCGTGCAGAGCTGAACATCGTAGCCACGCCAAACCCGGCCGGGGACCCATCATGGCCCGTGCAGTGCAGGGCTCACGCGAGACGCCGATTGCCGAAATCGTTGCCGAGCTCGAAGCGCTCGGCATCGAAGCCGGTGATGCGCTTCTGGTGCGCACCGCGTCTCGTGCGGTATACCCCGTGGAACGCGGTCCGGGCGGGCTTATCGACTCGCTTGGTTGCGCCACTGGCCCAGGCGGCACGCCCGTCATGCCGTCGTGGACCGAGGACAACGATCGGCCATTCGATCCCGTGACAACTCCGGCTTCGCGTACACTCGGCATCGTCGCCGAAACGTTCCGGCAACTTTCCAACGTCGAGCGCAGCAATCATCTGTTCGCGTTCGCCGCGCGCCGACCGAAAGCGGCACAAATCATTTCCGATCCATGTGCGATCCCCCCGCACCAGCACCGCGGCCCGGTCGCCAAAGAGCTGGACAGCGACGGCGGAATTCCACTGTTGGGAGTCGATCACGATTCGAATACCAGCCTTCATCTCGCGGAATCGCTGGCTCATGTTCCCTACCGAAGAGCGCAGCACACAACCGTGCTTCGAAACGGCGAAGCGATGCGAATCGATTACCTCGAGAACGACCATTGCTGCCAGCTCTCCAGGCGGGTCAACGAATGGCGCGACCGCTGCGCCCTGCAATCTCGGGGAACGGTCGGACTCGCATCGGCAAAGCTCGTGCGATCGCGCGGTTTGATCGATATTGCGCTTGCCGAGCCGGATTGCGACCCGTTCGTTTTTCTCCATTCCAGGGACTCGGAATGGGAGGAATGCGTCGACGCCTGGCAAAGCGTCTCGACGTGAGCGAGTCCGACACCAGAGTGTTCGCTGCGCGCACGTACCGGCGCGGCCTGCTACTGGTGCTGCTCGGCAGCCTCTGCTCGTCGTGGATTGGGCTCGGCGTGCGCATGATGGACGCCGCGACCGCGTGGCAAATTCTGGTCTTTCGCTCGTTCGGGCTGGTCGCATTTCTGATTGTCTTCATCGCCCTGCGTCACCCGGGACGCATTGCCGGTGTATTTCGAAACGCCGGCCGCGCTTCGATTCTCGGCGGCGCTGCATTGGCCACTGCGTTTTGCGGTTCCATCGTCGCCATCGAGCAGACCAGCGTCGCCAAT
>JBFICP010000065.1:0-14678 GCA_041581935.1 Gammaproteobacteria bacterium | reverse complement strand
GTACATTGGGGACGTTCTCGACGCGGTTCGACAGATGTCACCGACGAATCCCCTCCTGAGTGACGATCGACTGCGACTGCGATTCGGGGAGCTTGCGGAACTGGCACTCGAGTCCGGCGATTACAATCGGGCGGCGTCACTGGTGCACGCCGGTCTCGAGTACGCGCCGGAGGACCCGACACTCAAGGACCTTCGCTACCGGGTGCAAACCGAGCTGGCGCGCATCGAGAATCAGCAGCGTGTGGCCGAAGTCCAGGTACGCCTCGCGACACATCTCCTCGATCTGAAGAGTATGAAAGATTTCGTGACACATCGTGACGACTTGTTGGTCCTGGCCGAGCTCGATCCCGGGAGCGCGACCCTGGCTCGCGCACGCGTGCGTCTCGAAAAAGCCATGGACGAAGAACTTCGCCGCCTGTTCGATGCAAAGCGCTATGACAAAGCCTGGCAAATCTTACTCGAACACGCACCGGCGCTCAGCCTCGACTACGTGCGCGCGACACGCGCCCGCTTGCCCAATGCGACGTCGATGTCTGCCGACGCACGTGTCGGACCTTTGCGTGAGGATGCCGGAATCAGAGAACGCACCGACACCATCGCCGGCCTGCTCATGACGCCACAACAGGGAAGCGTATGGCAGGCGGCGCTGAAAAACACTTACAAGGAGCTCGTCATTGTGCTGCCGAGTGACCACGATATCGTGCGCGAGCAACGCGATCGAATTGCCCGGCACTTTCTCAACGACGCGCGACGTGCACGTCGTGCGGGTAGTTTCAATGAATCATCGAGCGCGATCGAAGTCGGGCGTGTATTCCATCCGGAGTTCCCCCCCTTTGATATCGAGGCTGTGGCGCTCGTGGAGGCGCAGGCCGAACAGCGCGCGCGACGTGAAGCCGAGAGAGTCGCGGCGCTGCGCGCCGGCACGAAAGCGAGCTTTCGCAGCAAGGCCGAGACCAATCAGGTGCAGGAGGCAAAGAGTCTGCTTCTCGAGCTTCGCGCACTTGGTGTCAGCGAGGACGATCCGTTTCTGCGTGAGCAGGCACCCACCATACTCGCCGAAGCCTACAAGCGCCTGGCCGCCAACCGTGCGGCGCGCCAGGACTTCGAAGGCGCAATCTCCCTCGCGCGCGCCGGCCTCGAGCAGCGGACGAATCACGACGAGCTCCGTGCGCGCCTCGCCGGATACGAGATCGCCCTGGAAAACCAGCGCTTCGAACGCGATCTGAGAAACCGCCTGTCCGATCCGAAGGCTCTGGACGTCGATACGACGGCGACCGATCTTGCCCGTCTCGAAGCGCGCTTTCCCAATCGTTATGCGGAAATCGCCTCCGAGCTGGCGGCACTCAGAAGAAGGGCGGTGCTCGAACACGCACGTACCGCGCAACCCATCGGCGCGCAGGTTGCCGAGCAGATTTCGGCTTATGATGCGCTTTTCCCCTCAGACCGGGGCAAGTTGACCGCGGAGCTCATGGGCGTGCTCGAGAAACGGATTCGAGCGCGCCCACCCACGACTCTCGACGACATCGAAGCCTTGCGCGCGGTCGTCGGGAATCTCGCGGCACTTCCGGCTTCCCAGGCAGACCGGCTTCGGCGCATGGTTGCCGAGACGGTCGTCGAAGGCGCGCAAGTGCGCGCTTTGCAGGATTCCGATGGCGCCCGAGCGCTGCTCACGTCGGCGGGCGAGCTGCTGCCGCAACAACAGCCGCTGCTTCTGGCCGCGTCTCGAGAATTGCCTCTGGCAGCGCTCGATCGGGCGCGATCGAAACTCGAAGCGGGTGCGCTCAACGACGCGGCTCTGGAGCTCGAGGCCGCGACTCAGACCGACCCGCAATACCCCGGGCTTTCCGAGCTGCGCGCGGATCTCGATGCAGCCATGCTCGAGGCGAAACGGGCCTATGACCTGTACGCCGCCGATGTGGCTGAGGCCGGCGCGCGCGACCAGCGCGTGCTCGATAGACGCTACGCACGCATCGCGGCGCTTTGGAACGACAACCCGGCTTTCGAAAGGCTCGTCGTGCACACGCCACGCAAAGGCGAGTGCCACGATGCACTGGCCGGCTACGGCGCCCAGGCCGGCGGTAGCTGCTACGACGTGGTGGCAGGGCGAAAAGGTCCGGAGATGGTCGTTGTTCCCGCCGGAAACGGTGTCGATAGGGCCTACGCGATTGGCAAGTACGAAGTGAGCGTGACCGAGTTCAATGTCTTCTGTAAAAGCACGGGTCGTTGCACCCCACGTGCGAGCGCCGAGCGACGGCTTCCGATCACAAAAATCTCCGTGGCCGATGCGGAAGCATACGCACGTTGGCTATCGAGCGAGGCGTCCAGGCACAACGGCCACGATGTCCTGTATCGACTTCCGACGGCCGCGGAATGGGAGCATGCGGCCACCGCCGACGGTCAACAACCGGAGCGTAAATTCAATTGCCGGGTGTTGTCGGCGGGTCAGGTCATTGCAGGTCACGACCTCGTCAATGCGCGTTCCGGAAAACAAAATGGCTGGGGGCTCGCGAACTACGCGGGTAACGCGAGGGAATGGGTGCGCAACGCCGCAGGACTGGCGGTGCGTGGAGGTGCGTATGAGGATCCGTTGACCACCTGCGGGCCGACGCTCGACGAAACGCACTCCGGTGATGCCGATGCATTGACCGGTTTCCGCTTGGTGCGAGAGCTCGGCTGACCCGGTGGTCTCCAAATACGATAAACATGTACACTCGCCGACAGGGTCTCTCCGGGTTCTCGGATGAATAGATCCCAGCTGCGTCGATTAGCCAGGGATTACGCAACGGGTCGACTCGAGTACGACGAATACGTGCGAGAGCGGGGCGAGCTGATCGATGCCATCGAATCCGGCACGATCGCGATCGAATCCTCGGCAGATAGCACGGCAGACTTCCCGGCTGCGCGATCGCTGGATCAGAGAGTACGCAGCACCCCTCTGCCGCTCATACTCGGGGCGTGTGCGATTATCGCCGTCGTGTGGGTGTTTCTCGTTCCCTCGCAGACAAAGCCGCCGCCGATTAATGGTGCGGCTGTCGACAAGGCTATCCCGGGCAAGCGCGTATCGGCGGCAAGAGCGCTGGTGGAAGAATTCCTTGTTACCCGGGATTGGTCCAGTCAAAGCCTGGGGGCGTTTCGCGAGAACTGGAACGCGTTGACGCCGAACGAGCAGGCCGAGGCACGCGCCTCGTCTTGGTTTCGCCGGCTGGCAGAGGCGCTTCGAGAGGAGATCAATGCCCACAAGGCTCTCGCAGAATTCGATGGCAGCGGACTCTCCACCACTACCGGCAGACGTCTGGCAAGCTTCGGCGAGTTTCTCGGAATCGACGCGCAGCTCCCCGATCCGTTCGTCCAGGAAAAACTTTCGGAAACGACCGCCCGAGACCCTGCACCACTTACGGCATCGCAGTGGCTGGCTGCACAGGATGACGACGGCTATACGCTCCAGCTGTTCGCCGTCGATCACCTCGACCAGCTCGAGCACATTATCGCGGAGCATCCGGACATACCTCTCTACCTGTTCGCCTTCGAAGGCCGTGAGCCCCGCTACCGCATCCTGCACGGCGCCTTCACGAACGAGCAGCAGGCGCGCGGTGCGCATCAGGCGCTGCCGGCCGACCTTCGAGGCGCGTCATCGGAGCCGTTCGTTCGTCGCATAGCTGAGATTCGCGAGGAGCTGCGCGGCGCCAGCCACGAGGCGGCATCGAGATCGCCCGTGGCAAACGAGACGGCGCCGGTGTACACACTACAGCTATTCGCATCGCAGAGCCGCGAGAACGTGGATCGGCTGTTGGCCCGCTACCACTCGCTCGACTTGCGGGTTCACACCAGCCACGGTCGGAACGCCCGCTACCGCGTGCTCTACGGCAACTTCGAATCCCGCGAGGCGGCGCACGAAGCAGCCGGCAAGCTGCCTGCCGCAATGCTGGAAGAGGTCGGGACACCGCTTCTGCGCGAGACCTCGGAGTTTCGCTGACGTTTGATATCTCGAAACGATGCCTTCGGCAGGAGCGAGCCCGGCGGCGAATGAGTCCTTATCCTGAGAGCCGGTGGGCTCGCGATCGTGGTTGCCTCGTCAGGCAACTTTTTTCCGGCAGAAGCCGCCGGTGAAAGCCTTTACCGCTCGAGCGCATCCATCAGTGCCGCCACCTGCCGCTTCGAGAGCTCGTCCCAACGTCCCCGCGGCAGACGTCGGGGCAAAGTCACGGGCCCGTAACGCACACGGGTCAGACGACTCACCTGGACACCTTGAGATTGCCAGAGGCGGCGCACCTCGCGGTTCCGGCCCTCACGAAGGGTAACGTGATACCAATGGTTGCTGCCCTGACCGCCGCGGTCGACTATCGTTTCGAATTTTGCCGGTCCGTCTTCGAGCCGAACGCCGCGACGCAGCCTCCGGACCGCGTCGGCAGACACCTGTCCACGAACACGAACCGCGTATTCGCGCACCAGGTTCGCCGAGGGATGCATGAGACGATGTGCTAACCGTCCGTCGTTTGTGAACAGCAGTAATCCACTGGAATTGAGATCGAGTCGGCCGACGGCAATCCAGCGGCCGCTATTCAACACCGGCAGCTTATCGAACACCGTCGGACGATCGGAATCCGCGCGCCGGGTGCACAGCTCTCCCACCGGCTTGTGATAACGCAGAACGCGCACGTTCTGCGCATCGAGCTCCCGGCGCGCCAGCCGTTTACCGTCCACCTGAATGATATCGCCGGTGTCGACGCGCATGCCGATGGTCGCGGGCGCGCCGTTGACGCGCACGCGACCGGCTGTAATCCAGCCCTCCAACTCGCGCCTGGACCCGTAGCCTGCCCGCGCCAGAACTTTCTGAATTTTCTCGCTGTCGGCTTGCGTCGTCATGGAGCCAAAGGAGCACTCCCTGCAAGCAGCGAGCCTGCTCGACAATCAGGCATCATTCGCAAGCAGGCTCGCTTCTGCAGGGGCAGTTTAGTCGTGTAGCCGGTTCACGCTTAGCTCGTGCCGCTGGTGGCTGGCTCGCCGTCAGCGTGCGCGTCGTCGACTTCTTCCATTTCACTTTCCGCGCCGGGCTCCGCGCTCGCGGGCTCGCCGTCCTGCGACGAATCCACGACCGCGAGCAGCGGCACGCTGGAAAACAGATCGTCCGGCAGATTCTCGAAATCCCTGATCTCCGAGAGCGGCGGCAGCTCGTCGAGGCTTTTCAGGTTGAAACTGTCGAGAAACTCCCGCGTAGTGCCGAAAATCTCGGGCCGCCCGGGGACGTCTCTGTGCCCCAGCACGCGAATCCACTCGCGCTCGGTCAACGTCTTGATAATCGACGGGCTGACGCTCACGCCGCGCACGTCTTCGATCTCGCCGCGGGTGATGGGCTGGCGATAAGCGATGAGCGCCAGAGTTTCCAACAGCGCCCGCGTGTAGCGCGGCGGGCGTTCCGACCACAGGCTGCCGAGCCAGCCGGAGTACTCTTTACGCACCTGAAATCGAAAACCGCTGGCGACTTCCTTGAGCTCGATGCCGCGGTCCTGCCACTCGTCGGCAAGAGCCGAGAGCGCGTCGCGTATCTCCTTGCGCTCTGGCATCCAATCGCTGCCCTCGAAAAGCGCCGCCAGCTCGCCGACGGAGAGTGGTCTCTGGGCGGCGAGCATCGCCGCCTCGATGATGTTTTTAAGCCTCTGCTCACTCATGATGATAGTGCTCGAACGTGAATGGGACCCATGGGCTTTGCCTGCACCAGCTCGATGAGCATCTCGCGAACGAGCTCGAGAACTGCCAGCAGGGTGACGATGACGCCGCGCCGGCCCTCCTCGACCGTAAACAGCGAGGTGAACTCCGTGTACTGTTCCTTACCGACAGCTGCAAGTATCGACGACATGCGTTCGCGTACCGAAAGCGGCTCGGCCTGTATGTGGTGGCGAGAATACATGCGTGCTCGCTGAAAAACTTCGGCGAGCGCGAGCACCAGATCCTCTACGCGAACCGTCGGCTGAGGCTTGACGACCTGCACGTGAGGCGTTTCCACCTCGGTCAGGGCGAGATCGCGCCCCACTCTGGGCATCGCATCGATATCCTCCGCGGCCTGCTTGTAGCGCTCATACTCCTGCAGACGCCTGACCAGCTCGGCACGCGGATCGCCTTCTTCCTCGAGCTCCGGATCCGGGCGCGGCAGCAGCATGCGCGACTTGATCTCGGCGAGCATGGCGGCCATGACCAGATACTCGGCCGCGAGCTCGAGGCGCAGATCCTTCATCAGATCCACGTATTCCATGTATTGGCGGGTGATTTCGGCGATCGGGATGTCGAGAATATCGATATTCTGGCGCCTGATGAGGTAGAGCAGCAGATCCAGCGGGCCCTCGAATGCCTCGAGGAATACCTCGAGCGCATTCGGCGGGATGTAGAGGTCCCGGGGAAGCTCCGTCATCGGCACGCCGTCGACGACGGCGAAGGGCAGCTCCTCCTGCCTCGGCTCAGCGTCGACGTCGCCCTCGTGTCGCTCTTCGCCGTTCGCAGCCTCGCTGTCTCGATCGATCATGAGGTCATTCTCCTAGCGGTACTCGAGCCCCATGGCCTGGCGCACGTCCTCGAGCGTCTCGCGCGCCATGTCTCTTGCCCGGTCGCAGCCTTCGGTAATGATCGAGCGCACCAGGTCGGGATTGTCCTCGTATTCGACGGCGCGCTCGCGCAGCGGCTCGAGCTCCGCCAAGACGGCGTCGATGACCGGCTGCTTGCAGTCCAGGCAACCGAACTTGGCACCGCGGCATCCGTCCTGCACCCAGTCCTTGGTCTCGTCGCTGGAATAAATCAGGTGCAGCTGCCAGACCGGGCAGCGCTCCGGCTCGCCGGGGTCGCTGCGTCGCACGCGTGCGGGATCGGTCGGCATGGTGCGAAGCTTCTCGGCCACGTCCTTGGGGTCGTCACGCAGTGCGATGACGTTGTCGTAAGATTTCGACATCTTCTGGCCGTCGAGACCGGGCATCTTTGAAGCCGGCGTCAACAGCGGCTGCGGCTCCGGCAAGATCACCTTGCCGCCGCCCTCCAGATAGCCGAACAGACGCTCGCGATCACCGAGCGTGATGTTCTGCTGGCCCTCGAGCAGCGCGTGACCGATCTCCAGCGCTTCGGTGTCACCCTCCTCCTGGAAACGTCGCTTGACGTCCCGGTATAGCCGCGCGTTCTTCTTTCCCATTTTCTTGATCGCCTGCTCGGCTTTCTCCTCGAACCCGGGCTCCCGGCCGAACAGAAAGTTGAATCGGCGCGCGATCTCGCGGGTCAGCTCGATGTGAGCGACCTGATCCTCGCCGACCGGCACGAGTCCCGCCTTGTAGGCGAGTATGTCGGCGCTTTGCAGTACCGGATAACCGAGAAATCCGTAGGTGGCGAGATCGCGCTCTTTGAGCTTTTCCTGCTGGTCCTTGTAGCTCGGCACGCGCTCGAGCCATCCCAGGGGCGTGATCATCGACAGCAACAGGTGCAGCTCGGCGTGCTCGAGCACCCGCGACTGAATGAACAGCGTCGAGTCGCCGGGGTTTATGCCTGCAGCCAGCCAGTCGATGACCATGTCCCAAACGCTCTCGGCGATGATGGTGGGGTCCTCGTAGTGGGTCGTGAGCGCGTGCCAGTCGGCGACGAAGAAGTAGCTTTCGTACTCGTGCTGCAGTCTCACCCAGTTCTTGAGCACGCCGTGATAGTGACCGAGATGCAGCCGGCCGGTGGGACGCATGCCCGAGAGGACGCGCTGGTGTTGACTGGGAACGGAACTCAAAACCGCCGGCTTCCCGGTCCGGCGAGATGAGCCGTTGATTGAGCTGATCGATGTTGCCCGCAGGCGCTCATAGCGACAGCACGCTCACGTCGCCGCGACCATGCCGTAATACCTTCGGTATCTCTTCGGTGAGATCCAGCACAGTCGTAGGCTCGAGCCCACAATACCCGCCGTCGATGACGAGGTCCACTCGTCCGTCGAGACGTTCGAGGATGTCGGCGGAGTCGGTGAGCGGCAGATCGTCGCCGGGGAGCAACAGCGTGGAGCTCATCAAGGGCTCTCCGAGGCTTTCCAGCAGCGCCTGGGTGATGGGATGGCGGGGCACCCGCAGCCCGATGGTCTTGCGGTGCGGGTTCTTCAGGCGTCGAGGCACCTCGCGGCTGGCCTGAAGGATGAAAGTATACGGGCCCGGAGTGAGCGCTTTCAGCAACCGAAACGCGCTGTTGTCGACACGTGCATAGGCGGCGAGTTCGGAAAGATCGCGACAAACGAGTGTGAAGTTGTGACTGCTGTCGACCTGGCGGATTCGCCTGATGCGTTCCATCGCGGATTTGTCGCCGAGGCAGCAGCCGAGGGCATAGCATGAGTCGGTAGGATACACGATCACACCTCCCGCTCGGATCACCGCCACGGCGCGGGTGATCAGGCGCTGCTGCGGATTGGCCGCATGAATCTCGAAAATCTGGCTCACGACGGCATTTGGCCCGGGTGTGGGTGCGGCGACTTCGTAAAGCGTGTCAGGACAAGCGGATGCGGCAAATCGGGCAGGTATGGTTCGACCGCGCGCATTCTAAATGACCGCGCCCCACGGCGCCACAGCAGAGGCCCCGGCACCGCGGTGCCGGAAACAGATGGAGTATACTCGCGGGCTCACGGCATATCTCTCGAACGTCCCGACCCCATGAAACTGCTCTTCGACTTCTTTCCGGTCCTGCTGTTCTTCATCACCTTCAAGTCCTTCGACGATCCCCAGCAGGGAATTTTAGCGGCCACGGCAGTCATCATCGTGGCCACCGGCGTCCAGGTGCTCGTCACGTGGCTGCGCCAGCGCCGAGTGGAGAAAATCCACCTGATCACCCTGGCATTGCTGGTCGGCATGGGCGGCGTGACCCTGCTTCTACAGGACGAGATTTATATAAAGTGGAAATCCACCGTTTTCTTCTGGCTGCTGGCCGGCGCTTTTCTGGGCAGCCAGTTCATCGGTCGAAAGACCCTGGTGCAGCGCTTCTTCGACGGCAAGTTCGATCCACCCGGCAACGTCTGGGCGGTCCTCAATCTGTCGTGGGTGGTGTTCTTTCTCTGTCTCGGAGCGCTGAATCTGTTCGTCGTCTACAACTTCAGCACCGATACCTGGGTGAACTTCAAGCTCTTCGGCCTCACCGGCCTGATGTTCGTGTTCGTCTTCGCGCAGATTCTCTACCTTTTCCGCTACATGATTCCTGACGAGGACAGCGAGGAGCAGGGCTGATGCTGCACGCCGTGCCGTGACCCCCACTCTGCGCCTCGCCATGGATCTGATCGCTCGCGCGTCGGTCACGCCGGACGACGCCGGCTGCCAGGAGCTCATACGCGCACGGCTCGAGCCGTTGGGCTTCGCGTGCGAGTCCCTGGTGTTCGGTGACGTCACGAATCTGTGGGCCAGAACCGCCGCGGATGGCCCCGTATTCGCCTTCGCCGGCCACACCGACGTCGTGCCGACGGGACCGGAGAGCCACTGGTCATCGCCCCCGTTCGAGCCCCAGGTACGCGACGGACTGCTTTACGGCCGCGGTGCCGCCGACATGAAAGGCAGCATCGCCGCGTTCATCACCGCCTGCGAGCGATTCTACGCCGCTCACGCGCCCGACCACGGCGCCGTCGCGCTGCTCATCACCAGCGACGAGGAAGGCCCGGCCGTGGACGGCACGCTGCGCGTGCTCGAAGCTCTCGAGCAACGCGGCGAGCGTATCGAGTGGTGTCTCGTCGGCGAGCCCTCCAGTGAGGCGCAGGTGGGCGACCGCCTGCGCAACGGCCGGCGCGGCTCGCTGAACGGTCACCTCGTGATCACGGGCGTCCAGGGACACGTGGCGTACCCGGAGGGCGCGGTCAATCCCATCCATGATTTCGCGCGGGCATTCGCGACACTCGACGCGCAGATCTGGGACGCGGGCAACGACGATTTCCCGCCGACTTCGTTTCAAGTTTCAAACGTGAACGCGGGCACCGGTGCCGATAACGTCATTCCGGGGCAGCTGGAGGCGATGTTCAACTTCCGCTACTCAACGGCGCTCACCGCGGACACGATCCGCGAGCGCGTGGAGAAGTTGCTCACCGAGCACGGACTCGATTACGCGCTCTCATGGCGCCATTCCGGCGAGCCGTTCCTGACGGCCCCGGGGGCGCTGCTCGATGCGGCCCGCGACGCGGTGCGGGAGTTGACCGGCGCGCCGGCCACGCCGTCCACCGGCGGCGGTACCTCCGACGGCCGCTTCATCGCCCGCACCGGCGCCCAGGTGATTGAGCTCGGTCCGGTCAATGCCAGCATCCATCGCATCGACGAGCACGTGAGCGTCGACGAGCTCGAGATCCTGTCGCGAATCTACGAGCGGATACTGGAGAAGCTTCTCCTGTAACGATTGTGCATACCGCGCATCAGGCCACGGCCTGCGTCGACGCCTCGGCTCCGTCCTCGAACTGCGCCTCCTCGGTGGAACCCTTCAGCGCGGTAATGGAGCTCGTGCCACCGCTTATGGCCTGGGTCACGCTGTCGAAGTACCCGGCACCCACCTCGCGCTGGTGCTTGGTAGCGGTGTAGCCGCGGGATTCAGCCGCGAACTCCTGCTGCTGTAGCGCCACGAAGGCGGTCATGCCGCTTTCCCGGTAACGGGTTGCGAGATCGAAGATGCTGTAGTTGAGCGCATGAAACCCGGCGAGCGTAATGAACTGATATTTGTAGCCCATGGAAGCCAGCGTCTTTTGAAAGCGGGCCACCGTGTCGTCGTCCAGCTGCGCTTTCCAGTTGAACGACGGTGAACAGTTGTATGCCAGCATTTTGCCAGGGTATCTCGCGTGCACGGCCGCAGCGAATTCCCGTGCTTCCTCCAGGTCCGGAGTGCCGGTCTCGAACCAGATGAGATCGCAGTAAGGTGCATAGGCGAGCCCTCGTGCGACTGCCTGCTCCATGCCACACCGCACGCGGTAAAAACCCTCGACCGTACGCTCGCCGGTGAGAAAGTCGCGATCCACCGGGTCCACATCGCTGGTGAGCAGCGCCGCGCCAAGAGAATCGGTGCGCGCAATCAGAATCGTCGGCACCCCGCTCACGTCCGCGGCGAGGCGGGCGGCGACGAGCTTTTGCACCGATTCGCGGGTCGGCAGCAGCACTTTGCCGCCCATGTGGCCGCACTTCTTCGCCGAAGACAGCTGGTCCTCGAAGTGAACGCCGGCGGCGCCCGCCTCGATCATGGCCTTCATGAGCTCGAAGGCATTCAGAACTCCACCGAAGCCGGCCTCGGCATCCGCGACGATGGGCAGGTACCAATCGATGCTGTCGTCGCCTTCGGCGTGATGGATCTCGTCGGCACGCCGGAACGCATTGTTGACCCTGCGCACCACCGCCGGCACGCTGTCGGCGGGATACAAACTCTGGTCGGGATACATCTCGCCGGCGTTGTTGGCGTCCGCGGCCACCTGCCAGCCGCTCAAGTAAATGGACTTGAGCCCCGCCTTGGCCATCTGCATGGCCTGATTGCCGGTCAGCGCACCGAGCGAATTGATGTATTCCTCGCCCTGGAGCATGTCCCAGAGCCGCTGCGCACCCCGTCGCGCCAACGTGTGCTCGATGGGGACCGAGCCCCGCAGGCGCACCACCTCTTCCGCGCCGTAAGGCCGCTCGACCCCTTGCCAACGTGGATTGTCCGCCCAATCGGATTCAAGCGCGCGTATTTCGCTGTCTCGGCCCATGTGAATGCTCCTCTCGACCCGTTCGAAGTGATGCCCCTCGGGCATGCTAAGGGCCGGGGAGTATCCAAGAAAGCCAATTGTTTCAATGTTCAATATTGCTTACGTTAATATTAATCATTATCCACCCCACGGGCATCGTCCATGGCCACACAGTCCCGTCGCTTCTACTACAAACAGAACCGTTTAAAGCAGCTGCGCGCGTTCTGCTACGCGGCCCAGAGCCAGAGTATCTCGAAGGCCGCCGAACGGCTGTTTTTGAGCCAGCCCTCGGTATCCCTGCAGGTGCGGGCGCTCGAGCAGGAGCTCGACATCACGTTGTTCGAGCGCAAGGGGCCGCGCATTTCCCTGACCCCGGAAGGACAGGTGCTCTACGAGCTGGCTTCGCCGCTGGTGGAAGGCATCGACCATCTGGCCGATGCCTTTGCCGAGCGCCGCGGGGATCTGGATTCGGGCGAGCTCAATATCGCGGCCGGCGAATCCACGATCCTCTATATTCTGCCGGAGCTGATGGCCAACTTCGCGCGGCTGCACCCGGGTATTCGCTTGCGCCTGCACAACGTCACCGGCCGCGACGGCCTCGCCCAGCTGCGCGCAGACGAGGTGGATTTCGCCGTCGGGTCGATGCTGGAAGTGCCCGACGACATATCCTATCGACCGATTTACGAATACGACACGGTGCTCATCACGTCCACCGACCACCCGTTGGCTGCGATTGCCGAGCCCGCGCTCGAGGACATCAGTGGCCACGGGCTGATCCTGCCGCCCCGGCACCTGAGCACCTGGGGCGTGGTGGACCTCGTTTTCCGGCAGCACAATCTCGACTACACGGTCACCCTCGAAGCCGGTGGCTGGGAAGTCATCAAGAAGTACGTGCAGCGGGGACTGGGTGTCTCCATCGTCTCGTCCATCTGTCTCACCGACACCGAGCAGCTGGCGGTCCGACCCCTGGGAAAGTACTTCCCGAGCCGCTCCTACGGGGTGGTGCTGCGTCGCGGTAAATTCCTCTCGCCGGCCGCCAAACGCTTCATCGAGCTGATGGGCGCCACACCGCGTCAGCTTGGCAGCCGGCCCGGGGCGGGGCCCGGAGACGGCTCACCAGTGGTATAGTGGAGGCGTGCCGGTGGCAGGGGGGAGCCGAGGTCTCCGCCGCGCCGGCACGGTGGTCCCGATTCGGGGCGCGTGTGAGCGCAACACCCGGAACGGTAAGTGTGATCCCATTAACCGGCCCGTGAAGTCGGCGCGACCGTCGTCACGATACCAACTGTGTCGTCTGGAAGGGCCCAAGAGATAAGCTAGAATCTTCCTATGGCTGACGAGCCGCATGGCAGCGACGACGGTGGCCTGACAGTTCAAGAAGCGAAGCCGAAGCTAAAACGGCCGCCACTTTACAAAGTGATACTCTTGAATGATGACTACACGCCGATGGAGTTCGTGGTGCACGTACTTGAGTATTTTTTCGGCATGGACAGAGAAAAGGCAATACGCGTAATGTTGCAGGTACATACGCAGGGTAGTGGCGTGTGCGGTGTCTTTTCGCGCGAAATAGCCGAGACAAAAGTGTCACAGGTAAACGACTACTCCAGAGAGAACAACCATCCGCTGCTGTGTACGATGGAATTTGCTTAATAAGAAGGCTGCAAAGCGAGCCCCGAGCATGCTGAGTAAAGAGCTGGAATCGACATTGAACTCCGCGTTTCGAGATGCGCGGGAGAAGCGACACGAGTTCATGACTGTCGAGCACTTGCTGTTGGCGCTGCTGGACAACCCGACGGCCAGCAAAGTCTTGCGCGCCTGTGGCGCCGAGATTGAAAAGCTCAAGCAGGAGCTAATCAGCTATCTCGACGAGAGCACGCCCATGCTGCCGGTCAAGGACGAGCGGGAAACGCAGCCGACCCTCGGATTCCAACGCGTGCTGCAGCGCGCGGTCTTTCATGTGCAATCCTCGGGAAAAAAGGAAGTGACCGGCGCCAATGTCCTGGTGGCAATTTTCGGAGAGCGCGAATCTCAGGCGGTGTACTTTCTCAATCGCCAAAACATTACTCGGCTCGATGTCGTCAACTACATTTCACACGGCATATCAAAAGTCCACGACAACGAAGAGGGCGACGCGTTCGCGCCGGGCACCGACGACGACAAGCCCGCCGAGGCACCGGGCAAGTCGCCCCTCGAAGCCTACGCGGTGAACCTCAACCAACAGGCATTGCTCGGAAAAATCGATCCGCTCATCGGTCGGCGCAACGAAGTGCAGCGGACCATTCAAATTCTCTGCCGACGGCGCAAGAATAATCCGCTCTACGTCGGCGAGGCGGGCGTCGGCAAGACCGCAATCGCGGAAGGACTCGCCAAAATGATCGTCGATGGCGATGTCCCCGACGTGCTCGAGAACAGCACAATCTATGCACTCGATCTGGGCGCGCTGCTGGCTGGCACCAAGTATCGCGGCGATTTCGAAAAGCGACTCAAGGGAGTGCTCGGGCAGCTGAACAAGGAACCGGGAGCGATTCTGTTCATCGACGAAATCCACACCATCATCGGTGCGGGAGCCGCATCGGGCGGCGTCATGGATGCATCGAATCTCATCAAACCCATGCTCGCATCCGGCGACCTGCGTTGCGTCGGCTCGACGACCTACCAGGAATACCGTGGCGTATTCGAAAAGGACCGCGCGCTGTCGCGGAGATTCCAGAAGATCGACGTTACCGAGCCTTCTGTCGAAGAGACCATCAAGATTTTGAACGGACTGAAATCGCGGTTCGAAGAACATCACTCGGTGAAGTACTCGCGTCAGGCCGTTCGCACCGCCGCCGAGCTTTCCGAGCGTTATATCAACGAGCGATATCTGCCCGACAAGGCCATCGACGTCATCGACGAAGCCGGGGCACGGCAGAAGCTCATGCCGGCATCAAAGCGACGCAAGGTGGTCAGCGTCGGAGACATCGAGGCCGTAGTCTCCAAGATGGCGCGCATACCGCCTAAAACGGTTTCAACGTCC
>JBFICP010000064.1:0-14682 GCA_041581935.1 Gammaproteobacteria bacterium | reverse complement strand
GGGGGCTCAGCTGGCGCGGCGCGCGACGCCGGAGAAGAAGCTTGTTGCCGCCTCCACGGTGCGCGCCACATCCTCGCGGCTGATATCCAGATGCGTGACCAGGCGCATGGGATTGGTGGCCGGGATGACGATGTCGTGCCGCGCGAGCGCGCGGGAAAACTGTTCCGCGTCGCCACCGCGCACGCTGACGAAGACCATGTTGGTTTGCACCGTCGCCGGGTCCAGCTCCAGGGCATCGATTCCGGCAAGCCCTATGGCCAGTCGTTTGGCGTTGTCGTGGTCTTCGGCAAGGCGATCCACATGCTGCTCGAGCGCCAGGATACCGGCCGCCGCCAGCACGCCCGCCTGGCGCATGCCGCCGCCGAGCATCTTGCGTCCGCGACGCGCGGCGGCGATGAAATCCGCCGAGCCGCACAGCAGAGACCCCGCCGGAGCCCCGAGCCCTTTGGACAGGCAGAATGACACGCTGTCGAAGTCGGCGGTGATGGAGTCCACACTCACCGCCAGCTTGACAGCGGCATTGAAGACCCGCGCGCCGTCGAGGTGCAGCGCAAGGCCGTGTCGGTCGGCGAGCCGACGTGCTTCGGCCAGATAATCGAGCGGCAGCACCTTACCGGCCTGAGTATTCTCCAGGCACAGGAGTCGCGTGCGCGCGAAGTGGATGTTGTCGGGTTTGATGGCGTGCTCGACCTTTGCCAGATCCAGTGTGCCGTCGCTTTGAAAATCCAGGGGTTGCGGCTGAATGCCACCGAGCACCGCCGCCCCGCCACCCTCCGTGCGGTAGCAGTGAGCGAGCTGTCCAGCGATGTATTCGTCGCCTCGCTGACAGTGGCCGAGAAGGGCGAGGAGATTTCCCTGGGTTCCGCTGGAAACGAACAGAGCTGCTTCGTGACCGAGTTTTTGCGCGGCGAGTTTCTCGAGACGGTTGACGCTCGGATCCTCCCCGTAGACGTCGTCGCCGACCTCCGCATCGGCCATCGCCCGGCGCATGGCGGCGCTCGGCAGGGTGACGGTGTCACTGCGAAGATCGATGCGTTTCATGGTGTGCCCCTGTCGGGTGTCTCAATACTACCAGCTGCCCGCCGACATTCCTGCAGAGGCACCGGCAAGCGATTATGCTTTGTCACACGGGGGCACGTTCAGGGCCCCGGGCACGGACGGATCACATGGCACACGGGCAGCAACCGATCAGGCGTACGCTCATTCTCACCGGCGCCAGCCGCGGCATCGGTCACGCGACCGTCAAGCGCTTTTCCAGCGCAGGCTGGAGGGTCATTACCTGCTCGCGTCAGCCGTTCCCGGAAGACTGTCCCTGGGAGGCGGGGCCGGAGGATCATATACAGATTGATCTCGCCGACCGGGACGACCTGGCACACGGCATTGCCGAGATGCGCGCCCGGCTTTCTGGTGCACCGTTGCACGCGCTCGTCAACAACGCCGGCATCTCTCCGAAGGATCCCGACGGGCAGCGACTCGGTACCCTGGACTGGGATGCCGGCGTATGGCAGCACGTTTTTCAGGTTAACTTCTTTGCGCCCATTGCACTCGCGCACGGCCTGCTGGAGGAGTTGAAGGCCGGGCAGGGCACGGTGATCAACATCACGTCGATCGCCGGCAGTCGCGTGCACCCCTATGCGGGCAGTGCCTATGCCACCTCCAAGGCCGCGCTGGCGGGACTCACTCGCGAAATGGCGGCGGATTTCGGCCCGCTCGGCGTGCGCGTGAATGCCATCGCCCCGGGCGAGATCGAGACGGCCATGCTTTCGCCCGGCACCGAGGAGCTGGCCAAGGAGATTCCGCTGCGACGCTTGGGATCGCCCGAGGAAGTGGCCAGCACCATCTACTTTTTGTGCTCGGCGCAGGCAAGCTACGTCACCGGAACCGAAGTGCACATCAACGGGGGGCAGCACGTTTGAAATTTTCGCGTGGTCCTCGGCACATCTACAGTAGAATGAACACCGCCGCGATCCGAATCCAGGAACTCTCATGACACACGCCCCGAACTCCCTCGCCGCGAAAGACGTGGCCTACACCCTGCACCCGTACACCAATCTCGCGGAGCACGAGAAGCTCGGGCCGACGATACTGACCCGAGGCGAAGGCATTTACGTCTGGGATGACGAAGGTAATCAGTACTTGGAAGGCCTCGCGGGGCTGTGGTGCACGGCTCTCGGCTACAGCGAGCAGCGCCTCATCGACGCTGCGGTTAAGCAGCTTGGAACCTTGCCCTTTGCGCATACATTCGCGCACCGCTCGACCATTCCGGTTATCGAGCTCTCGGAGGCGCTCATCAAGATTGCACCCGGAGACATGGGCAAGGTGTTCCTCGTGAATTCGGGCTCAGAGGCGGTCGACGCCGCCATCAAGATGATCTGGTATTACAACAATGCTCTCGGGCGATCGGAGAAAAAGAAAATCATCTCTCGAAAGCGCGCCTACCATGGTGTGACCATCGCCGGAAGCAGCCTCACCGCCATACCACTGATGCAGAACGACTTCGACGTGCCTATCGACCGAATTCTGCATACGGAGACGCCGTGCTATTACCGATGTGCAAAAGACGGCGAGTCCGAGGAGGAATTCGCGACGCGTCTTGCCGAGAGCCTCGATCAGCTCATCGAATCCGAAGGTCCCGACACGGTAGCTGCCTTCATCGCCGAGCCCGTGATGGGTGCGGGCGGCGTGATTACGCCACCGGCAACCTATTTTGAAAAGATCCAGAATGTGCTTGCACGCCATGACGTGCTCATGGTTGCCGATGAGGTGATTTGTGGATTCGGGCGCACCGGTAATTTGTGGGGTTCGCAAACATACGGCATCAAGCCCGACATCGTCACCTGCGCGAAGCAATTGTCGTCGGCCTATCTGCCGATTGCCGCAGTGATGATTTCCGACGCCATCTATCAGGCATTTGTCGAGCAGAGCCGCAAGCACGGAGCCTACGGTTCGGGCCATACCTACGGCGGACATCCGGTGTCGGCCGCGGTCGCGTTGGAGACCCTGAAAATTTACGAGGAGCGCGACATCATCGGACACGTGCGCCGGGTGACCCCGAGATTCCAGACCCGCCTCCAGGGTCTTGCCGATCATCCACTCGTAGGTGAAGCGCGCGGCGTCGGTCTCATCGGCGCGGTGGAAATCGTGGCCGACAAGGACAGTCGAGAGCAGTATTCCCGCGACGTGAAAGCGGGCGCTGTCATTGCGGAGAAAATTTTCGAGCACGGCCTGATCGTGCGCGGATTACCAGGCGACGCCGTGGCAACCTGCCCACCGCTGATCATCGATGAGAATCAGATTGACGAGCTGTTCGACAAGTTCGAGCGCGGCCTGGACGATGCTGCAAAAGCGTTGAAGGTTTAGACCGCGGGTTGGGCTTTGCTGGGCTCAACCCAACCTACGTTTTTGCGAGCGTCGGGGTGATCACGTAATCCACCTGCCGGGCGAACCGGTCGGGACTTTCCTCGAAAGCTTCACGACTCACGATCGCGTCCGCATCCAATGCGTGATCGATCGCCAGAATGCCGTTCAGATGATCGATCTCGTGCTGCAGCAGCTCGGATGTCGCCCGATCGAGCTGTTCCATGATGCGCACATCGCCATGGTCGTCGAGGAAGCGCACCGAAATGGATGAGTGGCGACGCACCCGAACGAGCAGAAACGGGAAGCTCATGCAATCATCCCACATCGTGAAAGTTTGCGGCGAGCACCACGTGATTTCGGGATTGATGATGGTGAATGGACCGTCGCCCAGATTGACGGCGATGAAACGCTGTCCGACGCCAATTTGGGGTGCCGATATGGCGCGCCCGAAACCGTGCTCGCTTCGAAACGCTTCGAGAGTTGCGTGCAGTCGGTCGCGATTGAATTGGAACTCGGGGGTACTAACATTATCGACGTCAGTGCAGTTCACCCGCAGTCCCGGGTCTCCGAGGAGCAGGACCTTTGCGGGAGGGGCTTTCAATTTCTAGCGCCGAGCCGCCCTTGCTGGCGAGCATGGGCGCCCTCGACGAGGGCTCGCTCCCCGAGAATCGTTACGATCAAGGGGCGCTCCAAATGGGCAGACCGAAGGCGAATGTGGTGCCTTCGCCGGGACGACTTCTGACGTCCAGGGCGCTTCCATGCAGCTCGACGATGCGCCGAGCGATGGCTAGCCCAAGACCCGCGTGGCCGTTACCCGAGGTTTCGTCGGCCGCCTGGTAGAAAGGTTCGAAAATCCGCGGCAAATCGCCCTCCGGTATGCCTTTGCCGGTGTCGGCGACGCAGAGTATCACCTGCTGCGCGTCGCGGCGAACGGGCACGCGCACGCTGCCGCCGGCGGGCGTATGGGTAAGCGCGTTGTCGATGAGGTTGTCTAGCACGCGCTCCACCAGGGCAATGTCCGCGGATACCAACGGCAGGTCGGCATCGAGCTCCATGGCCAGTGTCACGTCGTTTTCGCCTGCTTTGAGCTGAAACTTCTGGACGACGTCCTGAACCAGTTCCGGGAGCGAAAAAGGTTCACAGTTCGGTGATGCTTCCCGCGCCTCGAGCTTCGCGAGCTCGAACAGCTCCCCTACGAGGCGAGTCAGGTGCTCGCTTTGACGCAGAACGATATCGAAATACGTTTCGCGCTGCTCTTGTGTCAGCGAGTCCTCCTTCAGCTTGAGGGTTTCGAGATAGCCGTGCAGGGCGGCCAGCGGCGTGCGCAGATCGTGAGAGACCTGAGCGACCAGATCGCGCCTCATGGCATCCTGTTGCTTGAGCTCCTGAATCTGCTCGACGATACGTCCTGCCATCTGATCGAACGTGACGCCGAGACGATCCACTTCGTCCGGTGCCTCGAGGGCGGCTTTTTGCTGGTAGTGTGTGGGCTCGCTGAAATCGCTCAACCTGAACGTGTCCATGGCGGCGGTGAGGCGTTGCAAGCGGCGAGTCAGCAGACGGAAGACGATTAGGCCCGCCAGCAGTCCAAAGGTCAGAGTCGCCGCCACGGCCCAGGCGCTCAGACGCGCGAAGTAGCTGCCTTCGGCGAACTCGTCGACGAAGTCGTACATCTCACCTCGCAGCACGACATAAAGATAACCCTGGGGGGCTTGCTCCGAGGGAACCGGCGTCACGGAGAAGACCTTGCGGCGGTCGTGACTGCGCGGATCGTCGCCCAGCAGCGGAAAGCTCGCCGAATCGTCGAGAAAATCGCGAATGGGCTCGAGAGACACGTGCTTGCGCTTGACCACCCCTGGGTCGGCGGAATACGAGAGAATTCTTCCATCCAGGTCGAGCAGATAAATTTCGATGCTGGGATTGATCTGCATGTAGTCGTGGAACATGGACTTCAACGCCGGCTCGTTGATTCGGCCCTCGGCGACCAGATCGCGGTCGGCGACCAGATTGTGTGCCAGATCACGGTTGACCTGCTGCTGAACTTCGGCGAGATAATGCCGTGTGGCCGACAGGCTCACGAGTGCGTATACCATCCCCATGGCGGCGATCAGCACCACCAGCCCGAGAGCAAGCTTCGCGTAAAGCGTTCTCAGCATCGCTGCTCCTAGAGCTCGGCGAACTTGTATCCGACGCCCCATACAGTGAGGATATACTTGGGCTTGGCCGGATCGGTTTCAATCTTCGCGCGCAGTCGGTTGATATGTGAATTCACCGTGTGCTCGTAGCCTTCGTGGTTATAACCCCATACCTGGTCGAGCAGTTGCACTCGATTGAATACCTGCCCCGGATTGCGCGCGAAGTGTGCAAGCAAATCAAATTCCTTTGCGGTCAAGGTGATGTTCTGGTCGTCGACGGTGACCTGACGCTTGCCGACGGCGATTCGCATGTTGCCGCGTTCGATGATCTCGTGGTCGGTACCGGTTGCCGTCTCCGGTGTGAGCGCGTCCACGCGCCGCAACAGGGCTTTCACCCTCGCCACAAGCTCACGAACGCTGAACGGCTTCGTCAGGTAGTCGTCGGCACCCGTCTCCAGGCCCCGGACCCGATCGAGCTCGGTGGACTTCGCCGTCAGCATGAGTATGGGTACGTATCCCGGCAGACGTCGAATGTCCCGGCACACGGACAGGCCGTCCTTGCGCGGCAGCATGATGTCGAGAACCACGAGCTCGTAGTGGCCCTCCTTGAACATTTCCAGCCCGGTGACGCCGTCGTCGGCAATATCGGCCGCGCAGTCGACGTCGCGCAGATGCAGGCGCACGAGCTCGGCGAGCGCAGGATCGTCTTCAATGATGAGCGCCGCGCGTGTCATTGTGTATAGATTAATGGGGCAAGCGGCGCCAAGCGATGCGCCGCCGTGCAAATTGACCGAAATGTGAGATTTGTCCGGGAGGAGGGGGTCGGTTGCGCTCGATCGGGCTCACCCACCCAATTCGCCGTTGATGGCTCTCGCATAGAGTGACTCCAGTTTCGCCACCGTAAGCTTGACCGGATTCGTCGGCGCCGTCGGATCGTCAATGGCCATGCGCGCCAGCCGCGGTATCAAATCTTCACTGACCCCGAGATCGGCGAGGGTATGCTGGATGCCGATCTGTTCGCGCAGCGCGAGCACCCAGTTCTGCACGCTCCTGCCCGACGGGTTGGGAAGATCCAGGTAGCGCGCCAGCGCGGTCATCTTCTCCTCGATGGCCTCGGCGTTGAAAGCGAGCACATAGGGCATTACCACGCCGTTGGTCAGACCGTGATGGGTGTCGAGCAACGATCCGCAGGGATGACTGAGGGAGTGCATCGCACCCAGGCCCTTCTGAAAGGCCGTCGCCCCCATGGACGACGCCACCTGCATGTTTCCGCGGGCCTTGAGATCGTTGCCGTCGGCGCAGGCCGCCGCGAGCCAGGTCTTGATGAGGCGCATACCCTCGAGCGCCACGCCGTCGGCCATAGGGTGAAACACCGGGCTGCAGTACGCCTCCATGTTGTGCGAAAGGGCGTCCATGCCCACCGCTGCCGTTAGGTGTGGCGGTAAGCCGGTGGTCAATTGGGGATCCTCGATGACGATGGCCGGCAGCATCTTCGGATGAAAAATGATGCGCTTGGTGTGATCGTCCAGATTGGTGATGACACCTGCACGGCCTACCTCCGATCCCGTGCCCGAGGTGGTCGGCACGGCGATGACCGGCGCGATGCCATCGGCATTGGCCCTCCGATACCAGTCCTCGCGATCCTCGAAGTCCCAGATCGGTCGGGTCTGGCCGACCATCAGCGCGATGCATTTGCCCACATCCATGGCACTGCCGCCGCCGAAGGCCACGACTCCGTCGTGCCCGCCCCGGCGGTAGGCTTGCAGGCCTTCGTTGACGTTGGCTTCGATGGGGTTGCCCTGAACGTCGGAGAAAAGCCCGGCCCCGAGTCCCGCGCCGGTGAGCATGGCGACGGCATCGGAAATCATCGCGAGCGGCGCGAGTCCCTTGTCGGTAACCACCAGCGGGCGCTCGATGCCGACTTCGCGGCAGGCATCCGGCAACTCTTCGATGCGGCCAACCCCGAAACGAATCGTCGTCGGGAAGCCCCAGTTGCCGCGCATGGTCTCGACCGTCTTGGTCATAGCTCGGTGCGCAGATGATACGACTTGGGTCGTGTGAGCTGCTCGTAGCCGACGCGGGACAGAGTGCAGCCGTGGCCGGAATTCTTCACACCGGTCCAGGCAAGCGCCGGATCGAGATAGTCGCAGCGGTTCATGAACCAGGTGCCGGTAGCGACCCGCTCGCCGATGGCGAGTGCCGCCGCCTCGTCGTTGGTCCACACCGACGCGGTCAGACCGAATTTGCTGTCGTTCATCAGCGAAATGGCCTGCTCGTCGGAGTCGACCTTCATGATGCCCAACACCGGCCCGAAGCTTTCCTCGTGCATGACGCGCATGCCGTGATCGACATCGACAAGCACCTGCGGTGCCAGATAAGCCGATCCCTCCAGATTGGCCGGGAAGTTGACCGGGTCGATGAGGGCTCTGGCGCCGCCGGCGATTGCCTCGGCGATCTGCGCGCGCACATGCTCGGCAGCGCTCGACTTTACCAGCGGCCCGAGGGTGGTTTCCAGATCCAGCGGATTTCCCAGCCGGTAGCCGCCGACCAGCTCGACAACGCCCTCGACGAATGCGTCGTAGACATCTTCGTGCACGTAGACGCGCTCGATGCCGCAGCACGATTGTCCGGAGTTGAAGAACGCGCCGTCGACGACGTTCTCTACGGCGTGCGCGAGGTCGACGTCGGCGCGCACGTACGCCGGGTCCTTGCCGCCGAGTTCGAGCCCGACACCGATAAAGCGCTTGGCGGCAGATCGGTTCACCGCCTGACCGGCGGGAACCGAGCCGGTGAACGCGACAAAATCGGTCGCATCGTTCTCGATAATTTTGAGCGCGGACGCGTGGCTCAGATGCAGGTGCTGAAAAACACCGTCGGGTAATCCCGCTTTGTCGAACGCTTCACTGAATCGCTCCGCGCACAGTGGCGTCTGTGCCGAGTGCTTGAGCAGGACCGTATTACCGGCCGCCAGGGCCGGAATGACCGAGTTGACGGCGGTCAGGTACGGATAGTTCCAGGGTGCGATGACGAAAACCACGCCGACGGGAACGCGCCGAATGAATCGCGTGAATCCCTGTTTCGGCCCGGCCTGAATGTCGGCGAGGGCTTCGCCGGCAATCGCCAGCATGTGCCGGGCGCGTTCCTCGAATCCAGCGATCTCTCCGGGCGTCTGGCTGACGGGCCGGCCCATCTGCCAGGTGATTTCTTCGGCAATCGCGGCCCGATCGGCGACGAAAGCATCGACCGCTTTGCCGAGCAATGCGCAGCGCTCCCCCACCGGCACCCGGCTCCAGCTATCGCGGGCGGCGCGGGCGCTGGTGAGCGCCGATTCGATTTCCGCGTCTCCGGCACGCTTGCGTTCCACGTAGACGCTGCCGTCCACGGGCGTGATGCATCTCAAGTAATCGGTCATGATCTAAATAATCTCAAAATAGCGTTCCATCTCCCAGTCGGTGATGTGCCTGCGGAACTCGCGCTCCTCCCATTCGCGGGTGGCCGCGTAGTGCTCTACGAAGGTATTGCCGAACCAGTCGCGCGCGGCCTTCGACCGCCTGAGGCTTTGCGCCGCCTCCCAGAGCGTGCGCGGCAACGCGAGCCGCTGTGGGAACTTCTTGTCGTATGCGTTGCCCTTCACGGGCGCTTCGGGCTCGACCCGATGCTCGATGCCCCAGAATCCCGACGCCAGCGCAGCGGAAAGCACGATATAGGGATTCGCATCGGCCGCCGCGATGCGGAACTCGACGCGCTGTGACTTCTCGCTTCCGGTGATCACCCGAAGCGCGCAGGTGCGATTGTCCACGCCCCAGCTCGCCTCGGTTGGCGCCCAAAACCCTGGAATGAGGCGGGTGAAGGAGTTGACCGTCGGCGCGACCATGGAAAGCAGCTCTCCCATCAGCTTCTGCTGTCCGCCTACGAAGTAGCGCATCGTGTCGCTCATGTTGTCGGGCCTGCCGGCTTCGTGAAAAACACCCTTGCCGGCGGCGTTCTGAAGCGACATGTGGATGTGGCCGCTCTGCCCGGGCCAGTCCGGTGACCACTTGGCCATGAAGGTCGCCATCATGTTTCGGCGCTGCGCCAGGATTTTGGTGAACGTCTTGAAAAGCGACGCCTTGTCAGCGGCGCTCAGTCCCTCGTCTACGGCAATTGCCGCTTCGAGAACGCCGGGTCCCGTTTCTTCGTGCAAACCCTCGAGCGGGAAACCCATGGTTTCGGCGAGCTGAAGCAGGTCGCGGTAAAAGTCCGAGTGCACCGTGTTGCGCAGAACGGAGTAGCCGAAAAAACCCGGCGCCATCGGTTCGAGATTGCGGTAATTCTTCTCGCGCACCGTGTGCGGCGTCTCGTTGAAGACGAAAAACTCGTACTCGAACCCTGCATAGGTCGTAAACCCCATGTCGGCGGCGCGGTCGAGCACGCGCCGCAGCAGGCCGCGGGGACACAGCGTCTCGGCCGGGGGTGCGAACTCGGCCATGAAGAAAAGCCCACCCTCCTCGAAGGGCAGCTCGCGACAGCTCTGGGGGACAATACGCACCGGTGCGTCCGGATAACCCGTGTGCCAGCCCGTATAGGTGACGTTGTCATAGAGTTGATCGTAGGAATCCCAGCCGAGCACGACGTCGCAGAATCCGAACCCCTTGTCCAAAGCGGAGAGGAATTTTTCTTTGGACATGTACTTGCCGCGCAGCACACCGTCGACATCGAACACGCCGACTTTCACATGGCTGAGGTCCCGGTGACCGACGATGCGCCGGGCGTCCTCCGCGGTGCGAACGTCAATTGCCTGCATGTGCTTCTCTCCCGGATGAACCGCGTCAGGATTGTATCTCATCCTCGACCGGATGAGCCTCGGCCGGCGCGCCGGTCGCTAGCCCGTGACCCGAGCCGAGGAACACGGCGATCCAGTGGGTTCCCTGGTTTTCCGCGAGCGCAATTTTGGCGGTCATGGTGAGCGGAACGGAAAGAAACATGCCGACGGGGCCCAGCACCCAGCCCCAGAACACCAGCGATACGAACACCACGAGCGTCGAGAGGCCGAGTCCGCGCCCCATGTAGCGCGGCTCGAGCACCGAGCCGATGACGATGTTCACCACGGCAAATACCGCGGCGGTTGCGAGCGCGCCACCGACTCCGAGCTGGACCAGGGCGAACAGCACTGCCGGCACCGCCGCGATGATCGAGCCGATGTTGGGCACATAGTTCAACATGAACGCCAACAGCGCCCAGAGCGCGGCATGCTCCACTCCGATGAGCTTCAGACCGACACCGACGACGACGCCGGTTGCGAGACTCATCAGGGTCTTGATGGCCAGGTAGCGCTTTATGCTTCCGGTGACGTTGGCGATGCGTTCCAGGGTGTCGTCGGGATCGTCGGCGACCGCCCGCAGCTTCACCGCGAAGCTGGCGGTCTCGAACAGGATAAATACGACAGTCAGAAAGATGAGAAAGGCGTTCGTCAGTACGCCGCCGAAGCTGTTGAAGACCTCGCCGGCAAGATTCATGACCTTTCCGGCATCCATCAGTCCGCGAAAGTCCCTCGAGTCCAGGGGTATTCCGATCCCGTTGAGCCAGCCCCCGACGGCGTTGGTATAGCCGTTCAGGCGGGCGGTGTATTCGGGCAGATTCTCGCTGAACTGCCGCAAAGAGGCGCCGACCATGCCCGTGATTGCCATGCCGATGGCGACGATGACGGCGAGAACCACGATCATGGCCGCGGCCCTTGGAAGACCCCGTCGCTCGAGCCCATCGAGCGCCGGTGCGCTGATGACCGCGATGAATAGCGCTAGAAGAAAGGGCACGATGATTTCCGCGCTGGCCCGCATTCCGGCGACGACCACCACGAAGGCGGCCATGGTCACGAGCATCTGTGACGGCGTGGCCTTGATTACGGGGTTGGCCATGAGTGCCTCCATTCAATGGGACGGATTGAAATTGTCTGCCGCGCTTGCCACGGATAATTCCCGTAGGCGGGACACGGCGCTCTGCAGCCGTGGTGCGGCGGCGCTTGACGGGGGCGGATACAAGCGGGGATGCTCTCGTTTTCCGCCGACGAGCAATGCGTATGCCATTCGTTGACTTGCCCGACATCGCGCTGGTTCAGATGCAGGTGATCCCGGGCCGCCCCGACCGCAACGTCGCTCGCATGCTCGGCTTCATCGACGATGCGCGAAAGGCGAACGTCGAGGTCGTGGCGTTCTCCGAGATGTGCGTGTCGGGATATCTCATCGGTGACACCTGGGAGCTGGATGCGCTGGTGGAAGATTTTGCCGCCTGGGGCGAAGCTGTGTGCGAGGCGAGCGGCGGGCTCACGGTTATTTTCGGCAACGTGGTGATCGATCGCTCGCGCATCGGAGAGGACGGACGTGCACGCAAGTACAACGCCGTGCACGTTTTTCACGACAGACAACCGGTCGGCCGCGACGGCCTGCCGCCTGGACTCGCCGCCGGGGTTCACGCCAAGACGCTTCATCCCAACTACCGCTTCTTTGACGACGACCGGCACTTTTACTCCTTGCGAAAGCTCGCTGAAAGCACCGGACGGTCGGTATACGACTGGATGGTGCCCTTCGAAGTCCCGCGCCGCGACGGTGGCAGTTTCCGATTCGGCGTGCAGCTCTGCGAGGACATCTGGTGTCAGGATTATAGTCATGCCGGGGATACTCTCGACACGTTGAGGGCCTATCACGAGCGCGGTGCCCAAGCGGTATTCAACTTGTCGGCATCGCCGTGGACCTGGCAGAAGAACGACAAGCGCAATCGGACTGTGCGTGAAGTGCTCAAGCGCTCACCGATTCCGTTTTTTTACATCAATCATGTCGGGGCCCAGAACAACGGCAAGAACATCCTGGTATTCGACGGCGACACCACCGCATACGACAGCGGCGGCGCAGTCCGCGCGCGTGCAGAGCATTGGGCCGAGGAGTTGCTCCTGGTCGTCGACGGCGAGTGCAGCGTAAGCGGGGAGCAGGGCGAAATCGAGGCAATTTACGATGCGTTGCGTACCGGCATCGGACATCTCGATGCCATGCGAGGCAGGGATAACCGATTTCTCATCGGAGTCAGCGGCGGCATCGATTCGAGTGTCGTGGCGTGTCTGCTCGAGCAGGCCTGCGGCCAGGAACGTGTATTCGCCGTCAATATGCCCACCCACTTCAATGCGGACATTACACGAAATAACGCCAAGCAGCTGTGCAGCAGGCTCGGCATCGATTATCTCAGCTGCCCTATCGAGGATCTTTACAAACTCCTGGCAGATAAAATAAAAACGGTGGGTTTTCCCCGTGACAAAGGCGAGTACACGCGCCTGGTGGACGAAAATCTTCAGGCTCGTATTCGCGGTTCCGACGTGCTCGCCGGACTCGCTGCAAAGCACGGACTCATATTCACCAGCAACGGCAACAAGACCGAGGTTGCACTCGGCTATTCGACTCTGTACGGCGACGTAAACGGTGCCATTGCCCCCATTGCCGATCTTTACAAACCTCAGGTAATCGCGCTTGCGCGTTACCTCAACGATGAGATCTACGGCAAGGAGGTGATCCCCGCGAATCTCTTGGACGGAAGCATCGTGCCGAGTGCCGAGCTATCCGACGCTCAGGATGTCACCAAGGGTCTCGGTGATCCGATCAAGTACGGATATCACGACGCCCTACTGCGGCAGATGATCGAGTATCGTCATCATCCGGCTGATATTCTCACCTGGTTTCTCGACGGCACCCTGCTCGAGGCGATCGAATGGAAGGAGCCTGAGCAATTTCGCGCATATTTCTCGAATTCGCAAAGTTGGCTGGAGGATTTGGAATGGGTGGCCGGACAACTGCATCTCAGTTATTTCAAACGAATTCAGGCGCCGCCCATCGTGGTCGTCAGCAAGCGTGCATTCGGATTCGATCTACGTGAGAGTCAGCTACCGAAATATTCACCGAGAGTCTACGATTCGCGTCGACGGCATGTTCTCGAGACCGCAATCGAGTCCGTGACGGATAACGTATGAGTGCAAGGCAGAAGCAGGCAGAAGACATCGCGGCATCTATCGACGACGCCATCCGGTCCCGGCACAGCGTGCGCTCGTTTCTCGATCGACCGGTTGCGCGGAAAACCATCGAGCATCTATTGGAAGTGGCGCGGTACGCGCCGAGCGGCACGAACACCCAGCCGTGGCGGGTGTACGCGCTCGGCGGAAAGGTCAAGCA
The DNA here is from genome assembly GCA_041581935.1 of Gammaproteobacteria bacterium. Lineage (GTDB taxonomy): Bacteria > Pseudomonadota > Gammaproteobacteria > HK1 > HK1 > JAABYT01. Next base: position 1,001 of record JBFICP010000064.1, on the reverse strand, counting down.
GGACATGAGCGCCGAGATACTCGCCGACTACGAGAAAAACCCGGAGCGCGAGGAGCGCGAGTACGAGTACTATCCGACGGACTGGTACGAGCCGTATCTCGGCCGCCGGCGTGCCTGCGGATGGGGTCTGTACGGATCGCTCGGCATCAAGCGCGGCGAGAAGGATCGAATGCGCGCACAGCGGGCGCGCAACTACGTGTTCTTCGATGCCCCGATCGGATTGATATTCGCTATCGAACGGCGGCTCAACACCGGCAGCTGGATGGATCTCGGCATGTTCATCCAGAACGTCATGCTGTCGGCGCGTGGTCAGGGTCTGCATACCTGTCCCCAAGCCGCGTTCGCCAACTATCACCGCATCATTCGACGCCATCTGCCGATCGCCGATGAGGAGATCGTCGTGTGTGGCATGGCAATCGGTTACCGGAATCCCGAGGCCCCCGAGAATATCTGGCGCACCGATCGGGCGCCGGTATCGAGCTTCACGCGCTGGCTCGGTCTTTGAAACGCGTTTGGCACCCTACGGCGTGGGCCGGGCCTCGTCATCCTCAGCCCAACCCACGCCCATGGCCGACTTGATTCAGCGCCGCCGGCTCCAATAACCCGGCGGATACGGCGCGAAGCCGTGCGCGTGCCCGACCGATTCGGGCCAGAATCGATTCGTGGGAGCGATGTCGCGAATGATACCGAGGCGCACCAGCGTGTCGCGCCACTCGTACTTGATGAACTGCTGTTCGAAGGCGTGCCGCTCGGGCTCGAAATGCACGCGCACGCTGCGCGAGTAGCGACCGTCACCGAAGCCCGTGCCGGCCGTGTCAGACGACTCCATCGACTTGCGTGCACGCGACTCGCCGGCAGTGGGCGCGTCCGGGGCCATCTCCTGACGCCCCGTTCGCGGCTGCGGTAACGCCTGCGGCATTTCCCGGAATGCGGCTACCGCGATGACGCCCATGGCGCTTCGATCGCCCCAGGCCTCGGCGTAGGAGTTTTGCACGTCGGTG
>JBFICP010000063.1:0-14769 GCA_041581935.1 Gammaproteobacteria bacterium | reverse complement strand
CGTCGCGCCAAACCGGGCGGCCGTTGACGATGACCTCACGAATGCCGGCCGCGTGCCGCTTGGGTGATTGGAAGTCCGCGCTGTCGATCACGGTGTCCGCATCCAGCACGACCAGATCGGCGAAGGCGCCTTCGCGCACGATGCCGCGATCGGCGAGCCCGAAGACTCGTGCGGGCACCGCGGTCATGCGGCGCACGGCCTGCTCGAGCGGGAACAGGCCGACGTCGCGGCTGTAGTGTCCGAGCACCCGGGGAAAGGTTCCCCACAGGCGCGGGTGGGGAAACTCGTCATGGGGCAGCCCGTCCGAGCCGATCATGGCGTCGTCGAATGCAAGCACGCGGCGCAGATCGTCCTCGTTCATCTGGTAGTAGATGGCGCCGGCCGGCTGCAGACGTTCGATGGTCTCGTCGACGCCGACGCCCCATTCGGCGCAGATGTCGGCGAAGTCGCGTCCGGCGCATTCGGGATGCGGCGTCGACCAGGTGACCAGGACGCGTTCGGAGGCTGCCACCGAGTCGGCAATGAGCACCGTCGAGCTCGCCGTGTAGGGATAGACGTCGAGATCGACGCTCTGATGGGCGCGCGCTTCGCGAATCGCCGCCAAGGTTTTTTTCACCAGGCCGTAGTTCTTGCGGCCGCAGCATTTGTGATGGGAGATCACCACCGGCACGCGCGCGCGCCGTCCGATCTCGAGCGTTTCCTCCACCGACTCCACGACCCGCTCGCCTTCGTTGCGCATGTGCGTCGTGAAGACACCGCCGTGGGGCGCGAGCAGCTCAGCCAGAGCGACGATCTCGTCGGTGGGCGCGGCGATCGCCGGGGCATAGGCGAGGCCGGTGCTCATGCCGATGCATCCGGCATCGAGCGCCTCGGCGAGCAGGGCGCGCATGCAATCGATTTCTTCGCCCGTCGCCGGGCGATCGAGCGTGTCCATGGTCGCGGCGCGAAGCGTCGTGTGACCCACCAGCGGCGCAAGGTTGATGGCCGGCGGCGAAGCCTCCACTTCGGCCATGTACTCACGCATGCTCGCGTAGCGATACCAGTCGGTTCCGCCAAGAAGATTGAGCGGCGGCACCGGCTCGCGGTTCGACAGTGGCGCGAGGCTCACGCCGCAATTTCCCGTGACCACGGTGGTGACACCCTGGCTCACCTTGGGTGTCATGTCCGGCGTCGACATGACCGCGCGATCGTCGTGGGTGTGGGCGTCGATGAAGCCGGGCGTGACCACCATACCGCGCGCATCGATGCGCGCGTCCGCCTGCATGCCACGCAGATCGCCCACCCGGGTGACGCGATCACCTTCGATGGCAATGTCCGCGCGCACGCGCGCGGCGCCGCTTCCGTCGATGAGCTCGCCGCCCTCGATGAGCAGATCGCAGCATTCGGTGTCGGTGCTGGTGGTGGCCATGATCGGTCTCGACTCTTCCGCTTCGGTCCTGCGATGTCAAATCGAGATCCTGCTACTCTGGCCTGGTGATCCCGTTGGCCAGACATTGGGGCGTCCGGATCGGCATTCTGACCCTGGCGCATGTCTTCGGCACGGTCCCGATCGTGTCGGTGATGGCCATGGCGCCGGTCATTCAGCAGGATCTGGCACTCAGCGTGACCCAGGTGGGCCTGCTGGTGAGCGGCTACTACATGGCCCAGACGCTCGGCGCGCTGCCGGCCGGCGGGCTCGTCGATCGCATCGGCGTCGGCAAAGCGCTGCTGGTTTCCCACGGGCTTCTCATCGGCGGCGTGCTGCTCATCAGCCGGGCCGACGCCTTTGCCGGTGCCGTCGCGGCCACCGCGGTCATGGGCTTCGGCTACTCCATCGTCAACCCGGCCACCGCGACCGGCATCCTCACCTGGTTCTCGGCGCGCCGGCGCGCCACCGCCATGGGTTTCAAGCAGACCGGTGTGCCCATCGGCGGCGTGCTGGCGGCCGGCAACGGCGCGCTGGTCACGCTGTTCAGCTGGCAGAGCCTGTTCGTTGCCGTGGCGTGCTTCGCGTTCGTCAACGCCGCGTTGTGCGCTTTGCTGATCGAGCCGCGGCAACAGGCGGCGCGTGCGAGCATCGCGTCCACCATCCGCGGCATGTTGCAGGTGGGCAGGAACACCAACGTGCGCGTGCTGTTCCTGGCAAACATTCCCTGGAACATGGGCCAGACGAACTTCTACGCCTATCTCACCCTGTTCATGCGCGAAGCGGCCGGTGCCAGCCAGCCGTTTGCGGGGCTCGTGCTGGGGATCGCCCAGGCGGCCAGTGCGCTGGGGCGCATCGGCTGGGGCGTGGTCAGCGACACGCTGTTCGCCGGCGCGCGCAAACGCGTGACAGTGGGACTATGCGGCGTGTCGGCGGTGCTCATGATGGCGATGGCCCTGGTGACACCCGGCTGGGGACTGTGGCTGGGGGCGATACTGGCGTTCGGGCTCGGCATCACCATCGCCTCCTACCCGACGCTCGCGCAAACGCTGGCGGTGGAATCCGTCGAGCCGGGCCAGGCCGGCGCCGCCATGGGCTACAGTCTCGTCGGCACCTCCATCGGCGGAGTCGTCGGACCGCCGATTTTCGGCGCGGTGGTCGATTACACGGGCGATCTCGCCGACGGCTGGATCACCTCGGGCATTTTCGTCGCCCTGGGGGTTGCTCTGGTTGCCTTCAAGGTGCGCGAACGGCGCCGCGAAGGGCCCGTTCCCTAGCCGAGCGCGCGAAACGTTCCGGCGTCGGCGCGCGCCCAGTAGTCGCGGTAGTCCTCCGGCGCGCTGCCATCGAGGAGCGAGCCCGGCTCGAGCCACACGCCACCCTTGTCCGCGGCCGTGGTGGTCGGACCGCCGAAACGGATGTAGAAGTGGCGAGGCTCGATTTCCGATGGGTGACTGAGCCCGGCGGCGGCGATGATCTCCGACAGCGCCTCGACGGTATTGCGATGAAACTGGAACACGCGCTCGGCCTTGTCCGGCACCACCAGCGCGCGTTGGCGCTGCCGGTCCTGGGTGGCGACCCCTACGGGACAGCGATTGGTGTGACAGCTCTGGGACTGGATGCAGCCCACGGCGAACATGAAGCCGCGCGCGGAGTTGCACCAGTCGGCGCCCATGGCCATGGCGCCGATCATGTCGAAGGCCGAGACGATCTTGCCGCTGGCGCCGAGCTTGATGTGCTCGCGCAGATTGGTGCCCACCAGGGCGTTGTGCACGAAACTGAGTCCACCGCGCAGCGGTGTTCCCACGTGATTGGAGAATTCCGGCGGCGCCGCGCCGGTGCCTCCCTCACCGCCGTCGACGACAATAAAGTCCGGATGGATGCCGGTTTCCAGCATGGCCTTGCACATGGCCAGGAACTCCCAGCGGTGGCCGATGCAGAGCTTGAAACCGACCGGTTTTCCGTCGCACAGCTCGCGCAGCCTGGCGATGAACTGCATCATCTCGGTGGGCGTGGAGAATGCGCTGTGGGCCGACGGCGAAACACAGTCGACGCCAACGGGAACGTGGCGTGCCTCGGCGATTTCCCGCGTCACCTTCGGCCCCGGGAGGACGCCGCCATGTCCGGGCTTTGCGCCCTGGGACATCTTTATCTCCACCATCTTCACCTGATCGGTGGTGGCCTGCTCGGCGAAGGCCTCCGGATCGAAACTGCCGTCGCCGTCGCGGCAGCCGAAATAGCCGCTGCCGATTTCCCAGATGAGATCGCCTCCGTTCTCGCGGTGATAGCGGCTCAAGCCGCCCTCGCCGGTGTCGTGGGCGAATTTGCCCATCTTGGCGCCTTTGTTCAGCGCGCGAATGGCATTGGCGCTGAGTGCGCCGAAGCTCATGGCGGAGATGTTGTAGACGGAAGCCGAGTAAGGTTTCCCGCACTGCGGACCGCCGATGTCGATGCGAAACGCAGCCTTCGACACTGGCACGGGCGACGCGGAATGGTTGAGCCAAGCATATTCATCGCCATATACATCGAGCTCGGTACCGAAAGGCAGCTTGTCCACCGTATTTTTGGCGCGCTGGTAGACGAGCGACCGTTGCTCTCTATTAAAGGGTGCTCCGGAAAGATTGGACTCGAAAAAATACTGGCGCAGCTCCGGGCGAAGGCCTTCGAAAACGAAGCGCAAGTGAGCGACGATCGGGTAATTGCGCAGCACGCTGTGGTGCGTCTGAAGAATGTCCCAGGTGCCGAGCGCAGACAGGAGACCGAAAATCAGCACGCCCCAAAAAAAGTGCACGCTCACGGACAAAAGCGCTGTAAACGCCAGCGTCAGGACGACGGTTACGACATAGACGATGTATCGCGAAAACCACATGGCGATTCAGTCGAACACATTGCCGTGACGGTAACGCTCGTCCTCACCGGCCGCTGCAGTCAGAGCCGCGACGTTCGATTTCGTGAAGAATCCCTCATAGCCGTAGCAGCGTTCGACATACTCCGTTATCAGTATCGAGTACTGGGAATGCTTCGAGAAAATCTGTTTGAGATTGGGCTCGTCGGTGCACTCGCCGACGACATGGGCTAGAAATGGCACGCCGAGCTCCTTCAGCGTGTCGACGACGAAATCGACGTTCTTCTCTCCTGACTTATGGTCTCCATCGACGACCTCGTAGGCGATGTGATGCATGCGTCTGCCGAAGTTGCGAACGAAATCTTCTGTCGGCATCGGGAGATTTTCGAAAGAGTTGATGAACGAAGGGATATTGTTGGCGGTAAATACTTTCGCCGGCGACAGCTTGTCGTCGCCGACGTTACCGTTGCGATTGACATTGGTCGAAGAGTTCTGATCGGCGATGTTGTATGCGCCCCAGAAGTAATAATTGGACATGGTCAGGAATTCGAGAATCGCATCCTCGCGCTCGCCGGCAAGGATGCGGGTTGCCATGTGATCGACACCCAGTATGAGTGGCACGGCGCCCTTCTCGCCGGCCTTTGCCGCGGCGCGCTCGAGACGGCCCATTTCCTGGTCGTTCAGCTGAAAACGTTCTCCGATTTCCATCGCTTCCATCTCGTAGTCGCCGCGGGGCGTATAGCCCACGCGATTTCCGGTGAGCGACGAGGGAAAGCTGAAGTAGAAGTGCGGGTTGGAGAAGAACTTGTTCTCGGTCTCTTCCGGGTAGTGGAAACGGATATTGTGCGATTCGAGCACGTTCCGCGTCTCGGTAAGATTGCTGACGGAAAAGACTTCACCCACGTACCGTGCGTTGGGTTTCTTGCGTGCCAGGGGATACAGCATGTTGAGTCGCGTGAGATCATCGGTGAAATGCGCGTCCAGCGGCTCGAGCACGATGAAGTGGGGAAACTCCGGCTTTGATTCGAGAAAAAAGATCTTGTGAGTTTCGTTGAGATACGAGCAAAGCAGACGGTAGGGCGTCATGAGATAGAGCTCTTCGAGATAGGAGAGTGCGTCCCCGGTCTCGACCTGCACGATCAGGGCACAGATTCTGTCGATGAGCTCTTCGAGGCCGCTCGTCTTTCTGCGCTCGTAAATCTTCAGCCGATACTCGTTGAAAAAATCGGAGTTCTTCTTGTCCCCGAGCGGCTCGAACTCGGCAAGGTCCAGGCTCATGCTTTCAAGCTCCCTTGTGATCGGGCACGACCGGGCGGTACACGGGATTCCAGAACGTCGCCTCGATACGTTCACGCAGCTCCTTGACCGAGGTCTTTTCCGCGAGCCCTTCGTACTGCGCCTGGCTGGCGACGGCAAAGGCGATTCGTCTGCTCAGCTCACCGACCCGGCTGAGTGGCGCGAGCAGCGGTGCTTGCGGGTCTTCGAGCGCCGGCGAGCAGGCGGCCAGTGCATTCGACGCGGCCATGAACATCTGGTCGCTCACGCGGGCGGCACCGGCCGCGAGTATCCCGAGTCCCATTCCAGGAAAAATGTAGCTGTTGTTGCATTGGGCGACCGGGTAGGTGTGTCCGCCGTGCTCGACGGGTGGAAAAGGGCTTCCCGTGGCTATGAGCGCGCGGCCGTCGGTCCATGCAATCAGGTCGGCCGGCACCGCCTCGATTCGGCTGGTCGGATTCGACAACGGAAAGATGATCGGTCGTTCGACACGCTCCGCCATGGCGCGCACCACCTCTTCGGTGAACAGTCCGGGTTGACCGGAAACCCCGACGAGCACCGTGGGATTGGCATGCCGGACGACGTCGAGCAGGCTGATGCCCTCGGAGGGATTCGAGGCCCATCCGGCGACCCGATCGGCCGGTTGCACGAGCGCACGCTGAAAGGAGTGCAGCCCTTGAATGCGATCGTGAAGCAGACCGTGGCGATCGACCATGAAGAACCGTGACCTTGCATCAGCCTCCGGCGCGCCTTCGCTGATCATGGTCTTGATCAACTGCTCGGCGATTCCGCAGCCGGCGGACCCGGCGCCCACAAACACGACCGTCTGCTCTGCGATGGCGGTGCCCGTGACCTTGGTCGCAGCCAGAAGGGTGCCGACGGTTACCGCGGCCGTGCCCTGGATGTCGTCGTTGAACGTGCACAGCTGATCGCGATAGCGTTCCAGCAACGAAGTCGCGTGTGACTGCGCGAAATCCTCGAACTGCAGCAGCACGTCCGGCCACTTGCGCTTGACCGCTTGCACGAAAGCGTCGACGAAAGCGTCGTAGTCCTGACCCGCTATGCGCTTGTGGCGCCAGCCGATGTAGCGAGGATCCTTGAGACGCGCTTCGTTGTTGGTGCCAACGTCGAGAATCACGGGCAGCGTCGTTGCGGGGTCGATGCCACCGCACGCGGTATACAACGACAGCTTGCCGATCGGGATCCCCATGCCACCGACACCCTGGTCTCCGAGACCGAGAATGCGCTCGCTGTCTGTGACCACGATGACACGGACATTCTCGACCATCGAGTTGTCCAGGATCGCTTCGATAAAATCCCTTTCGGGGTATGAAATGAACAATCCCCGCGGGCGGCGGTAAATCTCACTGAACCGCTCGCAGGCTGCGCCCACCACCGGCGTGTAGATGAGCGGCATGATCTCCGGCAGATGCGCGTGCACCAGCGCGTAGAACAGTGTCTCGTTGGTGTCTTGAAGGGCGCGCAGATAGATATGCTTTTCGATGTCGACGGTTTTCTGCTGCAATGCCGTGTATGCGCGTTCGACCTGCGCGTCCAGCGTTTCGACATGCGGCGGGAGCAGGCCGAGCAAACCGAGCTCGCCGCGCTCCTTGCCCGTAAATGCGGTTCCCTTGTTGAGCAGTCGATTGTCCAGCAGTTTGCTACCACTGAGCGACGTCCGAATTGGCGCCATGTTGTCGTTGTCATGCGCGCTCATCGACCGTCTCCTTCTGGCTCGCCCATTCCATGAGCACGTGCATCAGAACCGAGCAGCCGTCGGCCAGATCCTCGGGCCGGGCGTTTTCCTGCTCGTTGTGACTGATGCCACGCTCACAAGGCACGAATATCATACCCGTCGGGACCGCCAGGGCCAGATTGCAGGCATCGTGGCCGGCTCCGGAGTAGATATCCAGGTGCGGTATCGAGAGTCGTTCAGCGGCTGCGCGGATGCTTCGGACACAGTCGGTGTCGAAGCTGATGCTGGCGCGCTCGCTGACCGGCTCGAAGTCGAGCTGCAGGCCGGCTCCGGCGGCGATGGTTGCGCAGACATCGCGCATCTGCTGCTCGACGGTCGCCAGCACGGCATTGTCCGGGTGGCGGCTGTCGATGCTGAATCGGGTCTGGCCGGGGATGGTGTTGGGTGAGTTCGGGCGCACGGTGAGCGAGCCGACGGTGATGACCGGATGCGGCTCGTGGGCGAAGGCAACCGCGTTGATGGCGTCGACCATGCGCGCCGCGCCGAGCAACGCATCCTTGCGAAGCCCCATGGGCAGGGTGCCGGCGTGTCCCTCCTCTCCGGTCACCGTGACCCGGAAGCAGCGCTGTCCCTGGGCGCCCAAGACCACGCCGACGCTCTTGCCCTCGGCTTCGAGAATCGGTCCCTGCTCGATATGGGCCTCGAAGAATGCCTGCGGCAGATGGTCACCGACCGGCTCTGAGCCGGCGTAACCGATGCCTTCGAGTGCGGTGGCCATGGTAATGCCTTGCGAATCGGTGCGCGCCAGAGCGTCCTCGAGCGCATAGACGCCGGAGAATACCCCCGATGCCAGCATTCCCGGAAAGCGCACCCCCTCCTCGTCGGTCCATACGACCACGTCGACCGGCGCGCGCGTGATGACACCGGCGTCGTTCATCGCGCGTATCGCCTCGAGTCCGGCGAGGACGCCGAATATGCCGTCGAACCGGCCCCCAAGAGGTTGCGTGTCGAGGTGGCTGCCGGTCATCACCGGCGCCAGGGTCGGGTCGCTGCCCTCACGGCGCGCGAAGATGTTGCCCATGCGATCGATGCGCACGCTGCACTCGGCGGCCTCGCACCATTCGACGAACATGTCCCGGGCCTGCCGATCGAGGTCGGTGAGCGCAATGCGCCCGACGCCCCCGCCCGGTGTCGCGCCGATGCGCGCCATCTCCATGAGGCTTGCCCAGAGCCTGTCGGTGTCGATCCGCAGACGCTCGCCGTCGGTCATGATCGATTCCCCCCCCCTCAGCCTCGCTTGGTCGATGGCTTCGGCGATGACCTTGCCGAGCGCATGGCGGCGTCGATGGCCATGCGCGCCCAGTCGCGCAGCAGCCGCGCATCCTCGAGTGCGTCCTCAGGAGCTGCATGATAGGGCATTTGATAGGTCTTCCCCTTTTTCGTGTAACGGAAGGGCTCGAGGCCGGCGGAGTCGAATTTACCGCGGGTCTCATCGTCGACCTTCAGATACAGCGTGTCGTCGGCGACGAGCGCGAACATCATTCGATCCAGATAAATACCGTGGCCGCCGAACATGCGCCTCGCGCTGACCGGTCCGAGCGGTTCCAGCAGGTCCAGCACATGGGTTACGAACTCGTTCGCCGCGGTGCTCATGGGCCCGTCTGAATGTGTCGTTCGGGGAATTCCTGCGCCATTTCGCTCACCTATCCTGGAGCAGCGACGACGTTGATGGCGGCGTCGCGATAATAGTGCACGAGGTTGTCGATGCTGATGTCGAGCAGCGTGCAGGTCGCCTCGGGGGTATTGAAGGCGACGTGTGGACTGAGCAGCACGTTGTCCAGCGCCGCGAACGGGTGCCCGGTAGGAAGCGGTTCTTCTTGGTAGACGTCGAGACCGGCGGCGGCGATGTGTCCGCTGCGCAGGCCGGCAAGTAACGCGTCCTCGTCGACGATTTCGCCGCGGGCCGTGTTGATGATGATGACACCGGGCTTCGTGAGATCGAGGGCCGCCTTGTCGAGAAGGTGTCGGGTTTCCGGTGCAAGCGCCGCGTGCACCGAGATGACGTCGCTTTCGCGCAAAATGGTCTCGAGATCGGTGAACTCGATCGCGTGTCGACCAGCCCGTTCGAGACTCGGACGACGGGTCCACGCGCGCACGCGCATGCCGATACCGCGGGCGAGATTGGCGACGCGCGCGCCGATGCCGCCGAATCCCACCAGGCCGAGTTGCCTGCCGCGAAGCTCCAATCCCGGCAACGACTGATTCCAACGACCGGCACGCAGATCGCGATCCAGGCGGCCCAGATGTCTGGCGACCGCAAGCATCATGGCCAGCGCGTGCTCGGCGACCGTGTCGTCGGCGTAGCCCGGGGCGTTGCAGACGGTAATGCCGCGCTCCACCGCGGCGTCCAGATCGACGAAATTGCCGGCGCCGATGCCGACGAAGGCGATGAGCTCGAGATTCGGTGCGGCGCGCATGACGTCGACGGGAAGCCCCCAGCCGAGCAGCATGGCGTCGGCGTCGCCGATACGCTCGATGAACTGCGAGTGGCTTTCCGGTTGACCGATATGCACCGCGAGCGATCCGATCTCTTCAATCCGCGCGAGGCGCGCTCCGCTGATGAGCGCAGCGATCTGCCGGTTCGCATCCGGATAGACCAGGCGCTTGGAGTTCGCGCTCGTCATCACTCGCCGTGGCTTCGTCGCCGGGTCGTTGCCGACATGTCCATTATCCGCGCGGCGACGCCGAGCAGCTCCGCGTCCGCATCTCGCGCACCGATCACCTGAACACCGATTGGCAAGCCGTTCACGCCTTCGAGCAGTGGCAAGGTCACGGTGGGGACGCCGAGCAGGGTCCAGATGGCGGAGAACACCGCGTTGCCGGTCGAGCTCAAGCCGAGCGGCGCCTCGCCCGGCGCCGCCAGAGTCACCAGCGCGTCATAGTCGCGAAACACTTCGCTCAAACGCGTCCCCTGTTGCGCGGCGCGCGCGGTGGAATGGATGTATGCGCTCGCGCTCACTGTGAGCCCGCTGCGCACCCGCGAACGCGTGTCCGCGCGCATGAGATGCGGGTGCCTGCCGTAGTCGGCGCCGAGATTCGCTGCCAGATTGGCATCGAGAATGACGCGCTGGCACGCCACGGCGTCGGCGAAGCAATCGCCGAGCTCGACGACTTCACCAAGCCGGTTGCGCGCGGCCCAGGCATCGAATTGGGTGCGTGCATCGACACTCGCCTCGTTCCATACCGGCGCGCGCACGAGCCCGATGCGCGGCGGGTGCGCACCCGTCGCGATGTGCACATCGTCGCCGAACCGTGTGGGCATCAGAACCTTCGAGACGAGCGCAAGGTCGGCGAGATCGCGCGCGAACACGCCGACGTGATCCAGCGCCTGCGCGAGGATGTGCATGCCGGCGGTGGGGATGGCGTCGAAGCTCGGTTTGAATCCGAAGATGCCGCAGTATGAAGCCGGGCGGATGACGGACCCGGTGGTCTGCGAGCCGACCGCCAGCGGCACCATGCAATCGGCCACCGCAGCGGCGGATCCGCTCGACGAGCCACCGGGCGTGCGTCGTGGGTCGAGGGGATTGCTGGTCGGTCCCGGGGCCGAGAGCGCCAGCTCGGCGGTGACGGTCTTGCCGAGAATGATGGCGCCTGCGCCGCGCAGCAGCGATACCACCGCGGCGTCATCGCGCGGCTGCCGGTTTCGGTACAGCTCGCTGCCACACTCGGTGGGCATGTCGGCGGTATCGAAGATGTCCTTGATGCCGAGCGGCACGCCGTGCAGCGGCCCGAGGCGCCGGCCCGCGTCGCGGGCAGCATCGGCGTCGCGGGCGGCTGCCAGCGCACCTTTCGCATCCACGTGCACCCACGCGCTGACCAGCGCATCCCGGTCCTGAATGCGCTCGAGACACGCTCCGGTCAGGGCAACGCAAGTCGTTTCGCCGCTTGCGATGGCGGCCGCCATGCTCGTTGCCGACAGCTCATGGAGCGGTGATTGCATTGGCTTTGCCGTCACGATTGAGAATTCAGCTCATGGAAGCGGATTGTGTATAGTAACCGGGAGGAGGGATTTGTCGTATGCGCCAAGTGATCATCGGCACCATTGTCGTGTTTATGCTCGTCCTTGCCGCCTGTGCGACGCGCGCGACCAAGACCTTCACCGTGGCAGTGAGTCCGTACAGCATCCAGTATACCCCCGGTCAGATTCACGATTATCTGCGCGCGCGAGGATTCAAACGCGTTCAGTTCGAGGACTACGACAGTGGAATCAAGGTCTACGAGAAGCGCAGCGCCGAAACCGACGAGCAGCGGTTTCGCCTGGTAACCTATCCACAGATCGAGGTGCGCGTGCGCCTCGAGAAAATCAGGCATACTTTCGAAAAATCCGATCCGCGCGTCATCGTCTGGTTCATCGAGGATGGCAGAAACAATTTCTCGACATTGGCGCGGGAGGAATACGAACGTCTACTCGAGGAGGTCATCGAGCGCGTCGGCGCGAATCGCGTAAAGGTGTGGTCCGAGTGATGCGGCCGATCAGGTCAACGGCTGCATGATGTACTTTTGAAATCCGGGACGCTCCTTTAGCCGCTCGTGCCACGCCTCGACATTGGCGAGCACCGGACGCTCCGTTTCCATGTTGTACCAACGCCAGGCCGCGGTTCCGAGCGGAATATCGCCCATGGTCAGGTAATCTCCGCACACAAACTTGCGGTCCGCGAGGTGCTGGTCGACGAGGTTCCAGTTTTTCCCGAGACGTCCCGCGGCCGCGGCGAGCTTCTCCGGATCCTGATTCTCCTTCAAATCCCGCACCACCGCCCAGAATATGAATGTGATATCGGCATGCACGGTGGTTTGTTGCCAGTCCATCCATTGATCGGCGAGGGCGCGCTCGCCGGGATCCTCCGGACTGAGAGTTCCCGCAGCATATCTTGCGCAGAGATAGCGCACGATGACGTTGGACTCCCATAGCACAAGACCGTCGTCTTCGATCGTTGGCACCCTACGATTCGGATTGAGCCGCGCATAGAAGTCTTCACCGACGACGCCGTGCTGCATGCCGGCATCGACACGCTCATGCTCGATACCGATCTCTTCGACGCACCACATGACCTTCATGACATTAATTGAGTTGAGTCGACCCCAGATCTTGAGCATGACCGTATTCCGTTGATGAGTCCGCAGGCGCCCTTTTATAACACAGAATCTTCACTCGCCACGCCGCAGTTCCTGATGTGGCAGCAGATACACGAGCAGGTTCGCCACCAGCATGGTTGCCGCGAGAAAATAGAATACCGCGGGAAGTCCATGGGTGTCGGCTATCAGCCCGCCGACGGGCGGCACGAGCGCCGAAAGCAGTGCCTGGGTGCCGAAGAGCAGGCTCGTTGCACTGCCGGAAAGACTCGCCGGCGCGAGATCCATCATCCAGCTGTGCACGACGGGCCGCACGGCGAATAGCGCAAAGCCGAGCACCGAGACGGCACCGATCAGAACGATGTCGTTTTGGATCAGAGTGATGGCCGCGATGACGATGGTGGTAATCGTCAGGCCGGAAAGCACCACTGGCCGGCGGCCGATGCGGTCCGACCAGGTTCCCGCGATCGGTGCCGCGATAACGCCGCCCATCTGCATCGCCATCATGGCGACTCCCATCCAGATGGGTCCCGTATTGAGCTCGTTGACCAGAAACAGTGGTAGAAACACCAGCAACCCGTTCTGAGCCATGCTGCGAAACCCGGCCATGAGGCACAGACCGAGCACCATGCGGTCGCGGACGATCCGCTTGAGGCCGAGCAGATACTCCGAGAAGCCGAGCGCGCTGCGGCTCGTGGCGAGCGCGTGGTTGTCCCGGGCCAGCAGCCGCACCCCGATGAGCGCCGCGACCACCACCACCGGCGCCGCTCCGGTGACCGCCGCGCCCTGCCAGCTGAGGGCCGCCAGCAGCGAGCCCGCCGCCAGCGGAGCCAGGGTGTCACCGAGGTTGGCGCCGAGCGCGTGAATCGATAGCGCATATCCACGATTGCCCGGATAGAATTCCGACAGATACGCAATGGCCGGCGGATGCCACAGATTGTTCGACGCACCGATCAGGGTCACCAGAATCGCCAGCACGACGAGCTGCTCGGCGGCACCGAACGCAAACAATGCACCCGCACCGATCAGCAGTGAGGCCACCTGGAACAATACCCGGCGACCGGTGACGTCTACCATGAGGCCGCTTCCGAAGTTCGCGAGCAGCGAGCTCAAATGAAATACCGCCACCAGCAAACCAGCCTCGGTATAACTGAGGCCGAGATCCTTGGTGATAAACGGAAGCAGTAAATAAAAGAACGCGGCTATCCAATGGGTGCCGCCGTGGCCGAGCGCGACGAGAAACGCCGGACCCTGCTCGCGCCAGTGCACGCCGGTCAGCCGGCTGATAAGCTGCAGCAAGTCGTCATACCCGGTTAGCGGTGAGTCCCTGAAAATAGTGCAATGCTGGTTTCGAGTACAGAGGCACTGTTATTCGACCTCGGAGGAGTCGTCTTCGGCATCGATTTCGATAATGCGTTCGCGCACTGGGCGGATTGCGCCGGCATGCCGGCCGACGCACTGATGTCTCGCTATCGTCCCGATGAATGGTATGAGCGACACGAACGTGGAGAAATCGAGGCCACGGAGTACTTTGATGCCCTGAGGAGAACTTTCGACATCTCGCTCTCGGACGAACAGTTCGCGGCCGGGTGGAATGCCATATTCCAACCGGAGCCCGAGGGACTGTTCGATCTGTTGGCATCGATTGGCTCGCGGATGCCCATCTATGCGTTTTCCAATTCCAATGTCATGCATCGCCAAGTCTGGTCACGAAAGTACGCGAGAACGCTCGCACTTTTCCGCCACGTTTTCGTCTCGTGCGATCTGGGTTTGCGAAAACCGGATGCGGCGGCTTTTCGACATGTCACGGATTCCATCGGAATGAAACCGGAGAGCATCATGTTCTTCGACGACACCGAGGAAAATGTCGCCGGTGCTAGCAAGATCGGAATGTCTGCGGTCCACGTTCGCAACTTCGACGACGTCAGGACAAGCGTCGCGAGATTTTTGGAATGAAGCTGTTCGTGGCGCCGATCGCACCCAATCCGACGAAGGTGCGCCTTTATGTCGCGGAGAAGCTCGCTGGCGGCGCGCAGTTCGAACTGACCGAGGTTTGGATGAACCTCGTGAAGGGGCAGCAGAGCACGCAAGAGCACCTGGGGCGAAATCCGTTCGCACAGGTACCCGTGCTGGAGCTTGCGGATGGCACCTTTCTCAGCGAGTCGCTGGCAATCATCGAGTATCTCGAAGAGTGTCAACCCGAGCCCCCGATGATCGGCCACGAGCCGTTGGAGCGGGCCCGGGTCCGGGAGCTCGAGCGCATCGTCGAGCTGAGGGTGCTTCAGCCCGTGGCGCGGATAGTGCACGCGACGCGCTCTCCGCTGGCTTACGCGCCCAATCCGGAAATCGTCTCGTTCTTTCGTCCGGCTCTCGACAAGGCGCTGGCGATTCTCGACCGCAAGCTCTCCGACGGACGGG
>JBFICP010000062.1:0-14798 GCA_041581935.1 Gammaproteobacteria bacterium | reverse complement strand
TCATGTGGAGCACGATGCGCCGCTGACCGCCGACGTCGAGGGCATTGCATGGCCGGTCTCGGCGTGGGTGCGCACCTCGAGGAGCGCCCGCAGCGTCGCCGCCGACGGTGCCGAGGCGGTGGTCGCAGCGTCGACCCGGCCGGGGCAGGTGGCGACATTGATACTCCCGGCGAATACCGCCTGGGAATCATCCGACGGTCCGGTCGAGGCTGCGCCGGTTCCGCCACCGCCGCGGGTTTCAGCGCAGCGCATCGAGGCCGTCGCCGCGGTTCTGCGCTCCGGGGAGCCGACGGTCATTCTCATGGGCGGGCATGCGCTTCGCGCCGACGGCCTCGAGATGGGCGGCGCCATTGCGACCGTATCGGGCGCGCGCCTGATCGCGCCGATGTCGAACGCGCGTCTCGAGCGTGGCGCCGGGCGGGTCCCCGTCGAGCGGGTGCCGTATCCCGTCGACCAGGCGCTGGCCATGTTTGAAGGAGTCAAGAACATCGTCCTGGTCGGCGCGAAGGCCCCGGTGGCGTTCTTTGCCTATCCGGACAAGCCGAGCCTGTTGTGGCCGACCGATTGCGCCGTGCATACCCTGGCCGAGGCCCACGAGGACACGCTGCACGCCCTGGAATGGCTCGCGGACACGCTGGATGCGCCGATTTCGAGCGCCGTCGTGCAGGAGCTGGCACGACCCGCGTTGCCAGACGATGGCCCGCTCAACATCGAGTCCATCGCCTGCGTCGTGGGGGCGCTGCTGCCCGACGACGCCATCGTCGCCGACGAGGCCATCGGTTCCGGGCGCGGCTTGCATCCGTTCACCGTCGGGTCGTCACCCCACGATTGGTTGCAGATATGCGGCGGCGCCATCGGCCTCGGGTTGCCCATGGCCACCGGGGCGGCGGTGGCGTGCCCGGATCGCAAAGTCATCGGGCTGCAGGCCGACGGCAGCGCCATGTACACGTTGCAGGCGCTTTGGACCCAGGCTCGCGAGGGGCTCGACGTGACCACGGTGCTGTTCGCCAATCGCGCCTACGCGAGTCTCAAGCACGAGCTCGCCAACGTCGGCGCGCGCAATCCGGGGCGCAAGGCCCTCGACATGCTGGACATCGGCCGCCCGGATCTCGACTGGGTGTCACTCGGCCGTGGCATGGGCGTGGAGGCGGGCCGTGCGACAACCAATGCGGAGTTCACCCGCGAGCTGCGCGCGGGACTCGCGAGCGAAGGGCCGTATCTGATCGAGGCGGTGATCTGAACGCCTCATCGATGGTTGCATGCAGGCGCGACCAAGCTCGCTCCTGCAGGGGGAATAAGATACATGGATACCAAGGTTTCGCATGACTACGATCCGGCGATCTACCGCCTGCGCACATTTCACGATGCAATAGCGCATTTTCTCGACGGCTCCACCACGCCGCGCGATTACCTCGAGGAATGTCTCGAGGTCATCGACGCGCGCGAGCTGGTGGTCAAGGCATTCGTCAACTTGAACGTCGAAGGTGCGCGCGCGGCGGCCGACGCGTCGACGACCCGCTACCGCGCGGGCAAGCCGCTGTCGCCGGTCGACGGCATGCCGATCGGTATCAAGGATTTGTTCGAGACCCGGGATATGCCGGTGGAAATGGGCAGCCCCATCTGGAAAGGACACCAATCGTTTCGCGATGCCGCCCACGTGCACGCGTTGCGCGAAGCCGGCGCCGTCATCGTCGGTAAGACCGTGACCACGGAGCTCGGCATGTCGCATCCCGGTCCGACGACCAATCCCTTCGACGTCGAGCGCACCCCGGGCGGCTCCTCGAGCGGCTCGGCGGCGGCCGTCGGCGCCGGCATGCTGCCGGCTGCCATCGGCAGCCAGGTGGTCGGGTCCATCATTCGCCCGGCGGGTTTCTGCGGCAACGTTGCCATCAAGCCGACCTTCGGCGCACTCAATCGCGGCGGCGGACACTCGGCGCTGAGCCAAAGCCATCTCGGCGTGCACGCCGGCAGTCTCGCCGACGCCTGGGCCGTTGCTCATGCCATTCACGACGGTGCCGGCGGGGATCCCGGTCAGCCCGGGCTTTTCGGCGATCGGGCCCTGGCCCCGGCGGCGCGTCCCGCGCGACTGGCGCGAATCGCCACCGACGGATGGGCCGATACTGAAGCGGACACGCGAGGCGCATTCGAGAAGGTGATTGCGTGGCTCGACGATCGGGGCGTTGCGATCCTCGGCGCCGACGACCATCCGGCGATTGCCGAGTTCGAGTCCGCCATCGCCGGTGCCAAGCAGCTGTCTCACGACCTGTGCGAGTATGAGTTGCGCTGGCCGTTGAACGTGTACCGCGAGATGGGGCCAGGTAAGCTGAGCGATCACATGCGAGGCCGCCTCGAGCGGGGTGAGAAGATGTCACCGGATCGTTATCGGCAGGCCCTGGCACGGCGCGCCGACGTCAAGGCACGCCTGGCGGCGCTCGAGCCGGTGGTCGATGGGCTGGTGACCCTGTCACAGTCCGGTATCGCGCCCCGGGGACTCGACTCCACCGGCGATCCGGTTTTCAACGCGCCCGCTTCCGTTGCCGGCGCGCCGGCGTTCAGTCTGCCGCTGATGGCCGTCGACGGCATGCCGCTCGGCTTTCAGCTCATGGGCTTCGCACACGGCGACGCGCGTGGGGCTGGAATCGCGCGCTGGATCCTCGAGTCCTATCATCGTCCATGAGTGCTTTCGCGCGCGAGGAGTACGCGCAACGTATTGCCGCCGCACGTGCGCAAATGCGCGACCGGGATCTCTCGGCGCTGCTTGTCTTTGCCCAGGAGAGCCACTACTACCTGTTCGGTTACGACGGCGGCGGCTACGTGTTCTTTCAGTGCGCGGTGCTGCCGGCGGACGATGCACCGGTGACGTTGCTGTGCCGTCTACCCGATGTGGCTCAGGCCCGCGACACCTCCGGCATCGATGATGTTCGCGTATGGCTGAACGCGCAGGATGCGAATCCCGCGGAGGATCTGAGGACAATACTCGAGGACAGGGAACTCGACGGCGGTCGCATCGGAATCGAGCTCGACAACTACGGTCTCACCGGTGCCAGCTACGTGCTGGTCAAAGACGCGCTCGCGGGTGTCTGCGATCTCGTCGATGCCTCCGATCTGGTGCGCGGCCTGCGTCTGGTGAAGTCCGAGAGCGAGATTGCGCTGGTTCGCACCGCCGCCACGCTTGCCGACGCCGCCGTGCAGGCGGTGTTCGAGCAGGCGCGACCGGGCATTGCCGACAGCGTGCTGGCAGCGGCCAGCCTCGGCGCCATGCTCGCCGGGGGCGGCGACGTGCCGCCGGCCGGCCCGCTGGTCAATTCCGGTCACCGCGCGATCTACGGGCGTGGCGTCGGTGGCGCCAGGGAGCTCCAGGCCGAAGATCAGATCATGATCGAGCTCGCCGCCGCCTACCGGCGATATACCTGCTGCATCGAGCGCTTCATCACCGTCGGAATGCCTTCTGCCAAGCAGCGGAGCCTTCACGCGCTGGTGGAGGAGACTTTGACGGCGATGCTTGCCGCCTTCGTGCCCGGAGAGCCCCTCGGACGTGTCGACGAGGTGCACCGGCGCATGCTCGACAGGGCGGGTTACGCCGAGCAGCGCTACGCCGCCTGTGGTTACTCACTGGGAGCCACGTACCGGCCGAGCTGGATGGACGTACCCCCGATGATTTATGCGGGCAATCCGCTGGTGATGCGGCCCGGCATGGTGTTCTTTCCTCATGTCATGCTCGGCGATCACAACACGGGTCTCGCCATGGGGCTCGGCAACACCGTGCTGATAAACGAGTCCGGCGCCGAGTCCCTGACGCGGCTGCCCCTCGATCTCATGGTCAAACACTGAACGGAGTGCAATCGATGTCGAACTCGACGCTGGACGTGGAATTCTGCCGGAGCTTTTTTCCTCCGCTCGCCAACGGCGAGGTGTATTTCGAGAACGCCGGCGGATCCTATGCCCCACGCCAGGTCATCGAGGCCCTCGACGGCTACATGCGCGATTGCCAATGCCAGCCTGGTTGGCGCTTCGCCTCGTCGCGAAGCGCCCGCGAGCGCCTTGACCGGGCACACGATCTCATGTCGAAGGCCATCAATGCCGATCGCGACGAGATCGTCATCGGTCCGTCCACCACCCTCAATGTCTACGTGCTGGCGCACGCGCTTGCGCCCCTTCTCGAGCCGGGTTGCGAAATCGTCGTCACCAACCAGGATCACGAAGCGAACGGCGGCGCCTGGCGTCGCCTCGCCGAGCATGGCGTGGTCGTGCGCGAGTGGCGTATCGATGCACGAAGCGGCGACTTAGATGTCGGCGCACTCGAGGGCCTGCTGAACGAGCGCACGAGGCTCGTCTGCTTCCCTCACGTTTCGAATATCGTCGCAACCGTGAACGACGTCCGTGCAGTCACCGCGATGGCGCATGCGGTCGGCGCCATGGTCTGCGTCGATGGTGTCGCCGCCGTCGCCCACAATTTGCCGGACATGAAAGCATTGGACGTGGATTTCTATCTTTTTAGTGTCTACAAGATGTACGGCCCGCACCTGGGCGTGATGTACGCGAAGCGCGAGCATATCGAAGCCGCGCGAAACCAGAATCATTTCTTTCACGAAAACAGCGTTCCCGCCAAGCTCCATCCGGGTGGATTGAGTTACGAATCGGCGGCTTCCATCGCTGGGATCGTCGACTACCTCGAAGCGGTGTACGCGCATCACTTCGGGGCGCAAGACAACGACCTGCGTGCACGTCTCGAAAAGGTCTATGAATTATTCAGGAAGCAGGAATCGTCTCTCATGAAACCGATGCTCGAATATCTGTCGGGACGTGCGGACGTTCGCATCATCGGCCGACGCTCGAGTGATGTTCACCAGAGAGCACCGACGTTCTCGGTGACCGTGACGGGCGCCGATCCCGCGGACATCGCGTCGCAGCTGGCAGCGCGCGGTTTTTGCGTGGGACACGGTCACTTTTACGGCTATCGTTGCGTGGACGCCCTGGGCATCGATCCGGCGAGAGGCGTTCTGCGATTTTCCATGGTGCATTACAATACTGTCGACGAGGTGCGGCGATTCATCGAAGCACTGGACGCAGTCGTATAGCGCGCAATCGCAAGGTGCGGCGCCTGTCTCACGCGGAAAGAGAACTGAGTAGCCGACCGACTCATGAATGCTCTGCACGCGGATTTGATTGTCAAGAACGGCAAGATTGCCACTCTTGACGCGTCGGAACGCTTCGTGAGCGCGCTGGCGGCGCGCGATGGGCGAATCGTTGCAACGGGTGACGACGTGTCCGTGGCAGCGCTCGCCGGATCGGACACGTGCACCATCGATCTCGGCGGCCGCACCGCGATTCCGGGTATCGTCGATTCGCATTGTCACCCGGATAGCTACGCGGCACGGATCGCCCGTTGGCAGGATCTGAGTCCCGCGTACATTCAATCTCGAGAGGCACTGCTGGCGCGCATCGAATCGGTGTGCGCGTCGCTCGGTGAGGATGAGTGGTTTCTCGGCTATCGCTTGAACGAGAACAAGAGCGGCGGATACCCGACGCTCGCGGAGCTCGACCGCGCCGGACACGGCCGGCCGGTATTTATTCTTCGCACCGACGGCCATCTCGGTCTGGCGAGCTCGGCCGCATTCGCCGCCCTGGGTATCGGCGCCGACACCGACGATCCGCCCTTCGGTCGCTTCGACCGGCATCCCGCGGGCGGCGCCTTCACCGGGCTGGTGCGAGAGGCCGCGACTCACCTATTCCTCGATCGCGTTCACGCCACGGACACGCCCGAAACCGTCTGCGCGGGTCTGGGCGCGGTCTTCGACGAGTTCCTCTCCCACGGGGTGACGAGCGTATACAACTCGCTCACGGGCGCGGTCGGCATACGCGCCTATCAGCAGCTGCACGAGCAGGGGCGTCTGCCCGTGCGCGTCGGCATCATCGTCAGCGGCCGCGAGGACGGTCTCGTGGAGGCGTTCGTGAAAGCCGGCATTCGTTCGGGATTCGGCGACGACTGGCTTCGCATCATCGGAGTCGAATGGTGTCCGGATTGCTCCACGAGCGGGCGCACGGCGGCCTACTACGAACCCTACCAGGGCACGCCGGTCGAGGGGGAACCCGCATGCAACACGGGCATCCTGCTCTACGAGCTCGACGACCTCAAACGGCGAGCGTGCGCGGCGCACGCGGCCGGGCTGCTGGTGATGGTGGAAGGTGTCGGCGACCGCGGTATCGATTTCGCTCTGGACGTCATCGAAGCGGCGCTCGCCGAGCATCCGCGTGCGGATCACCGCATGCGGGTCGAGCACTGTTGCTACGTGACGCCGGCGATTCTCGAACGCCTCGATCGCTTGAAGGCTGTGGATTCGTCGGCGACCGGCTTCATGTACGAGCTCGGCGATGCCTATCGGGCCAACCGCGGGGCGCAGGCCATGCGTTGGATGTGGCCGCATCGCACGCTCGTCGACCGCGGCATACCGGCACCCGGCCACTCCGACGCCTGGGTCTGCTCACCGAACCCGTTCACCGCCATGTGGTCGATGGTCAACCGCAAGACCGACAGCGGACAGTCGCTCGATGAGTCGCAGGCGGTAACGGCCACCGAGGCGTTACGCGCGTACACGGTCCTCGGTGCGTTCGCGGGGCGTGAAGAGCATATCAAGGGGTCCCTGGAAACGGGCAAGGTCGCCGATCTGGCCGTGCTCGATCGAGACTTTTTCACCATATCCGCCGACGCAATCCGCGACGTGCGCGTCGATATGACCATCGTCGGTGGAATCATCCGCTACCGGCGCGACGCTTGATCGAAAATGAAAACACCGGCACTCACGCGCGAGGCAATCCTCGACGGCAGCATCCGCGAATACATCATGCGCAATCCGCAGCTGCGCGCCATGGTGCTGCCGGACTCCGAGCGCACGGCATCGTTGCGAGCGACGCTTGCCGAGGCCCCGGCTGGCGCAGATGTGTGGGTTTTCGGCTACGGCTCACTCATCTGGAATCCAGCCTTTCACTTCGTCGAAAAGCGCGTCGCCCGAATCCATGGTTACCACCGGCGATTCTGCCTGTGGTCACCGCTCGGTCGAGGTACGAGCGATAATCCCGGCCTGATGCTGGGGCTCGAGCACGGTGGCGCGTGCCGTGGCGTTGCATTCCGGATCGCCGCGCAAGCGGTCGAAACCGAGCTCGACATCCTGTGGCGGCGGGAGATGTTCACCGGTGCCTATCGCCCGACCTGGGTGCGGGCGCGCAGCGCAAGCGAGTGCGTACCCGCCATCACCTTCGTGATCAACCGTGAGAACCGCCGCTATGCCGGTCGCCTGTCCGAGGACACGATTACGCGCCACATCGCCACGGCCACGGGGCCCATGGGCCCATGTCGTGACTATCTGTTCGAGACCGTCGCGCATCTTGCCGAGCTCGGCCTGCAGGACCGGCGCCTCGAGGCCATGGCGGAACGGGTTCGGGCTTACCGCCGGTAGTTCGGCGACGGTCGCCGGCCGTGCCGCGGCGTGCAGCCCGCGTGCTATGGTTTAGCCATGGTCGGGGCAAAATCAATCGTCACCTGGTTGGCAGTGAGCCTGCTCGCCGTTGGCGCTGTCTGCGCTGACGAGGAAATGGCCGAGATCGTAGCGCGTGCCGACGACGTCAGCCTCAAGCTCAGCATCGAGAACATCGACGGCAAGGTCGTCAACGTGCCGGAGGCCCACGTGCGCCAGATCCCGCCCGGGGACCACTATCTCGGCGTCAAGATCGAGTTTCGCAGCGTATCGGGGGGCGCGCTGATCTCGGGTCTCGGTGCGCTGTCGATTATCACGGGCGCTGTGAAGGACACGCCTCCGGCTCACGACGGCGTGTCTTTCACCGCGCTGCCGGGACGCCGTTACCTTCTCAACGGTGCCATAGTCGACGGAAAGCCGAAGCTGTGGGTCGACGAAGTGTCGTTCGACGGCAACCCGGACGAGGATCGGAAATAACGCGTCAGTCGGTGCGACTGGTGACCTCGACCAGGTGGTATCCGAACTGGGTCTTTATCGGGCCGTGCACCTGGCCAACGGCCTCGTTGAACACCACCTGATCGAACTCCTTGACCATCTCACCGGGCCCGAAGCTTCCCAGGTCGCCGCCGCTTTTTCCCGAAGGGCAGTTGGAATGGGCCGCGGCGACTTCACCGAAATCGGCGCCGTCCTCAATGCTGCTCTTCAATTTCTGACACTCCTCCTCGCTATTGACGAGGATATGTCGCGCAGTCGCCTTCGGCATGTCGCATCTCCTGAGTGTGATCCTGGGGTGCCCTCGGCGTGGCGTGGCAACGCATTGGCGCGCCGATCATGCCAGGTATGGTGCCGCGGCGCCACGCGCGCAGCGTGACCGCGCGTATGCCATCATGTGACCCGTGGAATGCCTGACGAGCGATCTTCTTTCCGGCCACTCTCGCGTGAGGCACGGGTTTTTCACCCGTGCCGGCGGTGTCTCGAGAGGTATCTACGCGTCGCTGAACTGCGGGCCCGGCTCCGGCGACGATCCGGCTCGAGTCGCTGAAAACCGCAGGAAAGTGATGCGCGTGCTCGGATTTGCGGACCACGATGCGCATCGAATGAATACGCTCGCCCAGATCCACAGCGCCGAGGTGGTCACGCTCGACGAGCCCCTTGCCGCGGGTCGCTACCCGCGTGCCGATGCCCTGGTAACCGCGATTCGCGGGGTCGCCGTCGGTGTGCTGACGGCCGACTGCGTGCCGGTGCTGTTCACCGATAGCGCGGGCAGGGCCGTCGCCGCGGCCCATGCGGGCTGGAAAGGGGTGCTTGGCGGTATCATCGAGGCCACGGTGGCCGCGATGGGCTCGCTCGGCGCGCCGGCGAACGACATCATCGCCTGTGTCGGACCCTGCATTCAGCAACCTTCCTACGAGGTCGGACCGGAGCTTCGCCAACGATTTCTCGACGTGGACGGGCGAAATGATGCCTATTTCGAACAATCGGAGCGGAACGAACACTTCATGTTCGATTTGTCCGGGTACGTAAGCCAGCGTGTCGAAGCCACCGGCGTTGCCGAAGTCGAGCGCATGGGGCACGATACTTACTCCAGGGAGGCGGAGTTTTTCAGCTATCGTCGCGCGACCCACCGACGAGAGCCGGGTTACGGGCGCCAGGTATCGGTGATTGCGCTGCAACCGTGAGGCGAGTTCGAAGACGATGAGTGACCACCACGATCATGACGAACCGCTACCCGATACGGTTTTGCGGGTCAAGGCGCTCGAGTCATTGCTGGTCGAGAAGGGCTTGGTGGATTCGGCTGCCCTCGACGTGCTCATCGATACGTATGAAACCAAGGTCGGTCCGCGAAACGGCGCCAGGGTGGTCGCCAGAGCGTGGGTCGATGACGGATACCGGCAACGACTACTCGAGGATGCGACGGCTGCCATCGCAGAGTTTGGATTCAAGGGCCGTCAGAGCGAGCACATGGTGGTGGTCGAGAACACACCCGAGCGGCACAACATGGTGGTGTGCACGTTGTGCTCCTGCTATCCCTGGGCCGTGCTCGGATTGCCGCCCGTATGGTACAAGTCCGCACCTTACCGCGCGCGTGCGGTAATCGAGCCGAGGGGCGTGCTCGCGGAATTCGGCGTGCAGCTCGATGAGGATGTGGAAATTCGTGTTTGGGACAGCACCGCGGAAATTCGCTACCTCGTGCTTCCGCAGCGACCGGCGGGAACCGAAGGTATGGATGAAGATGCGCTGGCCGCGCTCGTGACCCGCGACTCCATGATCGGCGTGGGTCTGCCCAAGGCTCCCGGCGACGGCTGATGGTAGCGGCGCGATCGTGAACGGTGCGCACGACCTCGGTGGCATGCATGGGCTGGGTCCCATCAACCCGGAGGTCAACGAGCCCGTATTTCATGCCGAGTGGGAGCGGCGTTGTTTCGCGATCACGGTCGCGGCAGGATTTCTCGGCGAGTGGAACATCGACATGTCACGGTATGCGCGCGAGCGCATGCATCCCACGGACTACCTGCGCACGAGCTACTACGAGCACTGGCTGCACGGGTTGCAGACACTGCTGGTGGAGAGGGGATTGCTCAGCGAAGAAGAAATTGCCGCGCGCATGCGCGTGCTCGGCGAGGCGGGCAACGAATGAAAATGCTGAAAGCGATCGACGTCGAGGACGCGCTGCAGAACAGTCGAGGCGCACGCGTGGACGAGGACGTGGCGGCCAGATTTCAAGTCGGTGACCGCGTGCTCACGCGCAACATGCATCCTGTCGGGCACACGCGGCTGCCGCGCTACGCGCGCGCCCGCCACGGGACCATCGCCTGCGATTACGGTGTTTTCATATTTCCCGACACGCACGCGGCGGGGAAGGGTAAGAAGCCGCAGCATCTTTACAGCGTGCGCTTCGCGGCCCGGGAGCTGTGGGGAGCGGAGGCTTCATCGCGCGACGGGGTCTATCTGGACCTCTGGGACGACTATCTCGATCCCGCCTGAAAGAATGACGCGAATCGGTCAACCGGTGGATCTGTCGGCGTTGCCCGCTCTGCCCGTAGACGACGAGGGCCCGGTATTTTCCGAGCCCTGGCAGGCACAAGCGTTCGCCATGACCCTCGAGCTCTTCGAGGCCGGTCACTTCACCTGGGGCGAGTGGGCCGAGCATCTTTCGGCGGAAATCTCGGCCGCCAGGGACCGCGGCGATCCCGATCTCGGTGATACCTACTATCATCATTGGCTCGCGGCGCTCGAGAAGCTGGTGGCGGAAAAGGGCATCGCATCGGCCGCTGAGCTCGGAGACCGCAAGCGACAGTGGGACGAGGCGGCGCGCCACACGCCCCACGGGCAGCCCATCGAGCTCGGTAAGCGCTGAGCGCGCCAGCGCGTCCCCCGCTCCCGCTGCACGCGGCTTGTCGGGCGGCCGACGGTTTTCGGCCGCCCGATGCCGCGCTCAATCGACGCGCCTCGCACGCCAGACGACGAGACGCTGTGTCATCAGCCAGATGCCGAGCCCCGCGGCAATGACGAGCGCGAGGATCGCAGGTGTTGCCGGGCGTGTGCCCAGATAGCCGATGGCCGCGACCAGCATCGCGACACCCGCCACCAGCACGATGAGCGCGACGTTACGCGGCAGGGGAACCCGCCGGGTTCCGATCGCGAAGATGGCGAGCCACACGAGCACGACACCCAGCAGGCTGAGCGCGAGTCCGAGACGGCTGCTTTCCACCGAGGCGTAACCGAGTGAGAAGGTTGCCGCACGCGGCGACTGATTCGCATAGAGCTTCTCGAAGGCGTAATGCACACCCTGGCTTGGCACCGAAATTCGCAGCGGCTCGCCGAAGCCGGCGCCTTTCACGTTTCGCACCATGGCCTGTTGGCCCATTTCCGAGCCGTTGACGAAGCGGCCGTTGATGACCGGATCCAGGGTGCTGTCCGGTATCCGGTACGTCGGTCCCGCCGGCAGGTACACATCCCAGCGCGTGTGCGTCACCACCATGTCGGGTGTCGGAAGCCGACCGCTCAATGTGCCCATGAAGCCCATTGCGTCGACGCGCGTGGCATAAACGATCTCGACGGGAAATCCGCTGGCCGAGTTGATCATCTTGATGAGCACCGCGGAGCCGTCCTCGGCTCCGTCGGCGCGTGCGGGTTTTTCCGCCTTGCCGTCCACGAATGCCGACCAGATCTCGGACTGGGGCGGGAGCTCGAGGCGCAGGAACTGCCGGCGGCTGTTGCGCACATCGAACCGTGCGGTGCTTACCGCAAGGCCGTCGCGCGTATAGAGCGTCGAGTAGCTCGCGTTCTCGATGGCCGCGACCTGCACGTCGAGCTCCCGGTGGCGCGTGATTCTGAGCGCCAGCCGGTAGGGCGGCTCGGCGTGCACGTACTTGTAGGCGAGCAGAATCGGGTTGGTCGTCTTCAGCACCAGCTGCTGGGGCAACTCGTTCACGTCGAGCGTCGATAGCTGCTCGACCGTCGCGGCCCGCACCTCCACCGCGCTCAGTGCCTCGACGGCAATACGCCCGTGCTCGACCTCGGCATCGGCGACACTGACCGTCGGCACGCGAGGCTCGGGCTCGCCGTCGGCCATGATGCGCTCGTAGTTCACTTCCAGTCGAAACTGTCCCTCCATCTCCTGGGTAAACTCGATGTCGATGGTCTGATGGTCATCACCGGCGCTCACGTCATGAGTACGGATCGAAGGACCCGTTACACCCAGCACGTTGACTCCTCGGGGCAGATGCAGCGCCAAGGCGAGTATGGAGCCGGACTTGACGTTGACCTCGACGGTTGCCGATCCCTTCATGGTGACATCGCCGATGGATATCAACGTGTCCACCTGCGCATCGAACTTACCCTGTTTGCGCTCCGGCGCCACCGCCCTCACGATGAGCTCGGGGGTGCGTTGCACGTATTTGTAGGTATGCGCGACGCTCATGCTGAGCTGGTTGCGCACGAAGGCCGGCAACTGATTTTCGCCGACCCGCGAGATTCGATCCTCGGTGATCGGCTCAAGCGTCAGCTCGGGGCCTGCGAGCAGGGCCACCATGCCACGCTGCCTGTGCACTTCGACGGCAGCCAGCAGCGGAACCGCAACGGGCTCGAGCGCGCGCGTGCCGCCGCCGAGCAGATGCTCGTAGGCCACATCGAGCACGTATTCACCGCTCACCGCACGATCCAGAAAAACACTGATGGTTTTGTGCGCGTCGCCGCCTTGCGCGCTTTCGGTCCAGTCGGACACACCGCCGGACGGCGCCTTGACGCTGGTGACCTGGGCATCGGCGGGAATCTGCAGCTTCAGCAGGCTGGTCTCACCACGGTTGATTTCGTAGACCACCAGAGCCCGCGCGTGTAACACGCCTTCCTCGGCATGCACGCTGTGATACAGCGTTGCATTGGCACGTACCCGGGCGCGCACGTCCTCGGGAACGGCATCGACCCACGAGAACGTCACGCTTTCACTCATCGGCACGAAAACCGTAGCAAGGGTGGTGTCTGCCTCGTGACTCATCACGACGTTGGCGCCCGGAAGTACCGATACCTCTTTTTTACCAGGCAACTCGAGCTCGAATCGGGAAACGGGAACCTTCGGCACGTGCAGCGTTGCGCGCGGCGGGCCGTTCTCTGCGGTAACGGGCACCTGAAACGTCACGCTGACCTTGTGCATGCCGCGGCCCTTGACGACGGTGACGAATTTGCCCTGCTCTTCGACCACGGTGGCTTGCTCACCGTCGACCCGCAGCTCGCCGAGGGTCACGGAGCTCGGCATCAACGGCAGATTGACAAGCTCGCCCTCGAAGATCTCGACGTCGAACTCCGCATTCCACACGAGCGCTTGACCTTGGATTTTGCCGGCGTAGTGCGCCCGGCTCACCGCGTGCGCGCGTTGCGCGGCGGACCGCCACGTGATCAGCACCGATCCCGTGCTCGGGATTTTGGCGGTGAACAACGTCATGTTGCCGCTCACGCTCGATTGCAGATCGGCACCGGGAACGATGGCGAGATCGACGCCCGTGCCCGGATAGGTGAGCTGCAGATTGGTGGCGGCGGCCCGCGGAATCGGCAGGGGCAGCGTGAAGCCCGACTCCGATCGTCGCGCATCCAGACCGTAGCGGAGCTGCATGGTCACAGTGCCAGCCTTGTCCGTGCTCCAGGCAAGGCCTTCGGGTCCCTGAACCAGCTGCACAGGCTTGCCGTCGACACGCGCATCGCCGAGCGCCGCTCCCGGTGGCAGCACCGGCACCAGAGTCCATTCGTTCTCGAAAGTCTCGATGTTGAGATTGACCGACACCCTGGCGGTGGTTCGCTTGTCATCGTCGACGATGGAAACGTTGATAGTGGAAACACCGATGGCATAGGCCGCCGGAGCAGGCCTCGGATCCCGGCTCGCCTGCTCGACAAGATGCCGGTAAGTCTCTAACGGCACCCGCACTTCGCCGTCCTTGGCGTCGGTTGCCGCCTGCGCATTTGTCAGGGTTGCGATGCAAATCACCAGTATCTGCGTTAGCTTTTTCATGCTCCGAATCTCCTTCGCACCGTGTTGCCCGGCGCAGGCGCTCCTACGACGGTGGCGTCCGCTTGCGCGATCATTTGTGCAAATTCCTACTTGTATGGGGGTATCAGCCGTCGTACCGCGAGATACCGCAGCGAATCCGAGAGGTGGTGTCGATGCTGATCGACACCGGCATAACGCGTGTCCAGCGCTTTGAGGTACTGTTCGAGCAGTGCGACGTCGTCGTGGATCTCCCGGTCGCTGTCCCAGCCGGGGATCTCCACACGCAGGCCCACCAGCAGGTCGCGCATGCCACGCAGGGTTTGCACGGCCCCCGAATGATTGCCGGCGGTAAGCTGACGACCGGCGAGCGCTGCGGATTCCGCGAGCGTATGGGCGAGCTGGTTTTTGAGAACGTTGCGTTCCAGCGGCCCAGGGCCGCGGTGACCATCCTCGATGGCAAGCCGCGCGCGCGCGACGCCGTTGCGCCTGTA
Source organism: Gammaproteobacteria bacterium (assembly GCA_041581935.1). GTDB lineage: Bacteria > Pseudomonadota > Gammaproteobacteria > HK1 > HK1 > JAABYT01. The sequence goes on along the minus strand of JBFICP010000062.1, from coordinate 354 downwards.
TACGAGGTCTTTGAAACGCACGCTGACATCGGCCACCGGACCCGGTCCCGGCACCACCACATCGAGCAGCACCGCATGGCTGTCACCCGCGAAGAAACTCGGGATGACAACCTGGATACCTTCCTCGTCCTCGCCGCGGTCGGCGCGGATGCCGATGTTGCGCGCCAGGCGCTGGTCGACGCTGCGTTCGGCTTCGCGCACGCGCTGCGCGGCCTGCTCGGTGAGGTTTTCCGAGCCGAGCACATCGATGAGCTCGACGCCGGGCGCGAGTCGAATACGCAGGCGCACGGCACGCGCCACGGCGCGGCTCGCCGCATGCAGCTCGCGGTCCACCAGCTTTGCAGCATCGTCGGG
>JBFICP010000061.1:0-15042 GCA_041581935.1 Gammaproteobacteria bacterium | reverse complement strand
TTTTTATTTTTCCGGCCGCAGGGACTGTTCGGCGAACGGATCATCGAAAGGGTTTGAACGAAAATGCTCTACCGTGAAGCAGGACAATTCAAAACCAGCTACGATGCCGACCAGGCGATGTTCCCGATCGCCCAGGACCGCTGGTTCGTCATCGGTCTGCTACTAATCGCTTATCTGGTGGTGCCCTACGTCGCTAACGAGTACTGGCTCCAGGCCGTGCTCATCCCGTTCCTGGTGTTCAGCATGGCGGCCATCGGACTCAACCTGCTGCTCGGTTATGCCGGCCAGCTGAGCCTCGGCACCGGCGGCTTCATGGCGGTCGGCGGATACGCGACGTACAAGCTGATTACAGCGTTTCCGGATCTCAACGTCATCGTCGCCTTCATTCTTGCCGGGCTTATTACCGCGGCGGTGGGCCTCGTGTTCGGTATTCCGAGTCTGCGTATCAAAGGCTTTTATCTGGCAGTCGCGACCCTTGCGTCTCAGTTCTTCCTGAGCTGGATGTTCAACAAGGTACCCTGGTTCTACAACTACAATCCGTCGGGAACCATCATCGCGCCGCCGCGCGAGATACTCGGCGTCATGATCATCGGCCCGGAGGCCACTGCCGAGGTGCGATATCTGGTGGCCCTCACGCTGGTCGCGGTGGGGGCGCTGGCGGCCAAGAATCTCGTTCGAAGCCGCATCGGGCGATCCTGGATGGCGATCCGCGATATGGACATCGCGGCGGAGATTATCGGCTTCCGGCCGATGCAGACCAAGCTGGGGGCTTTTGCCGTGTCGTCGTTCTACTGCGGCGTAGCCGGCGCGATGACCCTGTGTCTTTATCTCGGCAGCGTCGAGACCGAGGCCTTCGACATCAATGTTTCGTTCCAGGTGCTGTTCATGGTGATCATCGGCGGTCTCGGCAGCATTCTGGGCTCTTTCCTGGGAGCCGCTTTCATCACCCTCGTTCCGGTGTTTCTCACCAACGCGCCGCAGCTGTTTGGAATCGCCATGGCGACCGATTTGCAAAAGCATCTCGAGGTCATGATCTTCGGTGGATTAATCGTGTATTTCCTCATCGTGGAGCCCAACGGGTTCGCGCGCCTGTGGCAGATCGCGAAGGAGAAGCTGAGGGTTTGGCCGTTTCCCTATTGATAAGGCGTGCGGAAACAGGCAGTCGCGACGACGCCGCGCGACGCCCGTACTCCGACAGCGGCGTGGAACATTAAGGTCCGTTCGCGGAGACTTTGCCCTGCCTGCGGCCCATGCTAGAGTCGCGAAGCACGGTGTCTCTACCGTTTAACAAGTATAAGCGAGGTAGGAGGAGTTCATGAAAATCAACAAGTTAGTACTTTCTCTCCTGGGCGCAGTGGTGGCGCTGACCGGTGCATTCGCCGGTCCTGCCATGGCCGAGGAAGAACAGTTCTTTCCGATGCTCGTCTACCGCACCGGCCCCTACGCGCCGAGCGGTATCCCGGTCGCAAACGGTTTTCGCGACTACTACACGATGCTCAACAAGCGCGATGGCGGCATCAACGGCGTCAAGGTGACCTTCGAGGAATGCGAGACGCAGTACAACACCAAGCTCGGCGTCGAGTGCTACGAGAAGCTGAAGGACAAGGGCACCTACGGAGCGACGTTGGTCAACCCGTTCAGCACCGGTATCACCTATCAGCTGATTCCCAAGGCACCGGTCGACGGAATTCCGATCCTGTCCATGGGCTATGGACAGACCGCGGCGGCCGACGGACGCGTGTTCGAGTGGGTCTACAATTTCCCGACCACGTACTGGAGCCAGGCCTCCGCGTTCATCAACTACGTCGCGAATGAAGAGGGCGGGCTCGACAAGCTCAGGGGTAAGAAGATCGCCCATGTCTATCACAACAGTGCATACGGCAAGGAAGCGAATCCCACGCTCGGCGTGCTGGCCGAGAAGTACGGCTACAAGCTGACCCTGCTGGCCGTCGACCATCCGGGACAAGAGCAGAAAGCCACCTGGCTGCAGATCCGCAAGCTCAGACCCGATTGGGTATTCATGTCCGGCTGGGGTGTGATGAACCAGGTCGCGGTCAAGGAAGCCGCGGCGGTCAACTATCCGATGGATCGTTTCGTCGGCAACTGGTGGTCCGGCAGCGACGCGGATGTCATTCCCGCCGGACCGGCGGCCAAGGGCTACAAGTCGGCGGCGCTTCATCAGCCAGGCACCGGGTTCCGCGTGCACGACGACATCATCCAGTACGTCTACAACGGTGACGTCGAGGAGGCCAAGAAGAACAATATCGGCGAGGTGCTTTACAATCGCGCGGTCCTCAACGCCATGTTCGGCGCCGAAGCGGTGCGCACCGCGCAAGAGAAGTTCGGCAAGAAGGCCATGACCGGTGAGCAGGTTCGCTGGGGTCTCGAGAACCTGAACATTACCGAGGCGCGGCTCTCCCAGCTCGGCATGAACGGGTTTACCCGCCCGGTGAAGGTAAGCTGTGCCGATCACGAGAGCGGCGGTCCGATCCTCATCCAGCAGTGGGACGGCCAGAAGTGGAATATCGTTAGCGACTGGATCCCGACGATGCGTGAAGTGGTCCGGCCGATGATCGAGGAAGCGGCCATGTCCTATGCGAAGGAGAACAATATCACTCCACGCAGCTGCAGCTGAGCACGGACCTGACTTGACGGCGAATGGTTGTGGACCAGAAAAGCAACGGCACGCCGCTGCTCGCCGTCAACAACATCGAGGTGATTTATAATCACGTCATCCTCGTGTTGAAAGGCGTTTCGTTGGAAGTTCCCGAGGGGGGCATCGTCGCCCTCCTCGGGGGCAACGGCGCCGGTAAGACCACCACGCTGAAGGCCATCTCCAACCTGCTCAAGTCCGAACGCGGCGACATCACAAAGGGCTCCATCGAGTTCAAGGGTGAACGCACCGACAGGTTGAGCCCGAGCGAGCTCGTGCAACGCGGCGTCATTCAGGTCATGGAGGGCCGGCGCTGCTTCGAGCACCTGACGGTCGAGGAGAATCTGCTCACCGGCAGCTATACGCGCAAGGACGGCCGTGCCGCCGTGCTCGAGGACCTCGACAAGGTTTATCACTACTTTCCTCGCTTGAAGGAGCGACGCGACGCCCAAGCCGGTTATACCTCCGGCGGCGAGCAGCAGATGACTGCGCTCGGACGGGCCCTGATGGCGCGCCCATCGGTGATACTTCTCGACGAGCCGTCGATGGGGCTGGCGCCGCAGCTGGTCGAAGAAATTTTCGAGATCGTCGCTCGGCTGAACGCGGACGAAGGCGTCACCTTCCTGCTGGCTGAGCAGAATACCAACGTGGCACTGCGCTTCGCGAAGTACGGTTATATCCTCGAAACCGGACGCGTGGTGATGGACGGTGTGGCCTCGGCACTGTCCGAGAACGAAGACGTCAAGGAATTCTATCTGGGTGTGAGTGGCGAGCACCGCAAGAGCTTTCGCAATGTGAAGCACTATCGCCGACGCAAACGGTGGCTCGCATAACGCTCGAGCTGGCGCTCAAAAGGTCGCATGTCTCGACATTTCGACGATCTCGAAACACGTGCTCACGAAGTGCGCGAGCGCGCGCTTCTCGACGCGTTGCCCGTGCAGATTGAGAATGCCCGCCGCAACGCACCGGCCTATGGTGCGATCCTCGAAGGCGTCGATGCGCGTGCCATCACCACGCGTGCCGCGCTGGCGCAATTGCCGGTCACGCGCAAATCCCACCTCTCCGAGCGCCAGGCGGGTGATCCGCCTTTCGGCGGCTTTTCGGCGGTCGCTACCGAAGCGCTCACCCATGTCTACGCCTCCCCGGGGCCCATATTCGAGCCCGAGACGGCCCGCGGCGACTACTGGCGCATGGGCCGGGCGCTGTTTGCAGCCGGGTTTCGACGCGGTGAGCTGATTCACAACACGTTCTCGTATCACTTCACACCCGCGGGAATGATGCTCGAGTCCGGCGCCCGCGCCGTCGGCTGTCCGGTGTTTCCCGCCGGTATCGGTCAAACGGAGCTGCAGGTGAAAACCATCGCGCATCTCAGGCCGTCGGGGTATGTGGGCACGCCCTCATTTCTCAGTATCATTTTGGATAAGGCCGTCGAGCTCGGCGCGGATGTCTCGTGTCTCGACAAAGCGCTCGTCGGGGGCGAGGCGTTGCCTCCGAGCCTGCGCCAGAGCCTCGCCGAAAGAGGCGTGGCCGTCCGCCAGTGTTACGCTACCGCCGACCTCGGTCTGATTGCCTACGAATCCGATGCCATGGAGGGCATGATTGTCGACGAAGGCGTGATCGTGGAGATCGTGCGCCCGGGGACCGGCGATCCGGTGGAATCCGGCGAGGTGGGCGAGGTGGTCGTGACCACCCTGAATCCGGACTATCCTTTGATTCGATTCGCCACCGGCGACATGTCGGCGACCATGCCCGGCGCCAGCCCCTGCGGGCGCACCAACGTGCGCGTCAAGGGGTGGATGGGGCGCGCGGATCAGACCACCAAGGTGCGCGGCATGTTCGTGCATCCGTCACAGGTGGCCGCCGTGCTCGCGCGGCATCCGCAGGTCTCGAAGGGTCGGTTGGTGATCGACAGCGTCGACAATCAGGACGTCATGACGCTGCACTGCGAGACCGCCGAGCCGCCGTCGGACGCCCTCGGCGAGGCGATCGCGGGCTCGGTTCGCGAGCTCTGCAAGCTGCGCGCCGACATCGTGCTCACCGCGCCCGGAAGCCTCGCCAACGACGGCAAGGTCATCGACGATGTCAGGAGCTACGAATAAGCCCACGCCGATCACGGCCATCGCGTTCGCTCACCCGCAATGTCGTAAAGGTCTATCGATGATCGCCTCGGACAAAAATGCCGTGGGCTACGCGTCCATCTGCCACGCGGTCGAGACGCGGGGACTCGCGCCACGGGGCGCCTTCCATCCGGTGCCTGCCGATGCCGTGCCGGACATGGCCGATGGCCGACCGGTGGCGACGCTGATGCTCGTGGGCGTCGCCGGTCGCAGCAGCTGGGACGCCTTTCAGGCGGCGCGGGAAGCGCGGCTGTCGCGCAACCCGCTGGATCGGTGGAGCACACGGGTGGTCGGCGAGCTTGCCGAAGCGCTCGGCGCCGAGGCACTGTTTCCTTTCGGCGGGCCTCCCTATCTGCCCTTCGTTCGCTGGGCGCAGCGCGCCGAGCCCGTCTATCCGTCGCCTATCGGCCCGCTCATTCATCCGGATTACGGTTTGTGGCACGCCTACCGCGGCGCCCTGGCATTCGCGCACAGCATCGAACTCCCTCCGCCGGACGTGCGGCCTGCGCCGTGCGACACCTGCGCCGACAAACCGTGTCTCGACAGCTGTCCGGTCGGCGCGTTCACGCCGGGAAACTACGATGTCCCCGCGTGCATCGAGCACATCGCCAGCGCCCGGGGCGGCGAGTGTCTCGGCGGTGGATGTCTCGCTCGACGCGCCTGTCCGGTGGGCGTACGATTTCAGTACGCACCGCCACAGATGGCCTTTCATATGGCGGCGTTTCTGGCCGCGAATCGCGATCCCGGCCGGCGGAAATGATTGAAACACATCAAACGCGGGAGAAGTCGTCCAGACACAATGACCGCGTATCGTGTACTTTCGAAGTCTCGAATCCCGAGGAGTGATCGGCCATGAGCAGTGCACCGGCAGCGGCTAGCAGTAACGAGTTCGTCGATTTCTGGAACGAGATCCTCGTTCCCAAGTTCACCAGGTACCGCCACATTCTGGTCGGCGGCCTGACCCATCACAGCGACATGATCTTTCCCACCCTGGAAGTGCGAAAGGGCGACACGGTCGTCGACGTCGGCTGCGGCTTCGGCGACACGGCCATCAAGCTTGCCAAGCAGGTGGGTCCCGACGGGTCGGTTCTCGGTATCGATTGCTGCAATGCATTTCTCGAGTTCGGCCGCGCGGACGCCAAGGCCGAAGGAGTGACCAACGTCACCTTCGTCGAAGGCGACGTTCAGAGCTATCCTTTCGAGCCGATTCACGATTTCTGCTTCGCGCGCTTCGGCACCCAGTTCTTCGAAAACCCGGTCGCCGGTCTGAGGAGCATGCGAACGTCGCTCAAGCCCGGCGGCATCATGACCATGATCGTATGGCGAACCATCGACGATAATCCCTGGCTCGGCCTGCCCAAGAAGGTGGTTCTCGAGCATCTGCCACCCCCCGGTGAAGACGCCAGGACCTGCGGTCCCGGGCCGTTTTCCATGGCCGATCAGGAAATGGTCACCAAGCAGCTGGAGATCGCCGGCTACGACGAAATTCGTTTCGAGCGCATCGACGCGCCGCTGATGGTCGGCAACACGCTGGACGACGCCGTCGAGTTTCAGCTCGCCCTGGGTCCCGCCGGCGAGGTATACCGGGAAGCCGGCAGCGCGGCCGAGGCCAAGCACGACACGATCGTCGCGGCCTTGAAGGCCGAGCTCAGCCGTTATCAGGCCGACGAAGGCATCGTCATGCAATCGAGCTCCTGGAAGGTGCGCGCGCGCAATCCGGAGAGCTGATTTCGTGCAGTGTTGCAGGAGCGCGCCTGCGCGCTCCCGCATCGCTGATAGTGGAAGCGTCTCAATGTCGTGCAGGTGAGCAACAGCAACCCCCGCGTCGTCATCTGCGGTGCCGGCGTCATCGGTGCGTCGATCGCCTACCATCTCGCCCTTCGCGGCATCGCTTCCACGGTGATCGAGCGCACCGCCATCGCCTGCGCCGCGTCCGGCAAGTCCGGCGGTTTTCTCGCGCTCGACTGGTGCGACGGCTCGCCCATGGCAACCCTCGCACGCAAGAGCTTCGCCATGCACGCCGAGCTTGCCCGCCGCATCGATGCCGACTACGGATACCGGCCGATGACCACCTTCGGGGTTGCGGCGCGCGCCGGCGGCGATGTGGTCGGCGACAACGCAAAGGCCGGCGCGGCGTGGCTGGACGGCAACTGTGCCGTCTACGCGCAGCTCGGCAGCACGCAAACCACGGCGCAGGTGCACCCTCGACGGTTCACCCTGGCGCTCATGGACGCGGCGCAGAACATGGGCGCAAAGGTGATCACCGGGTGCGTCGAAGGCGTGGACCTTGCCGACGCGGGTGCCCGGGTGCGCGGTGTCCGCATCGACGGCGCGCTGATGCCGGCCGATGCGGTGGTCATCGCCATGGGTCCGTGGAGCGCGCGCGCGGCCGCCTGGCTGCCGCTTCCACCCGTCGACGGGCTCAAGGGATTCAGCATCACGCTCGAGCCGGACGTGCCGGTTCCGGCGCACGCGCTCTTCGTCGACTATCAGGACGTGGACGGCGAGCGTCTGGCGCCGGAAATCTTTGCGCGTCCCGATGGCGAGATCTACGTGTGCGGACTCGGCGATGATCGGCCGTTGCCCGACGACCCGGCCGAGGTTTCGGTGGACCGGCGAGCGACCGCCACGCTTCGACGCGTAGCCGCCGATCTGTCCTCGTGCATGGGCCACACGCGGGTGCTCAGCGAGCACGCCTGCTACCGGCCCATCTGCGCCGACGCGCTTCCGGTCATGGGCGGCGTGCCCGGCATCGCCGGCGCCTATGTCGCCACCGGCCACAACTGCTGGGGGATCCTCAACGCACCCGCCAGCGGTGCCGCCATGGCGGAGCTCATCGCCGAGGGCGCCAGCACCAGCGTCGATCTCGCGCCGTTCACCCCGGCGCGTTTCCGAGCACGCGCGCGCGCACGGAACTGAAATCCCCATTCACGGCGCACCCGCGAAGCGCATTCCCGAAATTTCACGCCCGCGAACGTCCCTGAACGCCGCGCCGTTGCTCGTTGCGCGCGGTGAAGTGACGACCTTAACGTTTAATTCCTTGCTTTTTCCAGAACGAACTTCTCGACCCGCACGGTATTGCCAAGGCGGTCTCGGTTCCGGTGCCAAGCACTTCACGCTCGATCGAAAGTGTGCGTGCTAAAAAGCCGACCATATTGAAGGCACCCGAGACTTCGACGGTGCCCGCTGGCGGAAAGAAGGTAGGCTAGAAGGAGAGCGACATGAACGTGAAGCGACGGTTTTCGGAGCTGCTGGGCGTGGTCGGCTTGACCATGATCGTGCTCATGTGGCCGGTGAGCGCTGCCGCCGGAGGCGGCATCATCGGATCGGGCGCCTGTCCGGATTTCCCGGATAAAGATGCGCTACAGTGCAATGAGAATAAGGGCGTCATCGGCGCGAACGCGTGCACCGGTTTTCAAGCCTGTCAGGAGAACGGCAGGATCATCAAAAAGGAGGCTTGCTCGGGCGATTTGTCCTGCTCGACTAATGAGGCCTTGATTGGAAAGCAGGCCTGCAAAGGCTTTCTCTCGTGCGGGTGGAACTCGGGAAAGATCAAAAAGGGTGCCTGTGCTGGGACGAACTCCTGCAACACCAATATGGGCAAGATCGGAAAGGACAGCTGCATGAGTGCGAGCTCGTGCAACGACAACGAGGGCACGATCGCGAAGAACGCCTGCACCGAAGGATCGCAAAGCTGTAATGGAAACCTCGGCCGGATCGGTAAGAATTCCTGCAAAGGGCTGCGTGCGTGTCTCGACAACGAGGGCGTGATCAAAAGCGGATCGTGCAACAATACCGACGCGTGCTTAGGCAACAAGGGCGTCATCGGCCGCAACAGCTGCAATGACGTGGGTGACTGTAAGAACAACGAGAAAGGCAGCAAAAAGCTATTGAAGCACTTGAGCAAGAACAAGCACGACGACTGATTGAGTCTTATTGACGGGCGCTTAAGGGACTGCGCGCCCAACCGTTCGCTTCACGATGGCTGCGCCGCCCGGGAGTCTCTCCCGGCGCGGCGATTCAGCCAGAAGCTCAAGCCGAATGCCGTCGCGATGAACGGCGCCATCACCAGATTGATGGCATCCCACCCCAGGGCGTGGTGCAGCGCCCCCGATGCGAGCGCGGTCACCGTCACGGTGCCGAATACCAGAAAGTCGTTGAGTCCCTGAGCGGTGGCCTTCTCGGCGCCGCTGTAGCTGGTGGTCAGCAGCGTCGTGGCGCCAACGAACAGGAAGTTCCAGCCGAGCCCGAGCAGCATCAGCGCCACCACAAAGTTCCATTCCGCCTGACCCTGCAGATTGACGAGCACGCAGCCGAATTGCAGCAGCGCGCCGGTCATGGTGATCTTGAGCGCACCAAAACGCTCGATCAGGTGACCGGTGAAAAACGACGGCGCAAACATGGCCAGCACGTGCCATTGGATGACGTTGGCCGTGTTGTCGAATCCGAGGCCGCAATCGAGCATCGCGAGCGGCGTCGATGTCATCACCAGGTTCATGACGCCGTAGCCGAGCATGGCGCTCGCGGCGGCCACCTGAAAGCGTCGCCGGGTCATGAGCGCGACGAAACCGGCCGCCGTGATGCGCACCGTGGCGATGGTCGCGGGCTGAATGCGGATGAAGAACAGGACTGCGAAAGAAAGCAGGTAGAGCCCGATGATCGCCGCGTAGCAGCCGGCGAACAGATCCAGCGGATACAGATCCCGTGTCGCGCGCGCGAGATTGGGTCCCGCGAGCGCGGCGACGACGCCGCCCGCGAGCACCAGCGAGATGGCGCGTGCGCGGAAGGCCTCACCGGCGGCATCCGCGGCGGCGAACCGGTACTGCTGCCCGAAGGCGTTGAAAGCGCCAACGAGCATGGAGCCTGCGCAGAAGAGATCGAAGCGGCGCTCGAAGATCGCCAGCGTGCACAGGCCGCCGCCGAGAATCGCCGCGGTTACGCCGGACATGAGCCCGGCGCGACGGCCGATCCGGCGCATCAGCAACGCGGCGGGCACCGCGGTCAGGGTGGTGGTCAGCCACATGAGACCGAAGGGCAAGGTGGCGAGCGCCGCGTTGTCGGCAAGCATTACGCCGACGAGCGCCGAGGTGGCGACGATCAGCGTGCTCGCCGTCATCATCAGCGCCTGGCAGATCGCCAGCAGGCTCACGTTGCGAACCGCGCGCCGCGGCGCGCGGTTCACGGATCTTGCCACGCGCGCGCTCCGGCCGTGTCGAGGACGCGCGGGCTTCGTCGAAGCAGGTGGTCGGACATGCGAAGATTGGCGAAACGTTGCCGGTGCGGCGCCGTTCAGGCGGCCAGCAGCGCGCGTGCCTGGCGCGCGGCTTCGCGCGCGCCGGCCCGGTCGCCGAGCGCGCCGAGCGCATCGGCATAGCGTTGCCAGGTCCAGGCGTTTCGCGGCTTGAGTCGCGTGCGCTCGCTGAGCAGTGCGCGCGCCAGCGCGGGGCGCGGGGCGCGTAACGCGGCGGCAATCAGCATCTGATGAAACAGATCGCGCTGCGCATGGCTGCCGCCGATGGCGGCAATCGCGTAGCGTACCGGCAGCAGCTGCTCGACCACCGCCTGGTAGTCGCCGCGGTACCAGGCCGCGATGGCCGTTGCGAGCGCCAGGGCCACGTCTTCGATGACTCGCGCCTGGGTGACACCGGGCGTGCCGCTCAAGTCCTCCAGCGAGCGAAGCATGGCGTCGCCGTTCTCCGTATCCGCGGCGGCTTCCAGCGCCATCATGAAGTGCATGTCGGGAAATACCAGCCCGTGCCCGTCGATGCGGGTCGCGCTCAGCTCGGCGAGCTCCTTCCAGCGATCGCCGACGTCGACACCGCGCTCCTCGAGTCGCCACAGCATCGAGGTCGCGTTGCAGATGTCGAGATACTCGTCACTCGGCTCTGCACGAAACGCCCCGTCGTAGAGCCGCAGAACCTCGTCGTATTGCTCGAGCTCGAGATGAAAGAGCGCCAGGTGCCACCATAGGTGGAAGCGGAAGTTGTTTGCGGCGCTCCAGTGCGGCTCCAGTTCGCGCAGCCAGGCGATTCCCTCGCTGCGCCGATCCTGCATCTCCAAGACGTGCGCCACCGCGTGCACCGACCAGGCATCGGCGGGATCCCTCTCCACCGCTTCTCGTCCGAAGCGCTCCGCGGCGGCGTAGTCTCCGGATTCTTCCAGTCCGAACGCGTACATGCCGAGCACGTTGGCGTGACCGGGCACCTGCGGGTGCCAGGCATAGAGGATGCGCGCAATGGAATCGCGCAGCCGTTGACTGTCGCCGAGATAGAAATGGATGAACTGGGATACCTTCACCGCAAGCATGTCGAGCGGGTGATCGAGCAGTATCGCCTCCCAGTGCGCGAGCGCCGCGTGCATGTCGCCTTCGATCCAGGCGCCGAGCGCGTCGACGTGGTGTCGCTCCCTTGCGTCAATGCCGCGATTCGCGCCGCTCTCGCGCGCTTTCGCCAGGCACTGCCGGGCCTTGTCCGTGAGCGCGGCCACGCAGAACAGCTGCATGAAGTAACCGCGCAGCACGTGAGCCATCGGAAACTCGGGATCCGCCCCGAGCGTTTCCTTGAGCCTGGCGCCGGTGTCGGTGCCGAAATGCAGGTAAGCATTCATGGTGGCGTCGAAGCGGTCCACCGCATCCTGCCCGGCGGCCGTATAGGCAATGCCGCGTTGATCTGTGTATGCGCTCATTGCGTGTCAGCAGTCGAGATTCTCCGCCTGTTCCCTCAGCTTGAACTTCTGAATCTTGCCGGTTGACGTTTTCGGCAACGCTCCGAATACCACCGTCTTCGGCACTTTGAAATGCGCCATGTTGTCGCGGCAGAACGCGATGATGTCCCCGGCCGTCGTTTCTGTAGCACCTTCCTTGAGTGTCACGAACGCACAGGGTGTCTCGCCCCACTTCACGTCGCTGCGCGCGACGACGGCGGCTTCCAAAACCGCCGGATGACGATAGAGCGTGTCTTCCACCTCGATGGAAGAGATGCTCTCGCCGCCCGATTTGATGATGTCCTTGGATCGATCCTTGAGCTGAAGGTAGCCGTCGGGATGTCGCACGCCCAGATCCCCGGAGTGAAACCAGCCGCCGGCAAACGATTTTTCGGTAGTGCCCGGATTCTTGAGGTAGCCTTTCATGACGACATTACCGCGAAACATCACCTCGCCCATGGTCTGGCCATCCCACGGCACCGGCTTCAAGGTATTCGGATCGACAACGTCGAGCGCCTCGAGCGCATGGTAGCGAACGCCCTGGCGCGCCTTGCGGGTTGCCTGGTCTTCGGCGGGCAGTGCGTTCCACTCGTCCTTCCAGGCGCAAATCACCGCCGGTCCGTAGGTCTCCGTGAGGCCGTAGACGTGGGTCATGTGAAATCCGTTCTTTTCCATCGCTTCGAGCACCGCCGCCGGCGGCGGCGCCGCCGCGGTCATCACCTCCACGGTGTGATCGAACGTGCGCCGATCTTCGGGTGGCGCGTTGAGAATGATGCCTAGCACGATGGGCGCGCCACAGAAATGCGTGACACGACGATCGGCGATGGCATCGAATATCGCCTTGGCCTGCACCTTGCGCAGGCATACGTTGGTCCCGGCGAGCGCTGCAACGGTCCAGGGAAAACACCAGCCGTTGCAGTGAAACATCGGCAGCGTCCAGAGATAGACCGGATGATGCGCCATGTTCCAACCGAGCGCGTTGCTGAGCGCATTCAAGTACGCGCCGCGGTGGTGATAGACCACGCCCTTGGGATCACCGGTCGTGCCGGAGGTGTAGTTGAGCGAGATTGCACGCCACTCGTCTTCCGGCAGGCTCCACTCGAAGTCCGCATCCCCGTCGTCGAGAAAGGCCTCGTAAGTGAGCTCGCCGAGCAGCGCCCCCGGCGGTGCCATCGGGTCGTCGATGTCGATGACCAGCGGCGGGCTCTTGATGCCGTCGAGCGCGGCGGCCACCGTACGCGAGAACTCGCGATCGGTCAGAAGCACCTTCGCTTCCGAGTGCTGGAGAATGAATGCGATGGTGCGCGCATCGAGTCGCGTGTTGATGGTGTTGAGCACCGCGCCCAGCATCGGAACACCGAAGCTCGCCTCGTAGATGGCCGGCACGTTGGGCGCGATAATGGACACGGTATCGCCCGCGCCGACGCCGCGCATCGCCAGCGCCGACGCCAGGCGCCGGCAACGGGCATAGGTCTCGGCCCAGGTATGGCGCGTCTCGCCGTGCACCACGGACGTGTGCTCGGGGTAGACACCGGCGGTGCGCGCCAGGAAGCTGAGCGGGCTCAGCGGTGCGTAATTGGCCGGAGTCTGCTCGAGTCCCTGTTCGTAAGGATTCGCACGGGACAGCTTATCCGACATGGTTCTTCCGGTCTCATGGCGCCAGGATACGGTGAATCGGAGGCGTCGCAGCTCGAGCTTCGCAGACTCGGCCCGACCTGCCGGCAGACACAACGCTAGAGGCAACGCACAGCGATTACAATACCCGCCGGGTCGAGTGACGCAAGCCTGCCGAGGAGACATCCATGCCCGAAGAGCAACACCCGCCGCAGCGTGAGGCCGAGCTTCGCACCATTGCCATGCCCGCCGACACCAACGCCTATGGGGATATTTTCGGCGGCTGGTTGCTCGCGCAGATGGACCTGGCCGCGGGCAGCTACGCTATCATGCGTGCCCGCGGTCGCGTGGCGACGGTCGGTATCGAGGCGATGAGCTTTCACCGGCCGGTGTACGTGGGCGACCAGGTGAGTTGCTTCTGTTGCACCGAGTCGGTCGGCAACACCTCCATCTCGGTGCACGTGGAAACCTGGGCGCGGCGGCGCCTGCGCGGTCATTTCGGCGAGTCGGTCAAGGTCACGGAAGGAACGTTCACCTTCGTGGCGCTCAACGAGGACGGCACCAAGCGCCCGGTGCCCCGGGACACGACGGAGGGTTGACTGAGATGACGGAACCACTGTGGACCCCTTCGCCCAAGCGCGTTGCGGGCGCCGAGATCACGCGCTTCACGACCTTCGTGAACGCATCCTGGGGGGCCGGGGCGACGGACTACGCATCCCTGCATCGCTGGTCGGTGCAGCATCCGGAGCAGTTCTGGGATGCCCTGTGGGGTTTCGCCGAGGTTATCGCCGACACCAAGGGCGATACGGTGCTCGAAGAGCCGGGACGTATGCCGGGGGCGCGGTGGTTTCCCCAAGCGTGGCTCAACTACGCGGAGAATTTGCTGCGCCAGCGCGATGACCAAGTCGCCATCGTGTTCCGGGGCGAGGACCGGGTACGGCGAAGCCTCACCTATCGGGAGCTCTACGACGCCGTCTCGGTGCTCAGCCGAGCGCTCGCCGACGCCGGTGTCGGGCACGGCGACCGGGTGGCCGGTTACCTGCCCAACATGCCCGAGGCGATTATTGCCATGCTTGCCGCCACCAGCCTCGGCGCCACGTGGTCGTCGTGCTCACCGGACTTCGGCGTGCGGGGTGTCGTCGACCGCTTCGGTCAAATCGACCCGAAGGTGCTGTTCACGGCGGACGGTTATTTCTACAACGGCAGGAAGCATGACTCGCTCGGCCGGGTTGCCGAGATCCTCAACGAGCTGCCTGCTGTCGAACGGGTCGTGGTCGTGCCCTACACCGAGACCAGCCCGGCCATCGACCGGGTGCCGAAAGCGGTGACGCTGGAGGCGTTCACCGCCGGCGCGACCGGCGGCGACATCGCATTTGAGCAGCTGCCCTTCGACCATCCGCTGTTCATCATGTACTCGTCGGGAACCACCGGGGTTCCCAAATGCATGGTGCACGGAGCCGGCGGCACCCTGCTGCAGCATCTCAAGGAGCACCAGCTGCAGTCCGACATCCGCCCCGGCGATCGATTGATGTACTTCACCACCTGCGGGTGGATGATGTGGAATTGGCTCGCTTCGGCCCTGGCATCCGGCGCCACCCTTGTTCTTTATGACGGCGCACCGTTTCACCCTGACGGCAATGTGCTTTTCGACTACGCGGACGAGACCGGAATGACGCACTTCGGCACCTCGGCCAAGTTTATCGACGCCGTCAAGAAGGCAGGCCTGCGACCTCGGGAAAGCCACTCGCTCACGAGCGTGCGCACGATGCTCTCCACCGGCTCGCCGCTGGTGCCGGAGAGCTTCGATTTCGTCTACGAGCACATCAAGGATGACATCTGTCTTTCCTCGATAACCGGCGGCACCGACATCATCTCGTGCTTCGCGCTGGGCAATCCGACGCTGCCCGTATATCGGGGAGAGATTCAATGCATCGGTCTTGGCATGGATGTGGCCGC
>JBFICP010000060.1:0-15114 GCA_041581935.1 Gammaproteobacteria bacterium | reverse complement strand
GTAGTGGACGAGCGTCATCGACTCGTCGGCATCGTTCACCGCCGAGCGGTCGATGAAGCGATATCCGAGCGAGCTGAGCTCGACTATCTGAAATCACAGGGAATCGTCGGCGGGGACGAGATCCGCACGCTACCGGTCCTCACGCGTGCACGGCGGCGACTTTCTTGGCTGAGCTTGAACATCGTGCTGAACATCATCGCAGCGAGTGTCATTGCATTCTACGAGAGCACGCTGAGCGCCGTAATTGCGCTCGCCGTATTCTTGCCGATAGTTTCCGACATGAGCGGCTGCTCGGGCAATCAGGCGGTCGCGGTCAGCATGCGGGAGCTGTCACTGGGAATCGTAAAACCGTTCGAGGCAATGCGCGTGTGGATGCAGGAGCTCTCCGTCGGCATCCTGAACGGTTTGGCGCTCGGATGTCTCATTGCGCTCGCCGCATGGCTTTGGAAGGGCAATCCGTTTCTCGGCCTGGTGGTGGGCGGCGCCCTCGCAGCCAACACCCTCGTTGCGGTGTCGATCGGTGGTGTCGTACCGTTGCTGCTCAAACGGATGCACGTAGACCCGGCGGTGGCCTCCGGACCGATATTGACTACGATAACGGATATGTGCGGCTTCTTCCTTGTCCTCAGCTTTGCCACCGCCATGTTGCCTTACCTAGAGACAGCATGATGCGGCGCACGAGCGCGTCGGTGCGCAACTGTGCGCGTGATTCAGTCACGATTTGGATATCGTCGCCATTACGGCGCGCATTCCGTGTCGTTCCCGTATAACGAGCGGGCCAATGCCGACCGACCCTGACATCCACGCCATCGCCGTCATGTTGCTGACGGTTCTCGCGTTGATCCTGTTCACGCGGGATCGAATTCCGATCGAAGCGACCAGCCTATTCATACTCATTGCACTGGCGCTCGGTTTCGAGCTGTTCCCATACGCCCCCGACGGACGTGCCCTCGAACCTAGCAGCTTTTTCTCGGGTTTCGGGCACGAAGCTCTGGTCACGATTTGTGCGCTCATGATCATCGGTCGCAGCCTGGAAACGACCGGCGCCCTCGAACCGGTGGCGAGGATCATGGCGAAAACCTGGAAAACGCATCCCTCGTTCTCTTTGCTCGCCACGTTGGTCTTTACCGGCGTGCTGAGCGCCTTCATGAACAATACGCCGATCGTGGTGATGCTGCTTCCGGTTCTGGTCAGCGTAGCACTGCGAACCGGCGGGTCTGCCTCGACTTCGTTGATGCCGATGGGACTCGCGACTCTCATCGGCGGCAGCGGAACCACCATAGGTACCTCGACTAACCTGCTCGTCGTCGCTGTAGCTGCCGATCTCGGTATGCGGCGTTTCGAGATGTTCGATTTCGCCATCCCTGTCGCTATTGCCGGAAGCATCGGCATTCTCTATCTCTGGCTGGTCGCTCCACGGCTCCTGCCGCCCCGCGCGGTTCTGCTGTCGGATGCCTCACCGTTCGTGTTCGATGCGGTCCTTTACGTGCACGAGGACAGCTACGCCAATGGCAAGACGCTGTCGGAGGTACTGAAACGTACCGACAACAAAATGAAGGTTTCCCGCATACAGAGAGACGAAGATCTCATCATCGTGAAGCTGCCGACGGCGTCGATTCGAGCCGGAGATCAGTTGTACGTTAGCGATACGGCAGAAAACCTCAAGCGCTTCGAGGATCTTCTCGGCGCTACGTTGCATAACGTGTTGGACCTCGAGCACCCGATCAGCGAGGAGCACCCTTTGTCGGCCGAGGACCAGCAACTTGCCGAGGTCGTAGTCCGCGACGGTTCCCTGTTACACGAGACGACATTGAAGAACTCTCGGTTCGGTGAGCGCTTTCACGTGGTCGTGCTCGCTATTCACCGCGCGCAGTCGGCGGGGGGGCTGATCAAGTCAGACCTGAGCGGAATCGTTCTGCACACCGGCGACGTTTTATTGCTGCAAGGTGCGCGCGAGGACATCAAGGAGCTCAAGAATCGAGCTGGAATGCTGGTGCTCGACAATACCGTCGACCTTCCGCACACGCGGAAAGCGCCGGTGGCACTCGGAATCTTCTTTCTGGTCGTTGCTGCTGCCGCCTCGGGTCTCATTCCCATCTCGATCAGCGCTCTGCTGGGTACGGGCCTGGTCCTGCTCACAGGTTGCCTGAGCTGGCGCGACACGGCCGGCGCTCTCAGCACGCCCGTAATCATGCTTATCGTCGCGAGCCTCGCGCTCGGCGTGGCGTTGACCGGCACGGGTGGCGCCGATTACCTGGCCCATTGGCTGGTGAGAATGGCCGAGGGGCTCTCGCCGGTTTTTGTCATGAGCGGTCTGATGCTGCTGATGGCCATTCTCAGCAACGTCGTATCGCACAACGCCGCCGCCGTTATCGGCACCCCAATCGCCATGCGAATCGCCGCCGAGCTTGGGGTGGCACCAGAAGCCTTCGTCCTGGCAGTGATGTTCGGGGCGAACATGGGCTATGCAACGCCCATCGCATATCAAACCAATGTGCTGATTCTGAACGCTGGTGGATACACGTTCCGCGATTTTCTACGCGTCGGCATCCCACTGGTCATCATCATGTGGTTGGCCTTCAGTGTGCTCTTGCCAGAATTTTTCCGACTTTGACGACCGCGCGTTCGGTGCGGCTTGGAGATACGGTGGTTCGTTTTTCGGAGTTTCGACGGCTTCGATTCACCCGTTTTACGCACGAATAAGATCTCGAATTCGCTGCTCCAAGCTGGGTAAATCCACTATTGAATTACTACCGGACAGAGCTCATCGGATATGATCCCAACGTGCGCAGAAGTACTCGTTTTTTCGCCCGCATAGCCGCGATGGTGGCAATGCAAGCATTCACGGCGGTTTTCGCTTCCGGCGTGGAGCGCTCTTTCGTCGACGGCGCACGCGTGCCGGGTGGCGTGATGCACGCCTACCAGTCCGCACCACGGCGCTATCTGACGAGGGAAAAGAAGCCGGTTATGCTGCGCTTTACGCTCGAGTGGCTGGTGGTGGACGCCAGACGGTTTGATGCGGCGACTGGCCGCAACGTCGGTCAGACGTCGAAACGGCTCGCCGAGGCGATTGAAGCCCGACTTCGGGACAGAATCGGAAGCATGGACGCAGACGCTGTGTCCGCTGGACTCTCCGCAGTCGCGAACGAAGTGATTGCATGGTCGCGCGAGCAGGCGTTCGAGCTCGGTGCCGATGTCACCCACCTGCGACTGCTGCGGTTATGACTCGGGGATTCACGGCAAATGGGAACGGCGCACTCCGGCCCGAGATTTTGATTGCGCTCTGCTTCGAGGGGGCGCCGGCCAACCCGTAGTGGTGTGTGTGCGTCGCGGGCACGACCCTCGACGTGCAGAAGCCCGCGCCGTCCTGAGGAGTTACAGAACGTTCCCTTGAAATTCGTGAACTCTCGTCGGAGGATTCGGAAAAGTTGAGGAGGCGTGATGGTAGCCATGGCAAAAATCAAATACAACCAGCGTCTGCACCCGCAGATGATCGCGGTTCTCGAAAAGCAAGCCGAGATTGTACCAGGCGCCAGAAAAGTCCATGAGCTGAATCCGGACGAGGCGCGGGCGCAATACGCGCGCGGACGCCGATACTGGAATGCCGATGCCCCTGAGGTCGGCGAGATCATCGATACATCCATCGACGGGCCCGCAGGCCGCATTCCAATCCGGATCTATCTTCCCGGCGATGAACGACCGCTTCCCGCGCTCGTCTACCTGCACGGCGGCGGCTGGGTCGTCGGTAACCTCGATACCCACGACAAGATCATGCGCCTGCTGGCGCTTCGATCCGGGATAGCGGTCGTCGGGGTCGACTACGGCCTCGCGCCGGAGCACAAGTTTCCGACCGCCATCGATGAGTGCCATACGGTCGTCACGCAGGTTCGCGATCACGGCGGCGACTGGGGCATCGATCCCCTACGACTCGCCATCGGCGGCGATTCCGCCGGTGCCAACCTGGCCATGGCCGTGGCGCTCGCTATGCGCGACATCCAGCCTTCACTTCTGTCGTTGCTGGTGCTCGTTTATGGTGTATTCGGGCTGGAAGATTCGACATCGAGACGCCTTTTCGGCAATCGCTGCGACAGCCTGAGCAACAAGGACATGGACTACTATTACGACTGCTACGCTCGCGGCGCGCAGGACCGCCGCGACTGCCGACTCGACATTCTTGGCGCGGATTTGCAGGCGCTGCCTCCCGCGTTCATCTCTGCAGCAGGCATGGATCTGCTCCTCGATGACAGCCTGGCGCTACACGCGCTGTTGGAAAACGCCGGTGTCGGCAGTCAGTTAAAGATCTACGACGGCGTCCTGCACGGGTTCCTGCACTACTCGCGCATATTGGACGCGGCTAACGAAGCCATCGACGACACCGCGCAGGCGATACGCGCCGCGTTCGCCCGCGCCAGCGTCTGACCGCATGTCCGGAATTCCGGCTTCGACCTGGCTCTGCGCGTAACAGGGTAACCTGATACGTTGTTCGAACGACCGAACCGATCCGGTGCTTAAACCGGTCGCAGCTGTCGATTCTTGGCTGCGATGCGCTCGATGAGGTGATCGAGACCACCCTGGATCGCCGCGGCAGCATACGATTTCTTATATGTCAAAACCACGCTCACCCCGTCAACGAGCACGTCATAGACCTTCCAAGCGTCGTCGACGCGATGCAGGCGATAATCGATGCTGACGCGCGCAACGGACTTTCCCACCCGACTGCGAACCAGCGCTTTGGTCTGATCCCTGTTTGATTTGGCCGGAAGGTAGTCGATCTCCAGACCTACCTTGTTCGACATCGCCAGATAGTCGGACACCGCGATCACATAGGTGCGTACCAGCTGGGCGCCAAAAGCTTCCATGAATCTTTGTTGCTGGCTCTCGGTAGCGCCCAGCCAGTGTTCACCGAGCACCAGCCGCGAAATTCGTTTGAGGTCGATGTTCGGCATGACGATAGTCTCGACGATCTTCGTGGCGAGCCTCGGTTCGGGATCCCGGGACATGGCTGCGATCACGCGCGACGTCGTGTTCTCGACCAGCAGCTGCGCATGCGACGCCGGTGACAGCCCCGACGATTTGCGGAGTTCGTCTCCAAAGGCACCGGTGCTGACCGCAGCCAAGCCGGCAGCCAATGCGACAGGCACGAGCCAGAGCCTCGCACCGCACAATGTCGACCGACTTCGCGTGCAGGCGTTAGGAAAAATTTGCATAAAACGTTCTCGTCGGCACGAAGGCTGGCCAAGGATGGACGCTCGACACTAATCCCGATACCGAAGCGATTCGAGGTACCGGGTCTCAAAATGAAGAAGCCACCCGCGGGGGAACTAACCGCGTAGGAGTTTGCATTGTTCGAAGGAATTCGGCGGACGGTCTGCCGGACGGGCGACAAATGTGGTTTTCTCGTGGGCTCCGGCGCGTTGAACGGGAACGAAGGGAGTGTCTGCGTTGAACCGGTGAGTCCGGGTGCCTTCAGCCGCGCGCGGACTGAAACGATACGATTTCGCACGCCGTCACTTTCAGTGTGATCAGCCCGAATACGGATGATGCCCGATCCAGTGCCGGGCAACCTCGATACGTTTGCAGATCCATACGCCGGAGTGACTCCGCACGTAATCGAGGAAGCGGGTGAGCGCAGCAATGCGACCCGGGCGGCCGATGAGCCGACAGTGAAGCGCGATCGTCATGAAACGCGGATGCATCGCGCCCTCCTGGTACAGCCAGTCGAAGGCGTCGCGCATGTAGGTGAACCACTCCTCGGCCAGATCGAAGCCCTGAGCACGGCTGAATCGGCTGTCGTTGCAGTCGAGCGTGTGGCAGACGATCAAATGCGGCTTGCCTTCGACCAGCACCCAATACGGGAGGTCGTCATTGTAGGAGTCACTGTCGTACAGAAACCCGCCGTGCTCGACTACCAGCCGGCGCGTATTGAGGCTCGGCCGCCCCGTGTACCAACCCGCGGGACGTTCTCCGGTGATTCGCTCAACGGACTCTGCGCACCGCCGAATGTGCTCGCGTTCCTCGTTCTCGTCCATCCGCTGATAATCGATCCAACGCCAACCATGACACACGACATCGTAGCCTTCGGCCCTGATGACATCGGCGAGCGTCGGATTCTGCTCGAGGGCATGACCCACGGCGTAGATCGTCAGCGGCAAGGCGCGCGCCCTGAAGACATCAAGGATGCGCCACACGCCCACGCGGCTACCATATTCGTACGCCGACTCGATGTTCAGGTCGCGCGCGGCATGAAGCGGCTCGAGATTCGAAAGATCGGAGAGCAGAGTTTCGGAGTGTGCATCACCGTTCAGCACGCAGTACTCGGCACCCTCTTCGTAGTTCAGAACGAAGTTGATGGCGAGCCGCGCACCGCCCGGCCATTCGGGGTCGGGGGGGCTCGCGCCGTAGCCAACGAGGTCGCGTTCAGGTTGCCAGCTCATCGAATGCACTCTACGGTTCACGTCGCGCCTTGTCGACGGACGACCCCCTGTGCAAGATCGGGCGAGCCGGGTACCCGCCCGGCGTTCCAGGACAACGACGCGTGACTGCATACCCGGGCACCGAGAACGAGAGACGGGTTTCTTGTGAGGTTCTCCAGCCGGTGGTGTCTTCGCTGTTCGAAGCCTGCCGCATGAATGCGACCGATGCCCGCCTTCTGGCTGCAACCCTCGTGGCCGCCGATCTGCGCGGCGTGCATTCTCACGGCACCATGCGCGTGCCGGATTACGTGGCCAAGCTGACCCGGCACGGCGTCGACCCCACCGGTCGTCCGCGCGTCGTCACAGACAGCGGCGGGGCGCTCGTCATCGACGGCGGTAATGCCATGGGGCAGATCGCCGGCACCTTTGCCATGGACAAGGTCATCGAGCGGGCTGCGCAAACCGGGGTCGCATTCGCGGCGGTAGGCCATTCCAATCACTGCGGCGCCATGGCCTGGTATGCGATCCGGGCGCTCGAGCGGGACATGATCGGCATCGCGGCCACCAACGCTCTGCCCACCATGGCGCCGTGGGGCGGCGCCGAGCGCGTCGTCGGCATCAATCCCCTGGCGGTCGCCATGCCGACGGCGGTCGATCCTGCCTTCGTGCTCGATACAGCCTTCAGCGGCTCGGCCATGGGCAAGATTGTCGTTTACCACCAGAAGGGGGAGTCCATTCCCGAGGAGTGGGCCTTCGATGCCGATGGCCGACCGACGACCGATCCGGCTGCGGCCATCGAAGGCCTGCTGCGACCCATCGGTGGCTTCAAGGGCGTCGGACTCGCCATGGCAATGGGAATTCTCTCGACGCTGCTCTCCGGGTCAGCCTATGGCACGCGTCTCGGTAATCTCGTCGATGGTCCGCTTCCCGGCAGGGATGGACACTTCATGATGGCGCTCGACGTTTCCGTATTCACCGACATCCTGGAATTCAAACGCCAAGTGCACGCCATAAACACAGAGCTTCGAGCCTGCAGGAAGGCGCCGAATACGACGCGCATCTACAGTCCCGGCGAACTCGAGCATGAGACCGCCGAGCGTTATCGCGCCGAGGGTATTCCTTTGAACGACGAAACCCTGACTGGAATCGTCAACGAGGGGCGTGCGCTCGGTGTCGACGCATCGGCGTTGTTAGGTTCGCGTTCGTGACTCATCGACGGCGACGTCGCCCTGCGTGACGAATCTTTCGATCTCGGCCTCGCTATAGCCGTGCTCGGTCAGCACCTCCACGGTGTGCTCGCCGAGAAGCGGCGCGCCACGGGAAATCTCCGCGTGTGTCGACGAGTATCGAACCGGATGGCCAAGTGTCTTGACCCGTCCCGCGCGCGAGTGCTGCACCTCGGTGATCATGCCCCTCGCGATCGCCTGGGGGTCCGCCTGCATGCCGGCAATATCGAGCACCGGACCCGCGGGGACACCGGCGCGTTCCAGGCGCTCGAGCCACTGCGCGGCGGATCGCTGTCGGAAAATTTCCGTGAGAATGCCCACCAACGAGCCGATGTTTGCCATGCGCGCTGCATCGTCGGCGAATCGCGCATCGTCCTGAAGATCGGGGCGTTCCAGGGCGTCCAGCAGGCGCAGCCAATTGGTTTGATTGGCGGCACCAACGGTAATCCATCCGTCGGCGGCCTCGAACGCCTGGTAGGGAGCACTCAGGGGATGGGCCGAGCCCAGCGCACCCGGGGAGATCCCCGTTGCAAACGTCATCGCCGACTGCCAGTACGTATGGGTGATGGCGGCCTCGAAAAGCGAGGTGTCGACGCGCTGGCCCTCACCGGTCGCCTGGCGATGGATGTACGCGCCCAGCACACCCATGGCGGCGAGTATACCGGCGGTGATATCCGAGAGCGGCGGACCGCACTTGGTGGGCGGGCCGTCGCCGGCTTCGCCGGTGATGCTCATGATTCCGGACATTCCCTGGGCGATGAGGTCGAAGCCGGCGCGCCCGGCGTAGGGACCGGTTCGGCCGAAGCCGGAGAGCTCCGCGTAGATGATACCCGGGTTGAACCGCCTCACCTCTTCGTAGCCGAGACCCAACCGCTCCATGGTTCCCTTGCGATAGTTCTCGATGGCGACATCGGCGTCGGCCAGCAGTCGCCGCGCGATGTCCCGTCCGTCCTCGCTCTTGAGATTAACGACAACGCCGCGCTTGTTGCGGTTCATCATGAGAAATGCGGCTGATTCGCCTTCGATATCCGGCGGCAGAGTACGTCGCGTATCGTCGCCGTCCGGAAACTTCTCGACCTTGATGACGTCGGCGCCCATGTCGGCGAGCATCAGGCCGCACACCGGTCCCGCCATTATGTGCGCAAATTCGATGACCTTGATGCCGGCGAGAGGGCCCACTTCAGCGACCGGTGAAGTCGGGCTTCTTCTTCGCGAGGAATGCCTTCAATCCGATCTCGAAATCCCTGGTGCCGAAGCAGAGAAACCCTTCATCGATCTCTTCCTTGGATAGAAGCGCCGGATCCGAGAGGCGATCGATGAACTTCTTGTGCCATCGCGCGACCAGTGGCGCGCCATCGACGATACGCTGCACCGTCGCGCGCGCTTCCTGTTCGACCTCGTCGTCGACCACGACGCGCTGTACCAGTCCTTTTTCTCTTGCCTCCTCGGCGCCGAATATCCTCCCTTCGAGAAGTATCTCGAGCGTCGTGGCACGTCCCACCAGATTCAGGAGGCTCTCGAGCTCGGCGTAAGACATCACCAGGCCGAGCTTGTTGATGGGCGCTCCGAACCGGCTCGATGCGCTGCAAATGCGAATATCGCAGTTGGCGGCGATCTCAAGGCCACCACCGACGCAGACGCCGTTGATGAGCGCAACCAGCGGATGGCGGCACGACTGCAGCGCGTCGATGGTGCGCTTCATGTCGGCGCCGTAGCGCCGCGCCTGAGGAATGTTCGCGCGCTCCTTCTCGAACTCGGCGATGTCGTTGCCCGACGAGAAAGCTTTGTTACCGGCACCGCGCAGCAGCACGCAGCGCACGTCGTTGTCCGCCGAAAGCGTCACGACGGCCTCGCCGAGCTTGTGCCACATGCGTCGCGTCAGCGCGTTGAGCTTACGCGGGCGGTTGAGCACCACCGTCGCGATGGGCCCGTCGCGTTGCACCTCGATCTGTTTGGCCATGTTCGTCAGTCCACGAAACCGGCCGAGGACGGCGCGCGCCGGCTCTTCCGGTGTCTTGTTTCTATTCCAATCCCAACAGCGATTTGAGCTCGCTCGGCGAAATGTCGATGGTCCGATTGAGCGCTGTCTGGCACGGATGCTGGTCCTCGCTTATTCGACCATAGACCGACTCGGCGAGGAGTGACAGGCCGGCGGTGGCGACCGCGGCTCCAATTCTCGCGCCGGTTTTGGCCACGCCCTGGAGGTCGGTGCCGATTCTCGGCTTTGCGAGCGTCCCCTGCACGCGCATCAAGCTGCTCAGGGTGCCGGCACCGATACGAATGCCCTGGCGGGCGGCGAGGTTGGCCCCCAGGTCCAGATCCTCGGTCTTCAGATCGACGAGGCCGCCGCCCATGAGAAGCACCTTCTCGGTTTCCATGACCAGCGTCTTGTCGGCGAGCGCCTGGCCGTCGACGACCTTGAAGCGCACGACCCCGCATTGGAGCTTCGTCGTCTTTTTCTCTTCGCTCGTCGGAACGGCGACGCTGATGATCTGCGTCATCAGATCGGCCCCTACGCGATCGAGCACGTCATTGTTGACACTACCTTCGCCGACCACCAGTTGAAGATCGCCGTCGAGCCTCGCCATGATGGCGCGCACGGAATTCCCCTCGCCGCGCAGCGTCACGTTCAGATTCGAGTCGAGGCCTTGCGACGTTTCGAATCCGCGCAGCTGTTTCGTCAACGTACCGATACTGACTCCTTTCGCCTCGACGTCCGCTGAGAACGTCGCCGGCTGCGTGCGGGAATCGATAGTGATTTTGCCGCCGACCTTGCCGCCGGCCACGTACGCCGCCGGCTCGAGGGTCAGGCTTCCGTCGTCGAGCTTGGCCGCGACCTTCACGTCGTCCAGGGTGAGGTCGCGGGTGTGCAGGCGGCCCACAGAGAGCTCGACGTCACCGTTTGCTTCGTTGAGCAAATCGAGAGGCAGCGGGTCGCCGGAAAATATTTTTCCATCCGATGGCGATTTGGTCGTGGGTTTGTCGCCGGCCTTCTCCGCGGTCGGCGTCAGCTCCACCAGATCGATATTTCTGGCGCTCAGCTTCGCGCTCGCCCGCGGGCGTTCACCGCGGGTGTCGATGGTGGCGCTTCCGGACAGATCGCTCTTGCCGACCGTCGCAACGAGATTGTGAATCTCCACGACCTTGTCGCTCGGGCGAACGGTCCCCATCACGCTGACGGGTCCCGCCGCGGGTAACGTCGCGTCGAGCTGGCGCAGTGACTTCGCGGCTACCGTGACGTTCAGATCGGGGCGCGGATCGCCGGCGACGTTGGCTATCGCGCCCTTTACGGTGACCTGCGCGTCGCGCGGCCGTGCGCTCAGATCGATGGCGTCGAGATCGAATTTGCCATCTTTCTCGATGACCGTGAGCGCGACATCGAGCGGACCGAGCTCTTCGAGTTCGAGATCGGCGAGGTCGGTAAATGCCACGGTGGATTTCGTCTCCAAGGCGAGCTTGAGGTGCAGATCTTTTCCTTCGAGCGGCTTGCCGACGGTCCCGTCGATGGCGAATCGGGCATCGCCCAACGTGCCTTTGACATTCACCTTGGCCGGTTCGGCCTGCGCTTTTCCGGCATCGACTCGGGCTACGACGTTCTCGACCGAGCCGCCGAGGCTTGCGGCGATATTTCGCGGCCGCGCGCTCAGCTCGATGTCGTGGAAATCATAGTGACCGCCCTTTTCGAGCAGCGTGAGCGACAGCTTCACCGGCCCGGTCTCTTCGAACTCGACATTGGCGAGCTCGGTCAACGCGAGCGTTGACTGGACATCGGCGGCGATGTCGAGGCGCAGATCCCTGACCCCGATGGGATCGCCCACTTGCCCGGTGACGCTGAATCGTGAGTCACCGAATTGACCCGCGAGATCCACCGTCATGGGCTCGCCTCGCGCTCCCGCGCCGGCGGCTCGGGAGAGGTGATGGGGCGCGACCTGTCTTACCGATCCGCTGATGCGCGCGTCGGTGCCCCGCGGCCTCGCGCTCAAGACCAGCGGGTCGAAATGAAACCGGCCATCCGCCTCGTCGAGCGTGAGCTTTGCGACGACGGGTCCCAGCTCCTCGAGCTCGATGCCGGCGGCATCGGTGATCGTCTTGGTCGAAGGGCTCTCGAGACTGACCTTGAGCTTGAGACCCTTGCCGTTCAGAGGCTCGGCCACGCTTCCCTGCACGGTGAGTCCGGCTTCGCCCACGGATCCTTCGACGCTGAAGTCGATGGGTTGATTACGCACGAATGCCTCGGGCGCCCCGAGGTTGCCCTTCAGCGTCACCGGTAAATTCTGATAGCTGGCGCGCAGGTCGATGCTCAAGGGCGCGCCGGGCTTTTCACTACTGAGTCTGAGCGCGGCCACATCGACAACCGTCCGGGTGCCGGCCTTGGCGTCCAGGTAGTCGAGGCCCGCCTGCTCGACGCGAACTTCACCGACGGCGATGCGGAGTTCTCCGGATGGCTCGTCGACATCGGGCTCGACGCGCGACGTGGCCTCGTCGCCGAACTCCCAGTTGTTTCTGCCATCGGCAGCGGTTTCGAGAAAAACCCGAGGCTCGATGGCGACGAAGCGGCGAACGATCACCCGACCGCTCAGCAACGGCATCAGCTCGACCTCGGCGCGCAGGCGCTGGGCCCGCACCATGTCGGGCTGCGACGCCCAGGGTGCGTTGGCAAAGCTGACCTCGTTGGCTTCCAGTGACGGCAAAGGCAACAGCTTGATGCGCAGATCGCCACCGACGTGCAGCCTGCGACCGGTGGCCCGCTCGACCGCGTCGGAGAGCAGGCCGCGATACTCGTTCGGGTCCATCTGACTGATGAACAGGACACCGCCCGCTACCAGTACGACCACGAGCACCAACACACCGACGAGAATTTTCAACCACAGGCGCATCTAGGCGACCCCAGCGACAGCAAGTTACGAGGGCGCAATCTTCGCGCGCCGGCCGCCCGTAGTCGAGCCCCGCGGAAAACGAGGCCGGATCGATCAGTTGCCGTCGCCCGGCCGCTTACCCGGAGCAGGTTGCGAGCGTTCCTGCGCGGCGCGCCGGCGTCTCTCGCGCGGGCCTGTGGCGGAATCGAAATCCTCGCTGTCCCGGGAGCCGGCGTGACTGAAAGCGGCGTCGTGCGAGTCACCATCGTGTGCTATTTCCAGCGCCGTGCGGCAGGTGCTCCGGTCGGCGGAGATCTGGCTGATCAGCCCCTGGGCGATGAGTGACAGGCCACTGGTGACGACGGCCCCTGCCACGGTCGCGGCGGCCCCGGCGATGCCGGCGGGATTGGCGACGATTTTCGGCTCCGCCATGGTGCCGCGCACGCGCACCAGTCCGGAGAAGGTCCCGGCGCCGAGCGACGGTCCGTTGCGTCCCACCAGACTGACGCCGAGATCGAGGCCTTCGTCCCTGAGACTAATGGTGCCGCTGGTGCTCATGGCGGCACGGCTGGTCTCCATGGCGATGGTTCGATCGACATCCACGATGCCGTCTCTCACCAGCACACGCACGACGCCACAGCGCACGTGTGTGGTTTTCTCGTCCGCGCTCTGCATGGCCACGGTGCTGAGGATGGTGGTGACGACGTCGCCACTGAGGTTTTCGAGACGCTGATTGTTAACCGTGGCCTTGCCGGCGGCGACGTAGATTCCACCGGAGAGCCCGGCCATCAGCTCGCTCATGGACTGGCCGCGTCCGGCAACGTCGATGTTGACATCGGAGCGTGCGCCCTCGACGACCTCGGTTTTGTAGTACTGGCTGGCGACCTTGCCGAGCGCGATGCCCTTGCCGCGAATACGCACGGCTAGGCGCGGGCGGACATTGCGCGCATCCAGGGAGAGCTTGGCTTTAAAGCTGCCACCAGCGAGCTTGCCGGTCGGCGTGAACAAAAGCTGTCCGTCTTTCAACGACATACCGACTCGCGCTTGGGACACCTGCACGCCACGAACCTGCAGGGTGGTTGCGTGCACGCTGACGTCGCCATCGAAGCTCCGCAGCCATTCGACGGAAAACGGCGTGCTCGTGAAGATGCGCGTGCTGCCGGTTTGCGCTTGCGCGGGCAGAAACGGATCGAGGTCGAAGCGCTTCGACTTGAGACTACCCACGACTCGCGGGCGCTTGCGATGGGGGTAAAGGAAGAGCTCACCACTCGCCTCGCTGCGGGCAATCCGTGCGTCGAGCTTTGCGAGCTTGTATCCGTGCCGGGTCCGACTCAAACGGGCACTCGCCTTGACCGGTCCCACGGGCGGCAGCTGCACACCCAGGTAGCGCGACAGGTGTGCAAGCGAAGGCGTTTCAAGCGCCAACCCGAGGTCGACTCCACCCACAGCGACGAGGTCCTTTATCCGACCGCTCAGTGCCACGGTCGCTCCGCGCAGCCGCAGCTGGCCCGACAGCTCCTCCATTCGCAACCGGTCCTTCGAATCCCTGACCTTGGCTGTGGCAACCAGCCGGGCGGCCTTCGGCAGCTCGACGCCGACGACCCGGCCGAGGCCGGCGAGCGTCTTGGCTTCGACGTTGACGCGCAGATCGAGGCCGCGCAGGCTCGCCAAATTTTCGACCGAGCCCGTGGCGGTTACATGGCCACCTTCGATATGCACCTCCGCCTTGATGGAATCGAGGCGCGGGATCCCGTCGACGTCGCCGAGCACCGCGCTGCCATGCACCGAGCCGGGCAGCTCCAGGTCGCTGCCCGCCAGGGCCAGCAGGTCACTCGCCCGCCGTGCCGAGAGCTTCACGTTCATCGCGAGCCCGGTGCCGTCGAGCGGGCGCTCGATGGCGCCTTCACCGCTGAGCCGCGTGCCTCGGGTGCTCAGCACGAAGTCCAGGTGGTAGGGCTCGTTGCCGAGCAAGGTCGAGAGCTCGCCGACGTTTCCCGAAAGCTTCCAGTCGCGTCCCGCGAACGCGCCGCGTCCGGCCACCGCCAGCGACCCGCCGGCCAGGTCACCGTAGGCGGACAAATCGGGTATGCGAATCGTGCGTGTGCGTTTGCCCCTGCGAAGGCTGACCGTGCCGTCGACGATCTGCACCTCCGAGACCACCATGCGTATCCGCGACTGCATCTGCGACAAAAATGCCCGCTCCCCGGAGTCGCCGTCGGCGGCCTCGAAATTCCAATTGCGGCGCCCCTTGTGATCGGTCTCCAGGAGCAGGTGCGGCTCGCGGAGGCGAAAGCGCGAGACGTGCAGCTGCCCGAGAAACAGCGGCAGGATTCGGACCCGGGCCTCGAGTCGCTTCACCCGCGCCATGTCGGGGCTGACGCTCCAGGGGGCATTGCCGATGATCACGTTTTCCGCAACCAGGGTCGGTGACGGGAACAGATTGAGCTCGGTGGCGCCGCGCACCACCACTTCACGGCCGGTCGCCTGGCGGGCGGCGTCGGTGAGAAAGTCGCGCACCGCCCCCGGATCGACCCGCGACACGGCCACGGCTCCGGCCGCGGCGACCAAGGTGGCAAGCACGATGCCGGACGCTATGGCTCTGCCTGCACGCACAGGCGG
>JBFICP010000059.1:0-15166 GCA_041581935.1 Gammaproteobacteria bacterium | reverse complement strand
GGGGCGGGCAAAGCTCGACATCGGCCTCGCGCGGGGCAAACGCAAGCAGGACAAACGCGCCACGGAGAAAGAGCGCGACTGGCAGCGCCAGAAGCAACGCATCCTCAAAGAACGCTAGCGACCCTACGGCGCTCGACCCCGAGTCCCCCTCTGCCTCGATGGGACGCCAGAGGGACGCGAGAAATCAAGGAGCCATCGGTCGCTTCCCATGACCCACGCCGCCCGCGGGCAGGAACGAAACCGATACCGACAAATTGCGCAAGCTCATCTCGCCGAGGCCCCGACAAGCGCACTCGAGGCCCGTCCCGCCGACTTGTGAACGGCGCCCGCAAACCCCATATTGCCACTCATACCGGTCGGCACGTAGACTGGCCAGGCCAATCGAAACGGGGGCGACCTGGTTTCGACGTGGGTAGCAAAACCCAAGGTGCATGCCGAGGCGCAGACCACCTCGTAAATCCAGCTGCAAACCAAGTTAGTTGCCAACGACGACAACTACGCTCTAGCTGCTTAATCCCAGCTAGCCTCTGACCGGGCCGTGCTTGTGCGCTCGGACTCCAGGGGTCACATTCCACAAGCTCGTGAAGGTCTTCGTCCCGCAGGCCTTCACTAAAACCCCAGGGACTCGCCGTCTCACTGCCCTGCCCGTCGGGAGGTGAGGCGGCTAAAAACAAAGACGCGGCTAAGCATGTAGAGCCGAAGGCGGAGTGCTTGCGGACGCGGGTTCGATTCCCGCCGCCTCCACCAATTCCGGTTTCCTCGACAACCCCGGAGAGCGCGGCTTAGGAGCCGCGTTCCCAAATCCCTTGTTATGGAGTTCCGTGGCGGAAATCGGCGTTCTGGAGCCCTCTCAGGGCGTCTCAGGCCCATTTCTGCGCGCTGAGGCCCGTGCCGACGAAAATTTCGGCTCTAAGCCTCTGAAATTGCTGCGATATTATCGCCGATGGCGGGCTCGAGAGGGACCTCCGGGGTCCCTCGTGACGGCACTCTATATAAGAGTGCGCGAAAGGGGTCGCCGAAGCTGGCGTCTACGGGAAGACTTCGCAGGGCCGGGCACGGGCATCGCCCGTGTAGAGCTTGGGAGCCAGCTCCTTCAGGGCGCGGCGATAGACCTCTCTTTTGAAGAAGATCACCTCCCGGGAGGGGTGCCAGTAGTTGACCCACTTCCAGCTGTCGAACTCGGGCCGGTGGCAGGTGTCGAGCTTGACGGCACTTTCCCTGCCCACCAGACGCAACAGGAACCAGACCTGTTTCTGGCCGATGCAGGTCGGCGAGCAGTGCCTGCGAATGTATCGTTTGGGCAGCCTGTATCGCAGCCACCCCCGGGTCGAGCCCATGACCTCGACATGTTCGGGCTGCAGCCCGAGCTCCTCACACAGTTCCCGGTACAGCGCCTGCTCCGGGCTTTCGTGCGCTTTGATGCCGCCCTGGGGAAACTGCCAGGCATTCTGACCAGTGCGGCGGGCCCATAGGACCTGGGCCTGGTCGTTGGCCAGGATGATGCCGATATTCGGCCGATATCCATCGGTATCGATCATCGGGCCGCCTGTCGCCTCCGCATTGCCGTGGTTTTAGTTTTCCACAGTTGGCGCCGGGGGCGCAAATTGGGCCCCGCTCCACGGGTCCACTTTCCAGCCCCTCGATGGAACGTCTATGCTCTTGGCCGCCCTCGACCGGCACCCGGGAGATCCCCCTCGTGAGAATGGCCCTTTTCGATTTGGACAACACGCTGCTCGGCGGCGACAGCGACTACCTCTGGGGTGAGTTTCTCGTGCATGTGGGCGCGGTCGACCAGCAGGCCCATCGGCGCGAGAACACGCGCTTCCTCGAGCAGTACCGGTCGGGCACGCTCGACATCGGCGAATTTCTCGCCTTTCAGCTGAAGCCGTTGGCGGAAAATTCGATCGACGATCTGCACGCTTGGCGTGCGCGCTTCGTCAACGAATGGATCGCGCCGCTGGTGCTCGAGAAGGGGCGTCGACTTATCGAAGAGCATCGCCGCCAGGGCGATCGACTGGCCATCGTCACCTCGACCAACGCATTCATCACCCGCCCCATCGCCGAGTTGCTCGACATCGAGCATCTGCTCGCCACCGAGCCGCAATTCGACGGTCGGCGATACACCGGTCACTACCTCGGTGTTCCCTGCTCAGGCGAAGGCAAGGTGCATTGGGTGAACGCCTGGGCGACACGCAACGGGCTGACCCTTGCCGACAGCTGGTTCTACAGCGACTCGCATCAGGATCTCCCGCTGCTCTCGGTTGTCGATCACCCCGTCGCGGTGGATCCCGACGACAGGCTGCGCGAGCACGCGAGTCGGCACGGCTGGCCGATCATGAGTCTGCGTTGAGGTTCGAGCTCCGAAAGAGCAAAGAGCAAAAAAACAAAGCCCCCACCTGACCAGGCGGGGGCTGGGATCGTCGCGTATCGGATGAGCGCGCACCCACGGAGCCGAAGGCCGAGGCCTTCGACTCCGGGAGCAGGCGTCAATCTTCCAGTTACGCTACTTCTTCGTAGCGCGCCGGCGAGCGACCTTTCTTCGGGCCGGCCGCCGCGTGGCAGCCTTCCTTCTGGCGGGACGCCGCTTGGCGGCCTTACGCTTGGTCTTGCGCTTGGCGGTCTTCTTCTTCGCCTTACGCTTGGCCTTGCGCTTGGCCTTCTTCTTGGCCGGACGCTTCTTGGCGGCTTTACGCTTGGTCTTGCGCTTGGCGGTCTTCTTCTTCGCCTTGCGCTTGGCCTTACGCTTTGCCTTACGCTTGGTCTTGCGCTTGGCGGTCTTCTTCTTCGCCTTGCGCTTGGCCTTACGCTTGGCAGCCTTCTTCTTCACTTTGCGCTTGGCAGTCTTCTTCTTCGCCTTGCGCTTGGTGGCCTTTTTCTTGGCTGGCCGCCTTTTCGCAGCCTTTCTACGCGTCGCCTTTTTGCGGGTGGATGACTTCTTGGCAGCCGCCCGCCGCTTCGCAGTTGCCTTTCTAGACGTTGTCCTGCGTTTCGCGGACCCCGCCTTTCGTTTCGTCGACTTACGTCGCGCTGTTACCTTTCTCGCAGTTGCCATACTTCCGCTTCCCCGTGTGTCTTGACACAACGTCACAAAAAAACGTCGCAACCATGGCCTGGTTACGTGCTATTGCAAACGTAGACCATTTTTTTTGACTGTCAAGGGTTTTGCAGAAGAAAGTTAGAGCAGAAAAATAACTGCGTGGCCTAACTTGATCGCGCAAGGTTGCACAGTTCACAAATTATCTTCGTTGTATCAGTCGTGGATTGCGCGCGTTCGCCCCGTTTATTTCAGGTCGCCAGTGCAGTGAGGATGTCATCGCGAACACGTCCGACGTCGCCGATTCCGTCGATTCGAACAAACTTCGGTGCCGACTCGTCGCCCGAATCCTGCCAGTTTCGATAGTACGCAATCAGCGGCTCCGTCTGCGCGTGGTAGACCTCGAGTCGCTTTCTCACGGTGTCCTCGCGGTCGTCCTCGCGCTGGATCAATTCGTCGCCCGTGACGTCGTCTCTGCCTGCCTCTTTCGGCGGATTGAACTCGATATGATAGGTTCGGCCCGAGGGCAGATGGACGCGCCGGCCGCTCATCCGGCGGATGATCTCGCCGTCGTCGACGGCGATTTCGACCACATAATCGATGCGCACGCCCTGCTCTTTGAGGGCCTCGGCCTGCGCGATGGTTCGCGGAAATCCGTCAAAGAGAAAGCCGTCGGCGCAATCAGGCTTGGCAATGCGATCTTTCACCAGACTCAGTATCAGCTCGTCGGATACCAGGCCGCCGGCGTCCATGATGCTCTTGGCCTTGCGACCGAGCGCCGTGCCTGCCTCGACGGCGGCCCGCAACATGTCACCGGTGGAAATTTGCGGAATTGAAAAATGCTCGGTGATGAATCCCGCCTGCGTACCCTTCCCGGCACCCGGACCACCCAACAGAATCACGCGCATGACCCACCTCCACGCAAACCGCGTTGAGACGCCATTATGCCGCCCGTCCACCGTGGGAGCGAGGTTGCTCGGGCGTCCTTTACCCGCAGCGCGCGTGCACGTCTACCCACGTCAGGGGCGCGCGGCTTCGCGAACCGGGGCTTGCTCAAGGCGCGCTCGCGATGCAGGATGATGCGCAGAAATGAAAATGCATCTCGACAAAGCGGTCGGTGTGCACCGCATCACGGGGTACGGATCGGGCTATGTCTCGGTCGACGAACGCCGGCTTACGAGCAGTTTCGTGATTACCCCAGAGGAGCTGATAACGGACTGGACCCCACGAAGCGTGGCCGAGCTTGATGAAGCCGCGTTGGAAATCATGGCACGTCTGCGCCCGAGCATCATGCTTCTCGGCACCGGCGCCGATCAGCGCTTTCCCCCCTCATCGCTGCTCGCACCGATGCTCGGTCGCGGTATCGGCATCGAGGTCATGACGACGCCCGCCGCCTGCCGCACGTACAATATTCTTGTCGCCGAGGGCCGCACCGTGGCGGCCGGGATGATCATCGCCTGAGCCCCGCGCGCGGCGATTGCGCGTGGCTGCGCCGCGCCGGGGACGCCTACTCGAAGACCGTGTCGACCGAGAACCCTTCCCTTTCGAGGATCTCGCGCAGCCTTCTCAGCGCCTCGATCTGGATCTGACGCACCCGCTCCCGCGTGACCCCCAGCTCGTTACCGACTTCTTCGAGAGTCGCGATCTCGCGACCGTGAAGCCCGAATCGCCGCTCCACCACAGCCCGCTGCTTCTCATTGAGCTTGGACAGCCACAAATCGATGTGCGCCTGCACATCCTTGTCCTGGAGGAGAACGGAGGGGTCGGTGTTCTGCTCATCGGGAATGGAATCGAGCAGGGACTTTTCGGTATCCGGGGTGCGTGGAACATCCACCGACGTGACGCGCTCGTTGAGCCCCAGCATGCGCTTCACCTCGTTGATGGGCTTGTCGAGCATTTCGGCAACGTCTTCGGGACTCGGCTCGCGATCGAGCGACTGGGCGAGCCGCCGGGCGGCCCGTAGATAGACGTTGATCTCCTTGACCACGTGAATCGGCAGACGAATCGTGCGGGTCTGATTCATCAACGCCCGCTCGATGGTCTGTCGAATCCACCACGTCGCGTAGGTCGAAAAGCGGAAACCGCGCTCCGGATCGAACTTCTCGACTGCCCGTATCAGCCCGAGGTTACCTTCCTCGATGAGGTCGAGAAGCGCGAGTCCGCGGTTCATGTAGCGGCGCGCAATCTTCACCACCAGGCGCAGATTACTCTCGATCATGCGCTGGCGAGCTTTCTCGTCGCCCTTCTGGGATAACCGCGCGAAATAAACCTCCTCTTCGGCGGTCAACAATGGTGAGAACCCAATTTCACTCAGATACAACCGGGTAGCATCCATGTCCCGGTCACCCGCTTCGCGCCCGCTGGCGCGGCTCCCTGCGCGTCCACGTGCCCGTCCTCTGGCCTTTTCCTTCTCTACTTCCAGTAGTGCTTCGTCGTCCTGCGCGGCTTCCTCGGTCTCGGAATCGTCGCCTAGAAGCACGTCGTCGGTGTCATCCTCCTGGCCGTCCAACTCGACGTTGATTTCGACGTCACTCGCGGAATCCAGTTCAGGCGGATCTTGAATCACCTCGCGATTGCTGCCCATACAATCTCCTTTGACGATCTACTTCGGTAGATAACGTATCGGGTCAATTGGCTTGCCGTCTCGCCGAATTTCAAAGTGCAACAAGGCCCGATTTGATCCGCTACGTCCCATCTCCGCGATGCGCTGACCACCCGTTACGGTGTCACCTTCCTTGACAAGAATTTTATTGTTGTGAGCATACGCACTTAGATAACGTTTGTTATGTTTCACGATAATAAGCTGGCCATACCCGATTAGTCCACTTCCGCTGTACACGACGCGTCCATTGGAAGCTGCCACAATCGGCTGCCCGAGCTTACCCGCGATGTCGATACCCTTTCCACCGGATTCGTAAAATGATGTCACAACTCGGCCCCTCGCCGGCCAATGCCAGCGTTTAACCGGCACGTTTCCACCCTTGTTTGCGGCCGCTTTGCCACGTTTCTTTAGACTCGGCCCAGAAGTTGTCCGACTGCCACCGGTCGTTCGCGAGGCCGTATTTTCAGGGTTTGCCGGCACTTCAGGGCGTGTTGCGGGGGTTTCCGGCCGCGTCGTTATAGGCCGCTTCGCCGCGCCGCGGGCGGGCGCGGGTGAGCGTCCCGTCGTTGGCGTTGACGCGGTTTTCGCCGGACTGGCGAGGCGCAGCTTCTGGCCTGGGTAGATGATGTAGGGCTCGCCGATGAAGTTCCACGCGGCCAGATGCCGGTAGTCGAATCCGTAGCGCCAGGCAATCGAGTAGAGGGTATCGCCACGCTGCACGACGTAGACGTTCGGTCTCGTCGCCTTGGACGCCGGCGCGCGCGAGGCGCTTTCCACCGGCGCCATGGCGCCGTAGCCACCACAGCCCGACAAGACAGCGATGGCCATCACGAGCGCGGCTTCGAACTGGACTCGCCCGCTCGCGCGCACCCGGCTACCCGGTCCCCGCGACCAACGGGACGAAGCTCACGTTTGCGAGCGTTTCCTCCTCGACACCGGCCTCGGTACGCACGAGCAGCATCAGGCGCTGCGCGCCCTGGGCGCCGATCGGGATCACCATGCGTCCATTCGGCTTCAGCTGCTCGAGCAGTGCCGACGGCACGTATCCGGGAGCAGCCGCAACCAGGATTCCGTCGTAGGGAGCGTGCGCCGGCCAACCGGCAAGACCGTCGGCGTGACGCATGCGAACATTGCGGATCCCCATGGCGTGCAGGCGCTCGCGGGCAGGTCCGATGAGGGAATCGATGCGCTCCACGCTGTAGACACGATCGACGAGACTCGCGAGCACCGCCGTCTGATATCCACAGCCCGAACCCACCTCGAGAACTTTGCCGAGTCGTTTTCCGTCGACGAGAGCCTCGGTCATGCGCGCCACGATATAGGGTTGAGAGATGGTCTGTCCGGCACCGATCGGCAGCGCCGTGTCCTCGTAGGCGCGACTCGCCAGAGCCTCGTCGACAAAGATGTGACGCGGAACGGCCCGCATCGCTGCGAGCACCCGCTCGTCACGAATGCCTTCCTCGCGGAGTCGCTCGATGAGCCGGTCTCGCGTGCGCGCCGAAGTCATGCCGATACCTGGGAATCGCTGGCTCATCGCAGCTTGATTCCCTGTACCCATTCGGCGGTTTCTGCGAGCAATCGGTGCCGCGTCAGATCCACCTGCAGGGGCGTAATCGATGCATAGCCGGCCCGCACGGCATGAAAGTCCGTGCCCCGTCCCGCGTCCTGCTCGCCGCCGGGCGGGCCGACCCAGTAGATGGATTCCCCGCGCGGGTCTACGCTGCGAACGACCGGCTCGGCCTTGTGGCGTTGTCCGAGTCGCGTCACCTGGAGACCCTTGAGCTGCGACAGGGCGACATCCGGAACATTAATATTGAGGATAGTGTCGGCCGACATCGGACTCGAATCCATGCACTCGAGAAGCGCCGTCACGACGCGGGCGGCGGTATCGTAGTGACCCGAGCCGTCCGTGACCAATGACACCGCAATCGCGGGCAGTCCCAGAAAACGGCCTTCCATTGCCGCCGCAACCGTTCCCGAGTAGATGACATCGTCGCCGAGATTGGCCCCGGCATTGATTCCAGAGACGACGATATCGGGCTCCGCCTCGAGTAGACCCGTGATCGCCAGATGCACGCAGTCGGTCGGCGTGCCGTCGACATAGATGAAGCCGTTCTCGGCGATTCTCGGCCGCAAGGGGAGATCCAGCGTCAACGAGTTGCTGGCACCGCTCCGGTCGCGCTCGGGAGCGACCACGTCGACTTCGCCCAGGGTCGCGAGCGCATCCGCCAGACAACGAATGCCACGCGACTGATATCCGTCGTCATTGCTCAACAGGATTTTCATCGATCCGCTCGGCAGAGAATGCCACCAGGTGATCGGCGGCCACGCGAATGCCGACCCGGGCGCCTTCGTCGTAGTTGAGATGACTCGGGAACAGCGAAAGCACCGTGGAGCCCGTTTCCAGATGCAGCGAGTAGAGAATCTCCGCGCCCTTGAACGCTCTCGCAACCACCGTTGCGTGCATGGTGCTGTCTGCATCGGGCAAAATGTCGTCGGGGCGCAGCAGCACATCGACGCGCGACCCGATTGGCCAACCGTAGGCGCGATTCCCGCGAATGATACCGACCTCAGTCTCCACAGAGTCCGCCGTGCGAAGCCGGCCGCTCAAGAACACTCCCTGGCCGATGAAGTCTGCTATGAAACGGTTCGCCGGCTCGTGGTAGAGATTGTAGGCCGTATCCCACTGCAACAGCCGGCCTGCGTTGATGACACCGATCTGATCGGCGAGCGCGAAGGCCTGGTCCTGGTCGTGGGTGACCAGCAGGGTGGTCACCTCGCGCTCGTTCAAAATTCTGCACACGTCCTGACCGATGCGTTCGCGCAAATCCGCATCGAGGCTCGAGAACGGTTCGTCGAGCAATACCACCTCTGGCCGCGGCGCCAGTGCGCGCGCCAGCGCGACACGCTGCTGCTGGCCTCCGGAGAGCTCGTGGACGGGGCGCGCGCCGGCCCCATCGAGACCGACCACCTCGAGCAACTCGGCCACCAAGGAGCGTCGCTCGGCACCCGACTTGTCGCGCAAGCCGAACGCGATGTTGCCTTCCACCGAAAGGTGAGGGAAAAGGGCGCTTTCCTGAAAGACCATGCCGATTCCGCGCTGCTCCGGAGGCAACGTGCTGCCGACACGGGAAATGCGTCGTCCGTCGACACGAATGTCGCCGGCGAGCACCGGCTCGAACCCGGCCACGGTTCTGAGCAGCGTCGTCTTACCGCAACCGCTGGGCCCGAGAAGGCAGGCGATGCCGCCCGGACGAACGTGAAAGGACACGCCCTCGAGCACGGCCTTTCCACGATAGCCCGCCGAGACATCCTTGACTTCGAGCAATCCGCTCATTCGGCAGCGGCTGTTCGGCTGCGCGCAAAAACGCTATACGTGCATGTCGAGGTGAGTCCCCCGCCCTTTGCCTCGGCGGCCGGGGACAGCGTGAAGGCGGGAAAATGGAAACTGACAAGGCGCGCCGGAGCGAAGTGGTTGTCGTCGCATATACCTGCACGCGTGTTCAAGCCCATGACGGCCACGAGTATAGGTGTTTTGGCCATTCGGAAAAACGGCTCGGGCCGGGAAGTCCAGGATGCGAGTCAATGCCGTGCAATCGCTTCGCGCACGCTCAGCGCACGAGAAGAAACTCAACCAATGCCATCTGCGCATGCAGCCGATTCTCGGCCTCGTCCCATACCACACTGTTCGGGCCTTCGAGAACCTCGGCGGAAATCTCCTCGCCCCTGTGCGCCGGCAGGCAATGCATTACCAGGGCATCCGGTCGCGCGGCGGCAACCAGCCGAGCGTCGACTTGAAAGCCCGCGAAATCGGCGACGCGACGCGCCCGCTCCTCCTCCTGCCCCATACTCGCCCACACGTCGGTGACGATCAGGTCGGCGTCGCGCGCCGCTTCGCGTGCGTCGTGGAACAATTCGACCCGCGCACCACTCGACTCGATGAGCTCCCGGCTCGGCTCGTAACCGGGTGGTCCGGCGACCCGCAAAGTGAAATCACAGCGCTCGGCCGCTTCGATGAAAGAATTGCACATATTGTTGCCATCACCAACCCAAACGACGGTGCGCCCGGCGATATCGCCGCGATGTTCGATGTAGGTTTGGATATCCGCGAGAAGCTGGCACGGATGCTGGTAGTCGGTGAGTGCATTGATGCAAGGCACACGGGAGTGAGCGGCGAAAGTCTCGATGCGCTCGTGTGCGAATGTCCGCACCACGATGGCGTCGGCCATGCGCGATACGATTCGCGCAGTATCCTCGACCGGCTCGCCACGACCGAGGTGCGTGTCCCGAGGCGAAAGAAAAATCGCATGTCCACCGAGCTTGGCCATACCCGCCTCGAACGAGACTCGAGTGCGGGTCGAAGACTTCTCGAACACCATGGCGAGGACACGGCCACGAAACAGGGGTGGTTGTTCGCCCGCGCGCAGAAGACGTTTTATCTCGGCTGCACGCCCGAGCAGCTTGCGCAGCTCCTCCCGGTCGAGATCGGAGACCGCAAGGTAGTGTCGCAGCGGCGCCGTTGTCACCTTTTTATGCTCCGGCGTTCCAATCGGCAATCAGCTCGCGCAGCGTTTTCACGATGCTGTCGATCTCGTCGTCATCGATGATCAATGGTGGCAACAGTCTCACTACTTTGTCGGCTGTCACGTTGATGAGAACGTGCTCGTCGAGGGCGCGTGCGACGAGCTCCGTGCACGGTCGATCGAGCTCGATGCCGATCATGAGCCCCTTACCGCGCACCTCGCGTACGCAGTTGAGCCCGTGCAGCGCGTCGACCAGACCTTGCCTGAGGCGCTCACCCTTGTCCCGCGCCTGCTCGACGAGACTCTCCGAGTGCATGGTTTCAAGCACCGCGAGGGCCGCGGCGCAGGCGAGCGCATTGCCACCGAACGTCGAGCCGTGCGATCCGGGTCCGAGCATTTCCGCAGCCCGACCCCGCGCGAGACACGCGCCGATTGGGATGCCGTTACCGAGCGCTTTGGCAACGGTCATGACATCGGGCACGGCACCCCAGTGCTGATGCGCGAACCAGCGCCCCGTGCGTCCCATACCGGTCTGGATCTCGTCGAACATCAGCAGCCAGCCGTGATCGTCGCAAAGCGCGCGCAGGCGTGGAAGAAAATCGTCTCCTGGCACGACCACCCCGCCTTCGCCGAGTAGCGGCTCGACCAGCACGGCGATCACCTCGTCATCACCGCGCGCGATCGCGTCGAGAGCATCGACGTCGTCGAACGGGAATCGCACGAAGCCCTGCACCAGTGGCTCGAACCCTGCGTGCACCTTGGGATTTCCGGTCGCGCTCAAGGTGGCCAGCGTGCGTCCGTGAAAACTGCCCTCACAGACCGCGATCTTCGGTGCCTCGATGCCACGCGAGTGCCCGTAAGCGCGTGCGATCTTGATGGCCGCCTCGTTCGCTTCGGCGCCCGAATTGCCGAAGAACACGCTGTCCATTCCTGCCAGCTCGACGAGCATCTCCGCGAGTCGTTCCTGATTGGCAACCCGATAAAGGTTCGAGGTGTGCACCAGGCGCCTCGCCTGTTCAGAGATCGCCTCGACGACCGCGGGATGTGCATGCCCGAGCCCGCATACGGCGATGCCCGAAAGCGCGTCGAGGTAGCGATTGCCCTGCTCGTCGACCAGCCACGCCCCGGCGCCGTGGCTGAAGCACACGGGCAGGCGCGCGTAGGTGGGCATGATTGGCGTGGTCATGACGTCTGCCTTATAAGAAACGAGTGGGCTCTGCCGGCGCCTCTCAATGTGACCCTGCGTCAAAAATGCGAGAACCCGGCCACATGGCCGGGTTCCCAGCAACGTATTCGCGCGGCGCCGTCCTGCCCGGGCGTGCCTAGAAAGGCAATCCGTGTGCCGACGCGCCCATGAACAACAACATGGGTATCGACAGTGCGGTGTTGGTGCGCGATGCCAGCAGCGCAACCCGCCTTGCCTTGTTCTTCTCCTCGTCCGTCGCTTGCACCATGCCGAGGACTTTTTTCTGATTCGGCCAGATCAGCACCCACACGTTGAAGAGCATGATAGTGCCCAACCACGCGCCGACGCCGATGGTCTGGCTGGCGCCTCTGAGCAGGAATGCATCGAGCAGACTCAGGTGCGGTGCCGACTCCAGGTAGGCGGCCCCAGAGAGCCATGTGACCAGCGCCGCCCAGCGAAACCATACGAGTGCCAGCGGTGCCACGTACTTGCCGATGGCGGCGGGCCCCGGACCGTCCTTGTCGGCGCCGGCGGCGGCCATCGCCGGTACCTGCACGAAATTGAAGTAATAGAGCAACCCGATCCATGTGATGCCCGCCAGCAAGTGAATCCAGCGTTCGATGCCCAGGATGAATTCCATCGTTACCCCCAATCGATAGTTCGAATACCGCTCGTGCCCAATGCCTCGAAACGACGCCCGGCTCATGCCCCGGGCGCGTGCTCAACGGGCCGCCGCGCTAGAAAATGAGTGCCAGAATGACTGCCAATACGAAACCGCTGATGATCGTGCCCCAGATGCTATCCAACGGATTCATGTTCCCCTCTCCTGTCCCGCGAAAAGTCGCAGTATTTTACTCGGTTTCTTCTCAAAAGCTAACGGGCCGACCACGTGCTCTCGGCAAAGCGACCCGTCGGCAGGGGTGAGCCGCCTGCGGATTCCATCCCCTCTCCTCAGCGTTCACCCCTGAGCCACAGGCAGCCGCCACCGCTCGCTTCGTCGATAGCGCGCAGGCGCGCGCGGTGCGCTTCTTTCTCCTCGTCGGAGGCTCGAATCACGCGTAAGGACCCGCGATTGCGCGGGCCATCGCCGACGCCACCCGGTGACACGGCCCGCGTTGGCGCCGTCGCCGACAGATCCAGGGTAGCCTGGCCGCCCGTCATGGCAAGGTAGACATCGGCGAGAATCTCCGCATCGAGGAGCGCACCGTGGAACTCGCGACCGGAATTGTCCACTGCGTAGCGCTTGCACAGGGCGTCGAGGCTGTTGCGCTGTCCCGGATGCAGATCTCTCGCCAGCGCTAGCGTATCGAGCACACAACAATACGACTCGAGCGGAGATTGCCCGTCGCCGAGCCGCGACAGCTCGTAGTTGAGGAAGCCGACGTCAAAGGGCGCGTTGTGAATAATGAGCTCCGCCCCGTCGATGAACGCCAGAAACGAGCCGGCAACATCCGCAAAACGCGGCTTGTCCTCGAGTGTCTCGTCACTGATGCCGTGCACGGCGAACGCCGCCGCATCGACAGCGCGGTCGGGCCGCACGTACTGATGATAGTGCCGGCCGCTCAAGCGCCGATTGACGAGCTCGACACAACCGATCTCGATGATGCGATGCCCCTGCTCGGGCTCGAGGCCCGTGGTCTCGGTGTCCAGGACGACCTGTCTCATTGCGACCTCGGCTGACTGGTGCGTGCAAAAACGCGATACCAGCGAGCCTTCTTCGGAAGTTCCCACCTACGAGAATAACTGAAGCCGATCGGGCGCAAGCTAGTCAAGCATCGCATCGATTGCGGCACGCGCAAGCGCGTCGGCACGTTCGTTCTCGGGGTGGCCGCTGTGCCCCCTGACCCAGATCCAGTCGATGTCATGGCGCCTGGCAGCCGCATCGAGCCGCTGCCAGAGATCGGCGTTTTTCACGGGCGTACGGCTTGCAGTGCGCCAGTTGTTGCGTTTCCACTTCGCCATCCAATCGGTGATGCCGTTACGCACGTACTGGGAATCGGTCACCAGGCGCACCTTGCAGCCGCGTTTGAGCGCTTCGAGGCCCCGGATGGCGGCAAGCAGCTCCATGCGGTTGTTGGTGGTATGCGCCTCGGCGCCGCTCAAGACTCTTTCATGGCCATCGTACTTCAGGATGGCACCCCAGCCGCCGGGGCCGGGGTTTCCACGACATGCGCCGTCGGTGTGTATCTCGACGATGTCACTCACGCTCGGCCAGTCCGTCGGCAACGCGCGCCGACGGGCCGACGAGCCCCACGGAGACGAGCCGCCGCTGCGGCCGCCACCGCGTTCGAATCGGCGTCAGCGTGGTGACCCGTTTGCGGGCAAGCAGCATGTATGCGCCCGAGAAATAGGCCGGCAGACGATTGCCGACCCGGTCGAGAAAATCCAGCCGGCGTAGCAGCCGTTCGTTGCTGAAAGGCGGCTTGAAAAAGCATGCATCCTGACTCAATACATCGAAGCCGAGCAGCGCCAGCCAGTCGTGCAAGCGCGTGAGCGCCAGAAACCGGCCGCGCCACGGCACCGCCTGCTGACGCCGTTTCAGATACCGCCAGCAACCGAGCATGCTCCAAGGATTGAACCCACAGATGAGAAGATGACCGTTCGGCAAAATGACGCGAGCCGATTCGCGCAACGCCTCGTGGGGTTGCGCTTCGAACTCTAGAATGTGTGGCAACACAACCACGTCGACGCTGTCGGACTCGACGGGCAATGCGGTGGCACTGCCGTGCACGACCGGATAGTGGTGCCCCTGCGCCTGACCGTCGATCTCGACGATATTGCGGTTCAAGACCCGGCTCATGGAAAGCAGGTCGAAGTCGCCGAGTCTTCCGACCTGTATCAGATGATATCCAAACAGGTTGGGCAGCACCCGATCGAGCTGCGCGACTTGCTGCTTGGCGATTTCGTGCCCAGGAAGGCGGGAGAACCAAGCGTGTAATTGCTGGCGATCGATGAGTTGGGCTGAGGAAGATGCGTCCATCATTGCAAGTATTTCTCGATTCGGGGCGGCGACACAACCATTGTATGAAACGCTCCGGAGCGCGACCGAAAGTCGAAAC
Source organism: Gammaproteobacteria bacterium (assembly GCA_041581935.1). Taxonomy (GTDB): domain Bacteria; phylum Pseudomonadota; class Gammaproteobacteria; order HK1; family HK1; genus JAABYT01. The sequence goes on along the minus strand of JBFICP010000059.1, from coordinate 762 downwards.
GCCAACTGTGTCCTTGACCGGCCCCTGGTCGACTTCTACGATTACGCCGGTCTACGCGGCCAATTCCACTCCGAGTACCGACAAAAATGACAGCAACCGGTGCCCTCGCGGCCGCCTCCCGCTCCCCGACCCACACTGTCAGCGCACCGGCCGCGAGGCGCGCCACCGGGCTCGGCCGTGTCGCCTTGCTGGGCTGCTCGGCGCTGTTGCTCTGCGCGTGCTCGGGCAGCGGGATTTTTTCCCTGGAGTCCGGCCTGGAAACCGGTCCGAATCCCGACCCGGACCATGGCACCGGCTCGGGCACGCTGCCGGGCACCGATTTTGACATGCATTTCCGCGATCCGGGCGATGCGGCCGTGGATGCTACGGTCCTCGCTGCCGACGACGGATCGCCGGCGCCGACGCTTGACGTGGCGCCCCCGATCAAAGCCGATCTGTGGCATCGCACCCGCAGCCGCTTCGCTCTCGATGTGCACGATCGCCCCCGCGTGACCCGCGAGGTCGAGTGGTTCCGGCGCAATCAGGAGTACATGGATCGCGTCTCCGAGCGCGCGCGACTGTATCTGCATCACATCGTCAGTGAAGTGGAGCGCCGCAATCTGCCCGGAGAGCTCGCGATGCTGCCGGTGGTGGAAAGCGCCTATCAGCCATTCGCCTATTCCCCGGCACGCGCCTCGGGGATCTGGCAATTCATACCCTCGACAGGCCGCCTCTACGGGCTCCGTTACAGCTGGTGGTATGACGGCCGCCGCGATGTCGTTG
>JBFICP010000058.1:0-15613 GCA_041581935.1 Gammaproteobacteria bacterium | reverse complement strand
GTCACGAGATGGCGATCGGGGTGATCCAGCCAGGCGAGATCGCGCTCCACGCCGCGCCAGTCGGCGGGTCCGTGCGCGCAGAGGATGTCGCCCGGCGATGCGCGCGCGTCGAGCAGCGCGGCGCGCTCGGCGCGGTGCAGGCCGGGCAAGCGGTTGAGTGCCAGCCAGTGAGCGGGCTCGACTTCCATCCCTGGATCTCACGCAGGATCGCCGTTGCGACGATCGTGGAACGCCGCGGGCCGCGGCGCGACACGCGGACGATCGTTAGCTTAACCGAGGTTCAGGGGTTCTTGACGGCGTCGAGCAGATGCATGGCTCGGGTCGCCTGCATGACGAGCGCGTAGCTGACACGTTCGAAGGATCTGAATACCATGATGGTGCCGGCGCGCAGCTCGGGGAGATCCACGTAGATATTCTGCACCCGGTCCTGCTCCGCCCATAGGTCCTGCACTCGGTCGCCGCTCTGGAAGATACCGAGCACCAGTCCCTCCTTCATGCCATCCTCACTGCCCAGATTCAGCACCACCACGTCGTTCTCACCGATCTGGGTGACACCGTCCACCACCGAGATGATTTGCCCGTTGACGTTCCAATCCGGCGCCCGCGGCATGAAGTTGGTGACCACCTGATCTTCCCGGACCGGAAACAGGCGATCGCCGGCCCGCACTTCACGGGTGCTGGTGAGCAGCAGCACCGTGGCCGGGTCCCCGGGCTTCTCGACCACGGCATCGGCGACGTGGATCGCCTCGTAGCCGAGAATCTCATTGTTCTTCGACGGGTCGCGGTACACCTGGCCGCGGCGAAACACGCCGAATCGCGTGCCCTGATCGGGGTTCAAGCCGACGACGAAGACCTGCATGCCGAGGCTCGCGACCAGGTTACCCCGGCCCGCCGACACCACGTAGGGCGCGGCCTCGAACTCACCGTCTCCGAGCACTCGGGGACGGTTGAGGAACGGCCGTAGGACGTCGACGGGAATGGTGGGGATGGCGTCGTCGCGATCCACGACATAAGCCTGCGGCGAGAGCTTCACGGTCCGCGGGCCGGTCCGGCGACTGATGACCTGTCCCGGCGTCTCACCCGCGTCGCCGCGCCGCGTGATCTGCACCACCGGTTGCCCGTCCCGATAAAACAGCGCCAGCTCGTCGCCGGGATAAATAAGGTGCGGATTGCGGACCTGGGGATTGATCTGCCAGATCTCCGGCCAGCGCCAGGGCTCGACCAGGAAATGCTCGGAAATGTCCCACAATGTATCGCCCTTCTTGACGATGTAGCGGGTGGGGTGATCCGGGTTCAGCTCCACGCTCTGGGCCAGGGCCAGCACGGGTACCACCAGGGCAGCCAAAATCAGGCTGAAAACTTTCTTTGTGGGCATCTGGAACCTTGAGCGCGCTCGTATGAGGGTCCGCGGGCAAGCCCCGGCGGAAATGCCGAGCGTCACCGGGAACTAGTTGGGAACACGCAATAAATATAGGCTATACAATTCTGAAAATTCAAACAAAATCGGCCGCCGATATCGCTAGTTTGCGGCCATTTCGTGGGCCGCTCGCCGGCGCCCGATGGCGCCAGAAGGAAAGCATCCAGTAGAATTATCGGCCGCTCGCGGTGAACATTGATAGCAACGGCGCGGCCGGGACAAAGGCATGGCAATACGCGAAATTCTTCATTTTCCAGACCCGCGTCTGCGCAACCAGGCGACGCCGGTGGATCGGGTCGATGACGGCGTCCGCCGACTCGTGGACGACATGCTCGAGACCATGTACGCGGCACCGGGAATCGGACTCGCGGCCACCCAGGTGAACGTTGCCAAGCGCGTCGTCACCATCGACATTTCCGAGCAGGGCGATCGGCCGCTATGCCTGATCAATCCCGAGATTCTCGAGCTCGCCGGAAACGTCGAAACAGAGGAGGGATGCCTGTCGGTACCGGGTATTTATGAATTTGTGGAGCGCGCCGAGTGGATCCGTGCCCGCGCCCTCGACCGCGACGGCGAGCCATTCGAGTTCGAGGCCGACGGGCTGCTGGCGGTATGCGTGCAACACGAGATCGATCATCTCGACGGCAAGCTGTTCGTCGACTACCTGTCGCAGCTCAAGCGCCAACGCATTCGCAAGAAGGCCCAGAAGCAGCAGCGCCAGGTGCTCTAGCGCGAGGACGAATCCGGGACGCGGTTGTATTTCGACGCAAAGCAACCGCGTCCCGGTGTCGTCGGGCACGGCCCCTAGAATCTACACATCATCACCTTCCACGGTCACCCATGGGCTTGCGACTGATATTTGCCGGAACCCCGCCGTTCGCCGCTACCGTGCTGGAGGCGCTGCTCGCGCACGCCTATCACATCGCCGCCGCGTACACGCAGCCGGACCGGCCGGCGGGTCGCGGTCGACGGCCGCGGGCGAGCGCCGTCAAGACGCTCGCCTTGGCGCATGGCATTCCCGTCGAGCAGCCCGCCAACCTGCGCGGCACCGAGGCCGCACGCGCACTCGCCGCGTGGAACGCCGATGCCATGATCGTGGCCGCCTACGGGCTGATTCTCCCCGAGACTGTGCTCGTCGTTCCGCGCCTCGGTTGCATCAACGTGCACGCCTCGCTGCTGCCGCGCTGGCGCGGCGCGGCACCCATTCAGCACGCCATTCTCGCCGGCGATCGAGAGACCGGCGTGTCGATCATGCAGATGGATGCGGGCCTCGACACCGGCCCGGTGCTGCGCCGGGTCGGCTGCCCGATCCGCGACGACGACACCGGCGCGAGTCTTCACGATCGCCTGGCGGCGCTGGCCGCGGACATCCTCGTCGAGGCCCTGGCGGAGCTGGAACGAGGCCGGCTGCGTGGCGAGCCCCAGGACGAGTCGCTGGCAACCTATGCGCCGCGCATCAGCAAGCGAGACGCACTGCTCGACTGGAGCCGGCCGGCGCAGGCTCTCGAACGGCAGGTACGTGCCTACAACCCGTGGCCGGTGGCCTATACCTTTCGATCCGCGGCCGGAGACCGCGATGGCGAGCCCGGTGCGCGGCTGCGCATTTGGCGCGCACGGGTGGTGGCTGGTGACGTCGACGCGGCTCCGGGCACCGTGGTGGCGCGCGACGGCTCGGGCATCGACGTAGCCACCGGACGCGATAGCCTGCGCATCCTCTCGCTGCAGCCGGCCGGCAAGAGAATCATGAGCTGCGGCGACTACCTCAACGCCCATTCGCTGGCGGTGGGTACCTGCCTGCACGTTGCCGGACTCGCGCGCTCGTGAAGGACCGGAGAGGGATGTGAGAGACACGGCCGACTTGGACATGCACGAGGGCGGCGCCCGCGCCGCGGCGGTTGCGGTGATGGTGGACATGCTCGGCCATGGCCGGACGCTCGATGCCGGTCTCGAAGCGCATCTGGTCGGACTCGATGACGGCCGCGATCGGGCACTCGCCCGCGAGCTCTGCTTCGGTGTCAGCCGTTGGCTGCCGCGGCTCGAGATCTGTCTCGAGCGGCTGCTGGACAAACCGCTGCGCAGAAAGGAAACGACGGTGCGCGCGGTGCTGCTGCTCGGCCTCTACCAGCTGATGCATACCCGCATTCCGGAACACGCCGCCGTTGCGGAAAGCGTGTCCTTGGTTCGCCGCACCGGCAAGCACTGGGCCGCGGCGCTCGTCAACGCGGTGCTGCGATCCTTCCAGCGCCGCCGCTCGCAGTTGATGGCGGAACTGGATCGCAGCGATGAAGGCCGCTTCGCCCACCCGGGCTGGCTCGTCGATGCCACCAGGGCTGCCTGGCCCCATGACTGGCAGCGCGCTCTCGATGCCAATAATGAACGGCCACCGCTCGCGCTTCGCGTGAATGCCCGCCGCTGCTCGCGGCACGCCTACCTGACAGCGCTCGAGCGCGACGGTATCGCGGCGAGTCCCATCGCGCACACCACCCACGGCCTTCGCCTGCACGAGGCCCGAGACGTGCGTGCCATACCGGGATTCGACGATGGTCGGGTAACGGTGCAGGACGGCGCCGCGCAACTCGCCGCCGGCATACTCGAGGTGACGGCCGGCATGCGCGTGCTCGACGCCTGCGCGGCACCCGGCGGCAAGAGCACACACCTTCTCGAGCAGCAACCCGCAGTCGGCGAGCTGGTGTGCGTCGACCGCGACGCCAATCGGCTGGCGCGACTCGAGGACAACCTGCGCCGCCTCGGGCTGCAGGCCTCGCTGGTATGCGCCGACGCCGGCGATCCGGGCAGCTGGTGGAATCGACAAGCGTTCGATCGCATCCTCGTCGACGCACCGTGCAGCGGCACCGGAGTCATCCGCCGGCATCCCGACATCAAGCACCTGCGGCGCCCCGAGGACGTCGAAACCCTGGCGGAAACGCAGATTCGGCTGCTCGACGCGCTGTGGGCTCTGTTGGCCCCACGGGGAAGGCTGTTGTACGCTACTTGCTCGTACCTGCCGCGGGAGAACGACCACGTGCTGGCCGAGTTCCTCGCGAAACACCCGAATGCCACCGGCGGCCCCATGGAATGTGCGTGGGGTCGGGCCACCGAGCACGGCCGGCAGGTGCTGCCCGGCGAGGACATGATGGACGGTTTCTACTATGCACTGCTTGGCAAGCGTTGAGCGGTTCCGCGTCCGCGCCTGGCCGGCGGTGTGGCTCGCCGTCTGCTCACTGCTTCTGGTCATTACCGAGCCGAGCACGTCGGCCCCGGAGGAGATCAAGGCCGGCTTCGACATCCACGACGCCAGAACCGAGCTCGTCGACGGCGTCTATCTCCTCGATGCGGACATCGGCTTCGTGTTCAGCGACGAGACTCTGGAAGCCATCGAGAACGGCATTCCGGTCACCATCATTCTGGATATGGAGGTGTTGCGCGAGCGCGGCCTCATCTGGGACAACCTCTGGTGGGACGAGAAGGTCGCGCACATCGAAGCGAAATTCCGCATCGAAACGCGTCCGTTGAGCAAGACGTACCTGGTGCGGAATTTGAACTCGGGTGAGGCCCAGGTTTTCGCGGCCTTCGACGATCTGGTGGCGGGATTAGGCAAGATACGGCGCTTTCCGCTGCTTGACGCGCACCTGCTCAGAGCCGACGGCCACTACTATCTCCGGTTACGCGCGCTCCTCGACATCGAGTCCCTGCCCTCACCGATGCGTCCCTGGGCCTATCTGAGCTCTCTGTGGCGACTGGAAAGCGACTGGTACCAATGGCCAATCAAGCGCTGAAACGTTTCATCACCGGCGTCGGCCCGATACTCGTCTTCGTGCTGCTGCTGCTCGTGTCGCTGGTGTTGATGAGCAATGCGACCCAGGGTTCGGCACGCTTCGGTCAGCTGTACTCGGTGCTGCTGGTCATCAATGCGCTGGGGCTGATCGCTTTGGCCGCGCTCATCGGCTGGAATCTGTTCACCCTGCTGCGCCAGGTAGGTCGCGGACAGCCGGGCGCCAGGCTAACCGTGCGCATGGTGGCGGTGTTCGTCATTCTGTCCGTCACTCCAGTGCTGGTCGTTTACTACTTTTCGTTGCAGTTTCTTCACCGCGGCATTGACAGCTGGTTCGACGTGAGAATCGAGCGCGCACTGGACGACGCCCTCGAACTCAGTCGAACGGCTCTCGGAGTGCGCATGCGCGAGCTCCTCAGTCATACCGAGGTGGTGGCCGGCGATCTCGTGGACCTACCCAAGGAACAGATCGCCATCGGTCTCGACGACAGCCGGCGGCTGAGCGGCGCGTCGGAGTTCACCCTGATCGGCGCGAACGGCCATATCATCGCATCGAGCAGCAGCGATCCGACCTCCATCGTGCCCAACCGGCCGAGCGACGCGATCCTCGTGCAGCTGCGCCAGTCCGGCACCTACATCGGGCTCGATCCGATCGGCGATGCCGGGCTGCACGTGCGCGTTGTCGTGAGCCTGCCGGAGAACGTGTCGACCGCCGAGCCACGCATTCTGCAGGCGCTGTATCCGGTGGCCGAACGCACCAGCACGCTCGCCGACACGGTGCAGTCGACCTACGGCAAGTATCGCGAGCTCGCCTATCTTCGCAAGCCGTTGAAAACCAGCTTCACTCTGACCCTGTCGCTGGTGCTTCTCCTGAGCCTGTTCGCCGCCGTGTGGGCGGCATTCTACTCGGCGCGCCGCATGGTGGCGCCGCTTCAGGATCTTGCCGAGGGAACGCGGGCCGTCGCAGACGGCGACTACGAAACGCAGCTGCGCACTTCCGGCGAAGACGAAGTGAGCTTCCTGGTCGAATCGTTCAACGACATGACGCGAAGGCTCGCCAGAGCCCGCGACGAGACGCGGCGCAGCCAGCAACAGGTGGAAGACCAGCGACGCTATCTGGAAACCGTTCTGTCGCAGCTCTCAACGGGCGTGCTGACGCTTGACGAGGGCGGACGCCTGTTCACGAGCAACAAGGCGGCCAATCAGATTCTGAATGTGGACCTGCTCGCCGAGACCGGAAAGACCTTGAATGAGATGAGCGAGGGTCACCCGCATCTGCACCCCCTGGAGCATGCTTTGCACGCGCATGTGACGGCGACCGATGCGTCGCTCAGGCAACAGGGGGACTGGCGCGAGGAAGTCAATTTGCTCGGTCCGGGCGGGCGTCAGGTCCTCATGTGCCGCGGCACGCCGCTGTCGGCATCGGGCGGCTCGTTCGTCGGGCAGGTCATCGTCTTCGATGACGTAACCGATCTGATTCAGGCACAACGCAACGCCGCCTGGAGCGAGGTGGCAAGGCGTCTCGCTCACGAGATCAAGAATCCGCTCACGCCCATACAGCTCTCCGCAGAGCGGCTGCGGCACAAGTACCTGGGAAAGATGCCGACCAGGGACAGCAACGCGCTCGATCGACTGACTCGCACCATCGTGCAGCAGGTAGAAGCGATGAAGGCCATGGTCAATGCATTTTCCGACTACGCCCGCGCGCCGCAGATTCAGCTGCGCGACGTCGATGTCAACGAGCTGGTCAATGACGTGGTTGAGCTGTATCGGGCCAGCGACAGCGAGGTGGTTATCGAAACCACCCTTGCAAAGGATTTACCGCCGCTCGAGGCCGACGCCGATCGCCTCCGCCAGATACTGCACAATCTGATCAAGAACGCGCTCGAGGCGAGTCCGCCCGAAACTCCGGCACGCATACACATCGAAACGCTGTTCGTCAAAGAGCCGTCACGGGATCTGGTCGAGATCCGCACCCGCGACTTCGGTCGGGGCCTTCCGGAAAATCTCACAGACGACATCTTCGATCCCCAGGTAACGACCAAGACCAAGGGCAGCGGACTCGGTCTCGCCATCGTCAAGAAAATCGTGGAGGAGCACGGCGGTGTTGTCTGGGCCGAGAGTCAGCCCCAGGGCGGTGCCAGCGTCATCATGCAGTTCCCGGTGGTCTCCGGCGACTCTCGGTCCTCACCGATGACTCAGAGGCAGGCGATATGAGCGACGCGTATATTCTCATCGTTGACGACGAGCCCGACATCTGCGCGCTGGTCAAGGAAATTCTAGAAGACGAAGGATACGACGTGAGCGCGACGGAAAACGCCGAGCAGGCCCGCCAGGCGCGCCGCGCACGGCGTCCCGATCTGATCCTGCTCGATATCTGGATGCCCGATACCGACGGCATATCGCTGCTCAAGGAATGGGCCAGCGACTCGGGACTGGATACGCCGGTGATCATGATGTCGGGGCACGGCACGGTGGAAACGGCGGTCGAGGCCACGCGGCTGGGCGCCTACGATTTTCTCGAAAAGCCCCTTTCCACTGCCAAGCTCCTGGTCACCGTAAAAAACGCGTTGGAATCCGCGCAACTCAAACAGGAGAACATCGGACTGCGGCGCACCTCGGGCGCCGTCAACGAGCCCGTAGGCCGGAGCCCGGTGATGCAGAGCTTGCGCGAGCAGGCCAAACGCATCGCGCAGCACGACACGCCCGTGCTGCTTCTGGGCGAGTCCGGAAGCGGCAAAGAGGTGTTCGCCCGCTACCTCCATCAGTCGAGTAACCGCCGGGACGGAGCCTTCGTCAGGGTGCCGATCGCGGGGTTGTCGAGCGCAAACTCGGCAGCGGAGCTGTTCGGCGTTGAGGACGGCGAGCAGGTTCACTTCGGTTCGCTCGAGCAGGCCAACGGCGGCACGCTCTTTTTAGAGGACATCATCGACATGGACCTCTCGGTGCAGGCACGCCTGCTGAGCGCGCTTCGGCACCAGTCGTTTCTGCGCATTGACGGCGTTGCTCCGGTCAATATCAACGTGCGTATCATCGCGGCAACGAGCCACGATCCGAACAAGGCGGTCGAGCAGGGAAAGCTACGCGAGGACCTCTACTATCACCTGAACGTCGTTCCGATGGAGATACCACCGCTGCGCACTCACCGAGACGACATCCCCGAGCTGCTCAACTACTATATCGATCAGCTGGCCAGCACCGAGGGGCTGCCGTACCGGCGCTTCACGGTCGGGGCGCAGAATCGTCTACGCAATTATTCGTGGCCTGGTAACATTCGCGAGCTCAAGAATGTCGTGCACCGTCTTCTCATCCTCGGCAGCGGAACGAACATCGACCAGGATGAGATCGAAATCTCGCTCGGCGACACGCGCGACAAGAGCGGGACCGACGTGCCCACCGGTTTCGATTTACCTCTCAAGGAAGCGCGCGAGCAGTTCGAACGCAGCTACCTCAAGTATCAGCTACGCGAGACAGGCGGCAGCATGAGCAAGGTCGCCGAACGGGTTGGACTGGAACGCACGCATCTGTATCGAAAAATTCGTGCGCTCGGTATCGATCCCAAACGTGTGACGGCGAGTTCGGAATAGTAGAATTCGCGGCGAAAATCGCCTCCAGGCGCCGAATCGCCCTGAACTCGGTACACGAATCACGTGAAAATAATAATCCTAGGTGCGAGTCAGGTTGGCATGACGGTCGCCGACAACCTGGCCAGCGAGGCCAACGACATCACCATCGTCGATCTCGATCCCGATCGACTCCGATCGCTGCAGGATCATCTCGACATTCGCACCGTCGTCGGACATGCATCGCATCCCGACGTGCTGCAAAAGGCTGGCGCTGAGGATGCCGATCTGGTGCTGGCAGTCACCAACAGCGACGAGACCAATATGATTGCCTGCCAGGTGGCCTACACGCTGTTTCATACCCCGACCAAAATCGCGCGAGTACGCTCGGTGGAGTATTTGAACCATCCTGAGCTGTTCTGTCAGGAAGCGCTGCCGGTCGACGTGCTGATCAGTCCCGAGCAGCTCGTCACCGACTCGATTCAACGCCTGATCGAAACCCCCGGTGCGTTGCAGGTCCTCGATTTCGCCGACGGCCGGGTGCGACTCGTCGCCGTCAAGGCTTATTACGGCGGTCCTCTCGTGGGGCACGCCCTGCGAGAGCTGCCACAGCGTATGCCGGGAATCGACACGCGCGTCGCAGCTATTTTTCGTCACGGCCGCCCCATCGTGCCCGAAGGCGATACGGTCATCGAAGCGGACGACGAGGTGTTTTTCATCGCCGCATCCGAGCATATACACGATGTCATGGGCGAGTTGCGCAAGCTCGACAGGCCTGTCCGGCGCGTGATCCTCGCCGGTGGCGGAAATATCGGTCGGCGACTGGCAAGTGGTTTGGAAAGCAAATACAGCGTCAAGCTCATCGAGCGCAACATGGACAGTGCGCGAGCGTTGTCCGAGACGCTCGACAAGACAATCGTCCTGCAGGGAGATGCGGCTGACGAGGATTTGTTGCGCGAGGAAAATATCGATACCACCGATGTTTTCTGCGCGGTCACCAACGACGACCAGATTAACATTCTGTCGGCGATGCTCGCGAAGCGCATGGGCGCACGCAAGGTTATGGCATTGATCAACCGCAGCGCCTATGTGGATCTCGTGCAAAGCGGCATAATCGATATTGCCATCTCACCACAGCAGACGACCATCAGCAGCTTGCTTGCGCACGTACGTCGCGCCGATGTCGTCGTGGCGCATTCGCTGCGCCGCGGTGCGGCCGAAGCCATCGAGGCGGTTGCCCATGGCGACAGCACGACATCGAAGGTCGTCGGTCGCGCCGTGGAGCAGATCAAGCTGCCGCCCGGCACGACGATCGATGCGATCGTGCGCGGTGATGAGGTTATCATTGCCCATCACGACACTCGCATCGAAGCGGGCGATCACGTCATCTTGTTTCTGATAGACAAGAAGCACGTGACCGATGTCGAGAAAATCTTCCAGGTGGGTGTTACCTTCCTATAGTCGCAGCGACCACTTCGGGACGATCGATTCGTGCAGCTTTTCGTTGTCCAACGCATTCTCGGGCTGCTGCTAGGCTTGTTCAGCATCAGCATGCTGCCACCGATGCTCGTTTCCTGGTGGTACGAGGATGGCGTATTAGAGGCCTTTCTGGGGGCTTTTTTTCTCATCCTGGCAGCCGGACTCGCCTTGTGGCTCCCCGTTCGACATCACCATCGGGAGCTTCGACTCCGCGACGGGTTCATCGTCGTCGTCATGTTCTGGGTCGCACTCGGTCTGAGCGGCAGCGTTCCGCTGCTTCTGTCGCATATCGCGGATATGTCGGTGACCGACGCGGTATTCGAATCGATCTCCGGGCTCACGACGACCGGTGCGACGGTGATCGAAAATATCGATGCCCTCCCCCACTCGCTGCTTTTTTATCGCCAGCAGCTTCAGTGGTTGGGCGGCATGGGCATCATCGTGCTTGCGGTCGCAATCCTGCCGATGCTCGGTGTCGGCGGCATGCAGCTGTATCGTGCCGAGACGCCGGGGCCGATGAAGGACAACAAGCTCACTCCTCGCATTACCGAGACCGCCAAAGCCCTGTGGTACATCTATCTCGGACTCACGATTCTGTGCGCGGTCGCCTATTGGCTCGCAGGCATGGGGCCTTTCGACGCCGTGTCGCACAGCTTCTCCACGGTGGCGATTGGGGGTTTCTCGACCCATGACGCGAGCCTCGGCCATTACGACAATCCGCTCATAGAAGCGGTCGCGGTCGTTTTCATGACCATCGCAGGTATCAACTTCGCCATTCATTTTCTCGCCTGGCGCTCGAGAAGTCCCCGCCCGTATCTCGGAGACACGGAGCTCAAAACCTACATTCTGCTGCTCGTGTGCATCTCGATGATCACGAGTGTGTATCTCTACTACTCGCAGGCCTTCCCCTCGTTTGCGAGCGCGGTTCGCCACGGCGTGTTTCAAACCGTCTCCATCAGCACAACCACCGGCTTCACGACCAGCGGCTACGCCATCTGGCCGAGCTTCCTACCGGTGATGCTGCTGTTTGCGAGCTTCGTCGGAGGTTGTGCAGGCTCCACCGGAGGCGGGCTGAAGGTCATCCGGGTGGTGCTGCTGTTCAAGCAGGGCAAGCGCGAAATCATGCGTTTGATTCATCCCAACGCGCAGGTGCCCATCAAGATAAACGGAGCCAGCATGCCCAATCGGGTGGTTGACGCGGTGTGGGGTTTCTTCGCCACCTACGTGGCGACTTTCTCCTTCATGATGCTCGCATTGCTGGCGCTCGGACTCGATCAGGTCAGCGCCTTTTCGGCCGTGGCCGCGTGTATCAACAACCTCGGCCCGGGCCTCGGTTCGGTGGGCGCGAACTACGCGGACATCGGCGAAGGCGCGAAGTGGATACTTTCGATCGCAATGTTGCTCGGCCGGTTGGAGATCTTCACCCTGCTGGTCATCCTGACCCCGGCATTCTGGCGCGGATAACGGCCGTGGGGCTCATTGAGAACCTCGAATCGATGCTCGCCGCGGGCAGAGACGACGCGCTACTGCGCTTCAGCCTCGGAAACGCGTACCTCGAGGAGCAACCGGCGCGCGCCGCCGAGCATCTGGCCCGTGCCGTCGAGCTCGATCCCGGCTACTCGGCGGCCTGGAAGGTGTACGGCAAAGCCTTGACTGCCGCGGGTCGCGACGACGACGCCGCGAAGGCGTACCAAAAGGGTATCGAGGCGGCCACACGCAACGGCGATATACAGGCGGCCAAGGAGATGAGCGTTTTCCTGAGGCGACTGGAGCGGCAACGCTGAGCGGAGTGCTCGTTCGACCCGTTGGCTCTCACACCGCAGACGTGTCCGCTCATTCGGTCGTTCACGCGCACCAGGCTTCGGCGCCGCTGTTGATCTCGAGGCTGCCTGTCAGCCGCGTCAGATCGTCGAGATTGTGCCGCCGCATGTAATCGACCAGACCCGCGTTGATTTGCGCGCACACCAGCGGGTCGTAGAACAGCGCCGTGCCGACGCCAACCGTGGCGGCACCGGCGATGATGAACTCGAGCGCATCCTGCGCGCTGGCGATGCCACCCTGGCCGATAATGGGCACACCGTGGGCTTTCGCCACCTGATAGACCTGGTGCACCTTGAGCAGCGCCATCGGCTTGACCGCCGGGCCGGAGAGACCCGCGTGGTTGGCGCCGATGACCGGGCGCCGGCTGTCGACGTCGACGGCCATGCCCAGAAACGTATTGACCACCGCCAGCGCATCGCTTCCGGCCTCGATGCATCTACGGGCGTTCTCCGCGATATCGGTTTGATTCGGCGAGAGCTTTGCGATGACCGGTTTCGAGGTTGCCGCCCGGCACGCTTCCACGACACGCGCCGACATGTCGGGATCGTTACCGAACACGACCCCACCCTCGCGCACGTTCGGACATGAAATGTTGATTTCCACCGCATCGATTGGAGAGTCGTCGAAAATGCGCGTGACCTCGACGTATTCTTCCACGGTCGCACCGGAGACGTTGGCGAAAAAACGCGTCTCGTCGAAATCGAGCTCGGGCAGAATGTGGTCCACGACGTAGCGGCTGCCGGGATTCTGCAATCCGATGGAGTTGAGCATTCCGGCGGGCGTTTCCCAGATCCGATGCGGTTGATTGCCGAGACGCGGCGCGAGCGTCGTGCCCTTGAGACAAACGGCGCCGACCTGGCGATTGGAAAAGCCTTCGACCCGTGTGTATTCTTCGCCGAAGCCGACGCAGCCGGACAGCAACACCAGGGGGGTGTTCAATCGCAGTCCGCAGAAATCCGTCCCGAGCCTGTTGCAGTCGTCGCCACTCACCTCAGCGAAGCTCCTCATGTTCGACGTCGTGCTCTATCAGCCCGAGATTCCTCCCAACACGGGCAACATTATACGCCTGTGCGCGAACACCGGCTTTGCGCTGCATCTGATTGGGCCGCTGGGATTCACCCTGCAGGAAAAACGTCTTCGCCGCGCGGGCCTGGATTACCGGGAATGGGCGCACGTGCAGGTGCACGATTCGCTCGATGCCTACTTGCGCGCCGTGGATCCGGCGCGCCTGGTGGCATTCTCGACGCGCGGCGCCCGCAGCTATGCAGCCATCGATTATCGCTGCGGTGACGCGCTGTTGTTCGGGCCGGAAACCCGGGGCCTGCCGCCGTCCGTGCTCGAGCGGGTACCCCGCACCGAGCGCGCGGCGATCCCCATGCGACCGGGCAGCCGCAGCCTCAATCTTTCCACCGCGGTGGCGGTGGTGTGCTTCGAGGCGTGGCGCCAGCACGGATTCGCCGGACAGGCATCCGGCGCCGGCGAACACGCTCGCGGTCGCTAAGAGGACGGCCGAGGCCGTAGGCGTCAGCGCAGGCCGAGCAGCTCGCTCGTTTCCAGCACACCGTTTTCGGACAGCTGCAGGGCGTCCGGCCCCGATTCCGCGATACGCAGAATCATCTCCTTCAAAGCGGTGCGTTGCGGCTCCATCAGCCGCGACCAGGCGCGCGCCGTCTCGATGGCCTCCTGCTCGAGACCCTCGATGACCTTGACGCCGAACATCAGCCACGCAGGGCTCACATCGAGCGCCTCGGCCAGCTCGCGCAGAATGCGCGGATGGTTACATTTACCGGCCTCGATGCGTTGAATGACCGCTTGACTGGTGCCAACAGCAGCGGCCAGCTGATGCTGGGTCCAGCCTTTCTCGATGCGGCTGTAGGTCAACCGCCCGCCCAGAGTCGTGGTACGTACTTCGCATTGGGTGGTTTTTGGCATCTCGAACGGACCCGTTGGATACTTCGTATGGGAACGTCAGGTATTTCAGCACAGCCGGAGCGGGGTTTTTTTGAACCAGCGCACAGTTTCTGAGGAATCTAAGAACTCGGCGGGCCTATCGGCGCGCGCCGCCCGTGCGGACATGAATTTCTTCGCATCCGCGCCCCGCGACCTGGTTTCGCTGCTGCGCGACGAGCTCAGCGCACTCGGCGCGGCCCGCATGCGCGCCGGCCACGCCGGGGTGCGCTTTCGCGCGCCGCTGGAGGTCGCCTACCGGGCCTGTCTGTGGTCGCGCTTCGCCAGCCGAATTCTGCTGCCGCTCGCGAGCTTCGAGGCGCCGACCGCGGAGGCGCTGTACCAGGGGGTTCGCGCCATTCGCTGGGTCGAGCAGGTGCCCGCAGACGGTACCCTGTGGGTGGATTTCGTGAGCTCGCGCTCGCAGCTGCGACATACGCGATTCGGCGCCCAGAAGGTCAAGGATGGCGTGGTCGATCGGCTGCGCGATGATACCGGCATGCGGCCGTCGGTCGACAGCACGCGACCCGACGTGCGCATCAACGCGCACCTGGACCGGGACGTGGCCACCATCGCCATTGATCTCGCGGGCGACAGCCTGCACCGGCGCGGCTACCGGCGCCAGGGTGGCCCGGCACCGCTCAAGGAAAACGTCGCCGCCGCGATGCTGGCCCATGCCGGCTGGCCGGAGCTGGCCGCGGCCGGCAGGCCGTTGCTGGACCCCATGTGCGGCTCCGGAACCCTGCTCATCGAGGCGGCACTGATGGCCGCCGACGTGGCCCCGGGGCTCGCCCGTGACTACTTCGGCCTACAGGGCTGGCAGGGGCATGACCGGGCGTTGTGGGAACGGCTGCTGGAAGAAGCCCGGCAGCGGCGTCGCCAGGGCCTCACGCGGCTGCCGCCGATCGCCGGGCTGGACATCGACCCGGGCGCCGTGGCCCGCGCCCGCGACAACCTGGCGGCGGTGGATCTCGGCGATCGCATCGCCCTCGGCGAGGGCGCCGTCGCCGATCTCGAATCTCCCTGGCCTCAACGAACCGGGCTGCTCGTGTGCAACCCGCCCTATGGCAAACGTCTCGGTGGCGGCGACGGGCTGGCCGCGCTTTACGCCACCATGGGCGAGGTGTTCGCCACCAGGTTCGGCGGCTGGCGGCTCACGCTGCTCGCCGGAGCGGGCGACCCGGGCGCACGCCTCGGTCTGCCGGCGACCGGCAGCCGCCGCCTCGACAATGGACCACTCGCCTGCACGCTCACCACCTTCGAGATCCCCGCCGACGCCGAAGGCGGGCGGCGCTCGGCCAGCTCCGCCCGGGGCGCGCACCGCGATGCCAACGCCGAGATGTTCTCCAATCGCCTGCGAAAGAACTTGAAGCGCATCGGCCGCTGGGCGCGGCGCGAAGGCATCGACTGCTACCGGCTCTACGATGCCGACATGCCCGAGTATGCGTTCGCGCTGGATGTTTACCGCGCGGGCGAAACGTGGATCGTCGCCCAGGAGTACCAGGCGCCGGCCAGCATACCCGAGGAGCAGGCGTGTGCGCGGCGCGCGACGGTGATCGCGGCAATCGAAGCGCTGCTGGATGTCCCCGCCGAGCGGGTGGTCGTGAAAACCCG
>JBFICP010000057.1:0-15780 GCA_041581935.1 Gammaproteobacteria bacterium | reverse complement strand
CTATTTCGCCTTCGAGCTCGACGGCACGACCTGGTACAGCGTGGTCGTGGGCGACTACGCGAGCTACTCCGAGGCGACCGCCGCGGGTAAGCGCCTCGCCGAGCGCCTGGGCGGATCGGAGCCGTGGGTGCGCAAATTCGCCATCATCCAGCAAGCCGCTATCCGCTGAATCGACAGCGAGGCCGTGGCGACCGGCTCAGGACGTCTCCCTGGCCCCGAAAATTGCGGTTCCGATTCGCACCATGGTGGCTCCTTCGGCGATGGCGGCCTCCATGTCGTTGGTCATGCCCATGGAGAGGGTGTCGAGCGCCAAGCCGGCCCCGATCAGCGCTTCCTGAATCCCGCGCAGCTCCGCGAACGGCCGGCGTTGCCCATCGAGATCGTCGCACGGGCGGGGCAGGGTCATCAGCCCGCGTAGATTCAGGCGCGGCAGCGTCGAGACGATGTCAGCCAGCGCCTTCACCGCACCCGGCTCGACGCCCGACTTGGAGCTTTCGCCACTCACGTTGACCTGAATGCACACGTTAAGTGGTGGAAGATTTTCCGGTCTCTGGTCGTCCAGCCGCCGGGCGATCTTCTCCCGGTCCAGGCTGTGCACCCAGTCGAATCGGGTGGCGACGATGCGGGATTTGTTGGACTGGATCGGTCCGACAAAATGCCAGATCAGGTCCAGGTCAGCGAGTGCGTCGAGCTTCGAGAGCGCGTCCTGCACGTGGTTCTCGCCGAACTCCCGTTGTCCGGCCTCGGCGGCGGCGCGCACCGCCTCGGGGGGCTTGGTCTTGCTCACCGCGACCACGCGCACCGCGCCGGGATGCCGGCCATAGCGGCGCTCCAGGACCGTGACCCGGTTCCGAATTTTTTCCAATGATTGTGCAATACTGCTCATGTGAGGTGATGCGGCGCCCCTCCTGTGTAGATCCCATAATCTACGGCCATGTCTTTGGCCGGCGCGTCGCAGCCGAGTGGCAGCCCGCCCGCCGACCCGAGATCGGCGAGGATTCGCCCGGCAGCCGCGCAGTCATGTGGGGTAGAAAAACTCCCGGAACCGCTTTGGGGGCGTCATGCTCGCTAGACTATACTTTTCTAGTTCTGCGGCAACCCGGTTCGGCGCCCCGAGAGTCGTATTTGCAATGCGAGGAACGATGAATGGACATTGGTGAGCTGCTTGCGTTCGGCGTCAAGAACGGAGCCTCCGATCTGCATCTATCGGCGGGGCTGCCGCCCATGATTCGAGTCGACGGTGACGTACGCCGCATCAACGTCCCGGCGATCGACCACAAGAGCGTTCATGATCTCGTCTACGACATCATGAATGACAAGCAACGCAAAGATTACGAGGAATTTCTGGAGACGGACTTCTCCTTCGAAATCCCGGGGCTTGCGCGATTCCGCGTCAACGCTTTCAATCACCACCGGGGTGCGGGCGCCGTCTTTCGAACCATTCCATCCCAGATTCTCACCCTCGAAGAGCTGAACTGCCCGAAGATCTTCAAGGATATCTCTGATACCCCCCGTGGTATCGTTCTGGTAACCGGTCCGACCGGCTCGGGCAAGTCGACCACTCTGGCCGCCATGATCGATCATAAGAACAGCAACGAGTACGGCCACATTCTCACTGTCGAGGACCCCATCGAGTTTGTCCACGAAAGCAAGAAGTGCCTGGTGAATCAGCGTGAAGTTCACCGCGACACGCTCGGATTCAATGAGGCGCTGCGATCCGCGCTTCGCGAGGATCCGGATACGATACTCGTCGGCGAGATGCGCGATCTGGAGACTATCCGCCTGGCGCTCACCGCTGCGGAAACAGGTCACCTCGTGTTCGGCACCCTGCATACGAGCTCGGCCGCGAAAACCATCGACCGCGTCGTCGACGTATTCCCTGCCGCGGAGAAGGACATGGTGCGCGCCATGCTTTCAGAATCACTGCGTTCAGTGATCTCCCAAACGCTACTGAAGAAGAACGGCGGCGGGCGCGTAGCGGCGCACGAGATAATGATTGGCACACCGGCCATCCGCAACCTCATTCGCGAAAATAAGATTGCGCAGATGTACTCTGCGATTCAGACCGGTCAGCAGTACGGCATGATGACTCTCGATCAAACTCTACAGAATCTTGTGCAACAGGGCGTAGTATCGCGTCAACAGGCGCAGCTCAAAGCAGCAAACAAGGATTCCATCGCTTAGTCCAAAGCGTAACTAGGGGGCGCTAACACGTCCTCGGAGCAGCGAAATGGAACGCGAACAAGCAATAAAATTCATGCTGGATCTTCTCAAGCTTTTAAAGCAGAAGAACGGCTCAGACCTCTTTATAACCGTCGGATTTCCGCCAGCGATGAAAATCGATGGCAAGGTCACACCGGTATCGAAGCAGGGACTCACGCCCGAGAACGCCAAGGCGCTGACCTATTGCATCATGAACGACCGGCAGCTCAAAGAGTACGAGTCAACCAAAGAATGCAACTTCGCAATTGCGCCACCCGGCGTCGGAAGATTCCGCTGCAATGCGTTCATTCAGCAAAGTCACCCCGGTCTGGTCATGCGAACCATTACTACCGAGATTCCAACCCTCGACGGTCTCGGTCTGCCCGAGGTTCTCAAAGACGTTTGCATGACCAAAAACGGACTCGTCATCATGGTCGGCGGCACCGGCACGGGTAAGAGCACCAGCCTCGCGGCAATGGTTGACTATCGAAACCAGAACAGTCACGGCCATATCGTAACCATCGAGGACCCGATCGAATACGTCCATCCACACAAGAACTGTATCATCATGCAGCGTGAAGTCGGGGTCGATACCGAGGACTGGGGCATTGCGCTGAAGAACTCCCTGCGACAGGCGCCCGACGTAATCCTTCTCGGTGAGATTCGTGACCGCAAGACAATGGAGTTCGGAATTCAGTTCGCAGAGACCGGGCACCTCGCGCTCGCGACTCTTCATGCCAATAATTCCAACCAGGCGCTAGATCGCATCATCAATTTTTTTCCCGAAGAACGGAAACCGCAGTTGCTCATGGACCTGTCGGCAAACCTGCGCGGACTCATTTCACAGCGCCTGATCAAGAGCCGCAGCGGAGAGGGACGCGTCGCGGCAATCGAGATTCTTCTGAACACGCCACTCATCAAGGACCTGATCCTCAAGGGCGAGCTGGCGGAAATCAAAGGAATCATGTCGAAGTCGCGCGAAGTCGGCATGCAGACTTTCGACCAGGCGTTGTTCGATCTGTACGAGGCAGACAAGATCAGCTACGACGACGCGCTGCGTTACGCGGATTCTCAGAACGAGCTGCGGTTGCGCATCAAGCTCGAAGGCAAAGCGGCACAGAACAAGGAGGCGCTCGAGGGCTTGGATCACCTGTCACTCGAGGAGGCGAAGCAAGAAAGAGGCAACATGATGCGATAACTATCGCAGCTTATTTCGCCTGAGGCCGAGTGATTTTTTGCTTGATTTCTGATAGCGCCATCGTCTTTGAGTTAACCCATTTCGAGACCGTTCGTAATCCCGATTACCGAGGTGCGGTCGGTCCGCGGATGTCAATTCCGGAGCCTGCATGGATATCCAACCCTACCTGAAACTGTTGGTAGAGAAGAACGCGTCCGACCTTTTTTTCACGGCGGACTCACCGGTGAAGCTGAAGGTGGAAGGTCGTGTCACTTCCGTCGGCAAGACCCAGCTGACGCCGGAGCTGGTCGAGGCGGCCGCCAACGGCATCATGGATGATCGCCTTCGTCAGCTTTTTTTCGATACCTGGGAGTGCGACTTTGCCATCGCACTGCCCGACGAGAGCGCTCGGTTCCGCGTCAACGTGTTCAGGCAGCGTGGCAAGATCGCGATGGTTATCCGACTCATACCCATGTCGATCCCCACTATTGCAGAGCTCGGCCTACCGGAAATATTGAACGAGCTGGTTCTCGTCAAACGCGGACTGATACTCATGGTCGGAGCCACCGGGTCGGGTAAGTCGACTACGCTCGCAGCCATGATCAATCATCGCAACGAAACCACTCCCGGACACATTCTCACCATCGAGGACCCGGTCGAGTTTTACCACCCCAACCTGAAATCCATCGTCAACCAGCGCGAGGTCGGTGTCGATACGATTTCCTATGCCAAGGCGCTGCGATCCTCTCTGCGCGAGGCGCCGGATGTCATTCAAATCGGCGAGATACGTGACCGCGAAACCATGGAGGCGGCGCTCGAGCTCAGCAACACGGGGCATCTGGCGATTTCCACCATGCATGCCAATAACTCGAACCAGGCCATGGAGCGCGTAATCAACATGTTTCCTCAGGTGCTGCACAAGCAGCTGTTCATGGACATGTCACTGAATTTGCACGCGGTGATATCGCAACGCCTGGTGCCCGATCTCGATGGAAAGCGTTGCGCGGCGGTGGAGATATTGATCAATACGCCGCACATTGCGGAGCTGATGCTGAAGGGCGAAATCGGCGAGATCAAGGAAGCCATGCAGGAGAGTGGCCAAAGGGGGATGCAGACTTTCGACGACGCTTTGTTCGCGCTGTACAAGGAAGGCCGGATCAGTCTCGAGGAAGCCTTGAACAACGCAGACAGTCGTACGAATCTGGAAGCGAAAATCAACTTCGGCTAGTTTCGGTGCGGCGTCTGCGCTCGCTGCACGCTCCCATGACGGAGTTTGGCGCCCGAGACTTCTGTTACCGTTCCGAGTTTTCACCCACCCTCACGTCCCCGTGGGGATCGGAGAATAGGTGAACGCGCATTGAAAGAGTGGGGGACCCTTCGTTCATTCTCGTCTCTCAGATGACGCCTTCATCCGATAGGCGCTTCATTTCGCCGGCTGAGTAGCCGAGCAGCCCGGCGTATATTTCCTCGTTGTGCTCGCCGAGCGAGGGGCCGGGCCACAACGTCTCGCCGGGGGTGTCTGCGAGCCGCGGGACGATGGCCGGGATCATGAGCGGCTCGCCGTCGACCTCGACGGTTTCGAACATACCGCGGTCGTTATAGTGCGCATCCTGCACCATGTCCTCGACGGTGTAGATCGGACCCGAGGGCACCGATGCATTCGCGAGACGCGCGAGCAGCTCCTCGGATGTGAGCGTCGCTGTCCACGCGGCGATGGCGCCATCGACTTCCTCCTGATGGGCGACGCGTCCGGCGTTGTCGGCGAGGCGCGGGTCATCGGCGAGGGCGTCCAGCCCGGCGGCGCGCATCAGGCGTTGAAATACCGAGTCCGTGTTCGCGCCGATGATCACGTACTTGCCGTCCGCGCACGGGTAGGTATTGGTAGGCACGATACCGGTCAAGGTCGAGCCCGATGGCCCGCGTACTGCGCCCGCCCCGTGGTACTCCGGGACCACCGACTCGAGCATGTTGTACACCGACTCGTAGATGGCAACGTCGACCACCTGTCCGCTGCCCCCGGGGCGTGCGCGGCTCTGGAGCGCGAGCAGTATGCCGATGACCGCGTGAAGCGCAGCCAGCGTGTCCCCCATGCTCAGATTGGGTCGAACCGGCGTCTGCCCCGGATAACCGTTGATGTGGCGAAACCCGCCGAAGCCCTCGCACACCGAGGCGAATCCCGGTCGTGAGGCGAGCGGGCCCGTTTGTCCGTATCCCGACACCCGGGCATAAACGAGGTCGGGATTGCGTTTCTCGAGCTCCGCCGGCGCGAGCCCCCATTGCTCCATGGTGCCGGGGCGAAAATTTTCGATCAGCACGTCGCTGCGCTCGGCCAGCCGGACAGCAATCGCGCGCCCCTCCTCCTTTCGCAGATCCAGCGTGATACATTTCTTGTTGCGTCCCATGGCCCGCCACCACAGCGACGTGCCGTTTTTCAACACGCGCCAGTTTCGCAGCCCGTCGCCGCGTCCCGGTGGCTCGATCTTGATGACATCGGCGCCGAAGTAGCCGAGCATGCAACCGGCGAAGGGCCCGGCGATGAGCTGGCCCATCTCGAGCACGCGGATGCCGTCCAGAGGACGCACCTTCGTGGTCGTGGTGGGCGCGCTCATGTGCTCCGCCCGGGTCGCGGTAGGACCAGGTTGGCGCCGACACCGAGAATTCCGGCGAGCCCGATTCCCTTGAGCGCCCAGTCCGCAGTGCCGACGCTGAGTCCACCGACACCGGTGACGAGCACCAGCGCGCCGAATGCGACGAACAACATCTGAACGCCCAGCACCGCGCCCATGGGCGTGAGCCTGTAGGTGGTCTGGAAAAGCGCATCGGAAGCGGATGGTTGCACGGCGAATTTCCCCGGCGGGTCGCGTTTACCGCCAGTGCACACTGTATGCGTCGAACACCGGGCCGTCGACGCAGACGCGTTTCATGGCGGGGCCGTGCGGCGTGTCGATGCGCACCGCGCACCCGGCGCAGCCGCCGACGGCGCAGGCCATGTACTCCTCGAGGCACACCTGGCACGGTAGATCGTAGTCGCGCGCGAGCTCGGCGGTGGCCGCCAGCATCGGCGTCGGTCCGCACGCATAGACGTACACAGCTTCACGGCGGCTGTGGTCGAGGGCGTCGAGCCAGGCGCGCGCCAGATCCGTCACGTAGCCCTCGAAGCATCCCGGATAGCCCTGCAGGCTCGCGAGACGACTGGGGATGCCCCAGTCCTCCATCAGCGGCATGCAGGCGATGACGCCGGCGGGCATGCCGGCCACCAGCGTCTGGGACGGGCGGGTCTTGAACGGAAAGGGAACCTCGGAGCCCATGATCACGAAAGGGCGAAACGCCGCGGCGTTGCCACGCAGATGCTCGGCGAGGAACACCATGGGCGGTATACCCACGCCGCCACCGATGAGCAGGGCCAGGGGGTGGCTGGCGGGCGCCGAGAACGGGACGCCAATGGGGCCCATGACGCTCAGGGTTCGTCCCGCCGGCTTTTCCGCCAGCAGCGTGGTTCCGGGGCCCACGGTCTTGTAGAGAAATTCAGCCCAGCCGCGGCGTGGATCGACCCGCATGATCGACAGTGGACGTCGCATGGGCAGCAACGGGTCGCATTGAACGTGCGCGAACGAGCCGGGTTTCGCCGACGCCGCGAGCTTCGGCGCGTGCACGCGCAGCACGTACTGATCCCCGGGAAACGCGTCGTTGGCGAGCACCTCGGCGGTCTCGACGAAGATGGTGTTACGGTCTTGCCTGCCCATGGACGCGCCGATCACGCCGAGGGCGCTTCGAACACCACTCGGCCGTCAACCATGCAAATTCGCACGCGACCCTTCAGGTTGCGACCCTTGAACGGCGTGTTGTGACCGCGGCTGAGCATGCTCGCGTCGTCGAGTGTCCACTGCTCGTCGGGGTCGAAAAGGCACACGTCGGCAGCCGCGCCCACGCCGAGAGTTCCACGTTCGACGCCGAGCGCCGCGGCCGGTCCGCTGGTGAGCGCCGCCACCGCCTGGACGAGCGTCAGCTCTTTGGCGTCGACGAGATCGAGCACCAGCGCGAGCAGGCCGTCGAGCGACGAGATGCCGGGCTCGGTCTCGGGAAAAGGGTTCAGCTTGGCGTCGAGTTCGTGGGGCTGGTGGTCCGAGCAGATGCTGCCGATCACGCCGGCGCGCACGCCGGCGCGCAGACGCGCCTGGTCGTCGAGGCTTCGCAGCGGCGGGCGCACGTGGGCATTGGCTTCGAAGGAACCGACGTCGGACTCGGTGAGAAGTAGCTGATGAATCGCAACATCGGCACTCACCGGCAGCCCGTGGCTGCGCGCGTCGCGCACCATGTCCACCGCCGGTCCCGTCGACAGATGGCAGAAGTGCACCCGGGTTCCCGTTTGCTCCACGAGCAGCAGCTCGCGCGCGACGCCGATGGTCTCGGCGATCTCCGGTATGCCCGCAAGCCCGAGGCGTGTGGCGACCGGCCCGTCGTGCACGAGACGCCCGTCGGCGAGCCGGGCATCCTCTGCGTGCACGAACACCGTGAGTCCGAAGGTGCCGGCGTACTCCATGGCACGCAGCATGACCTCGGTGTCGGTGACCGGGGCCAGGGCGTTCGAGACCCCCAGGCACCCGGCCTCCTTGAGTGCGCCCATCTCGGCGAGGTTGCGCCCGTCGAGATTGCGGGTCAGCGCGCCCAGGACTTCAACCCGGGCAAGGCGCGATTCGGCGGCACGCTGATGAATCAGCTCGGCCACCGCAGGCGTGTCGATGACCGGGTCGGTGTCCGGCGGGCAGCAAAGTGTCGTGATGCCGCCCCGGGCGGCGGCGCGGGTTTCACTGGCGATGGTTGCCTTGTGCTCGGCGCCGGGCTCGCGCAGGCGCGCGCGTAGGTCGACGATGCCGGGTATCAGTATCTGGCCGGTGGCGTCCAGATCGCGCTCGATTTCGAACCCGTCGGGTGCGTTGCCGATGCCCTGCACGCAGCCGTCGGCGATGAATACGTCGGTGATTGCGTCGACGCTGTTGGCCGGGTCCACGACTCGGGCGCCCGCGATACGCACGCGCATCAGCCGTCCTCCCGCTCGGCGGCGGCGTGGCTGCCGATGGCCATGGACATGACGGCCATGCGAATGGCGATGCCATATCCGACCTGTCGCAGAATGACCGAGCGCGAGCCGTCGGCGACATCGGAGTCGATCTCCACACCGCGATTGAGCGGGCCCGGGTGCATGACGATGGCATCGGGCTTCGCGGGCGCGAGCTTCTCCTCGGTCACGCCGTAGTACTGGAAATATTCATGCGAGCTCGGCAGCAGGGCGCCCTGCATGCGTTCGTTCTGCAGCCTCAGCAGAATCACGACATCGACGTCGGCGAGCCCGGTATGAAGATCGTTGTAAACGGTGACGCCCATGGATTCCACGCCCGGCGGAACCAGCGTGCGGGGGGCGACGATACGAACCTCGGCGGCGCCGAGCGTCACCAGGGCGTGAATCTGCGAGCGTGCCACTCGCGAATGGGCGACGTCTCCGACGATGGCGACCTTGAGCGACGCGAACTCTCCCTTGTGCCGGCGAATGGTGAACATGTCGAGCATCGCCTGAGTCGGATGCGCGTGCCGACCGTCCCCACCGTTGATGACGCTGATATGCGGCGCCGCATGGCGCGCTATGAAGTGCGCAGCCCCGCTCTGCGCGTGCCGCACGACGAACATGTCGCAGTGCATCGCCTCCAGTGTGCGCAGCGTGTCGAGCAGGCTCTCGCCCTTCGTGGTCGACGAGGTGGTTGCATTGATATTCAGCACGTCTGCGGAAAGCCGCTTGGCGGCGAGCTCGAATGTCGTTCGCGTGCGCGTACTCGGCTCGAAGAACAGATTGACGATGGTTTTCCCACGCAGCAGCGGCACTTTCTTGATCGCCCGCTCACCGACGCCGGCGAATGATTCCGCGGTGTCGAGAATCGAGATCAGCAGCCCGCGATCGAGACCGTCAATGGAAAGAAAGTGCTTGAGTCTGCCGTGAGCGTCGACTTGGAGTGATTCGGCGGAACTTCGCATCTCTCGCGTTTTTTTCATCCCTTGCGGGTTATATTGAGCGACAGGGGATCGGGACCGCCGAGCTTCACGTATTCGTGGCTCGCGAGATCGAGCCTCACACCGATGGCGTCGGCCTGGATCGGTATTTCCCGCCCAGGGCGCTCCACCAGAACGCCGAGTGTGACGCTCGCCGGACGCCCCCAGTCGAATATTTCATTAAGGGCCGCGCGAATCGTGCGGCCGGTGTAGAGCACGTCGTCAATTAACACGACGTGCCGGTCGTCGACGGAAACCAGCTCCGAAGGGGTGACCATGGGGTGCATGCCGATACGGGTAAAGTCGTCCCGATAGAAATTGATGTTGAGCGTGCCCAGTGGCTCATCAATGCCGAGCAGCGCGTGCAGCTTCTTCGCGACCCACACGCCTCCGGTGTGTACGCCGACCATCAACGGTGAATCACGATGGTGGACGGCGAGATGATTGTCGACTTTGCCGGCGAGCGTCGTAATGAGCGTGTCGACGTCGGGTTTGTCGCTCATGCAGGAGATTCCCGTTCATTAAGCCAGCTCTCGAGAATTATCTGAGCCGCAACCGGGTGGTCGTCGTCACCGGCGCGTCCATCGCGGGCCAGGCGATTGCGCGCCTCGCGCGTCGTGAGACGCTCGTCTACCAGGTGCACGGGCAGGGAAAAGCGTCCCGATAGTTGATTGCCGAAGCGTCGCGCGCGCCGCGTCACGGTCTGCTCCGTGCCGTCCATGTTGAGCGGCAGACCTACCACCAGGGCGTCGGGCTTCCAGGTCTCTATGACACGTGTGATCGCGGACCAGTCGGGATGAGCGCTCGAGACGCGGATACTTTCCAGGGGGTTGGCAGTGCCGGTCAGTGTCTGTCCGACCGCGACACCGATATGTTTTTCGCCGTAGTCGAAAGCAAGCAGCGTCTCCGCTTGCTCCGTCACGCGTGACCGGCCTCGCCCGAGAGTCGATCGAGGTCGATTCCGAGCAGGCGAGCGGCGCTTTCGTAGCGCTTCTCGTAGGGCAAGTCGAAAATGATGCTGCTGTCCGCGGGTCCGCTCAGCCAGGCGTTCTGCTGCACTTCGCGCTCGAGCTGCCCGGCCCCCCAGCCGGCATAGCCGAGCGCCACGACGGCGCGCTGCGGCCCGTCGCCTTGGGCAACGGCGGTCAGAATGTCTCGGGAGGTCGCGACCGCAATCTCGTCGCCGACCGCCAGCACCGCGTCCCAGTGACCGGCGGGCTGGTGAATGACGAATCCACGCTCGCGCTGCACCGGTCCGCCTTGGAGCACCGTCATGGAGTTGACCGCGTCGTTCGCGACCTCGATGGACATGTGATCGAGAACCTCGCCGAGCTTCAGGTCCAACGGCCGATTGATGACGATGCCCATGGCGCCTTCGTCATTGTGGGCACACAGATAGGTCACTGTGCGATGAAAGTTCGGGTCCTGGAGGGACGGCATCGCGATCAAAAATTGATTCGTGAGGTCCATCGACTGCGATTATCGGCACTCACGTATCGCTATACAAGCACCCCGACGGCAAGTTCGGCAGGCCCGCGCCGCCGGCGAAGACCGCGCTCGATCAACGGCTCGAGAAGCGATTTCCGGACAAAAACTGCCAGGTTCTTTCCACGTGCAGAATGTCGGTTTCCTCGGCGATGCTCTTGGGAAATCTGGCAAACGGTGCGGCCAGCTCGACGATGCGGATGGCCGCGTCGTCGAGAACTTTTTTTCCCGATGATCGGCGCAGAATGATTTCCTCGACGCTGCCGTCCGGGCGCAGAGCCACGTCGAGAAGCAGATTCCCCGACCGATTCATGCGGCGCGCCTCATCCGGATAGTTGAGGTTACCCACCCGCTCGACCTTCTGGCGCCACGCTTCCATGTAGGCCGCGTACTTGTGTTCCTTTGTTCTCGCGGTAATCCATTTGCGCTTGGGTCGCTTGGCGTAGGCCTGCAGGCGCCGATCGATTTCGGCGCTCAGGCTCGCCAGGGCACGGCTGCGATTGATGAGTGCCGCTGCCGACACCGTCTTGGTCGTCTGCGGCGGCATTTCCGTTCGCGCCTGCGGCTCGGGCTCCGGTTCGGGTTTCCTCTCGGCCTCGGTGACGATACGCGTGTCCGGTGTGGGTGCAGGCTCGACGCTCGGCTTGGCAACGGCCTGCTCCGGCGTCTCCACCTTGTCCTGGGTGAGAACCGGGATGGGCGGCGCGCGCGGCGCCACATCTTCGGCCGCGGCCGATTTTGTCTCGACGGGCTCGAGCTCCGTGCTCCGCACCTCCTCACGCACCTGGGCAGGCGGAGAGGCCATGGCGATATCGGGGATTGGACCCACGAAGGGAGCTTTCAATGGCGTTGCCGGACGCTCCGCCGCCTCGCTGTCTCCGCCGCCGTCCTGGTTGGCCTGAGCCAGATAGTCGACGTCCTCGGGCGCTTCGTCGCTGCGGTGCTGGACGAGGATGATGTCCAGCGTGCTGACGAGCTCGCGGGCCCGCTCATGGGGCGCAAACGTCACCCCCAGGACCACGATGGCATGGGCGACAATGGCGATGAAGAGTGTGAATCCCAGCCGATCGGAGGTTTCTACGCTCGGCGGAGCCGTGATGGCATGCACTCGGACGGAATCCAGGCTGCGAAAACCCCTGAATTATAGCCGTATCGGAAGCGGTTTCGCCGGGAGCCGGTGCCGCCGGCTAGCCGGCGAGCCGGTCTTCGATGACGTCCATGAGCTGTGAGCCGATGTCGAGGCCATAGATGGCATCGAGCTCGCGGATACAGGTGGGGCTGGTCACGTTGATCTCGGTGAGGTGCTCACCGATGATGTCGAGCCCGACGAAGATGAGGCCCTTTTCGCGCACGACCGGTCCGACTTCCGAGGCGATCCAGCGCTCGCGAGGCCCGAGCTCGACGCCGACGCCACGGGCACCGGCGGCGAGATTTCCTCGCGCGTCGCCCTCGGCCGGCACCCGCGCCAGCGCGTAGGGCAGCGGCTCACCGTCGATGAGCAGCACGCGCTTGTCACCGTCGATGATTTCGGGAATAAATCGCTGCGCCATGATGAAGCGGCTTTCGTGACGCGTCATGGTCTCGAAGATCACGTTGGTATTGGCGTCGCCTTGCGCCACGCGAAAGATCGACGCACCGCCCATACCGTCTAACGGCTTGACGATGATCTGCTTTTCCACGGTGAGAAATTCGTACAGGCGCGCCATCTCGCGGGTGACGATCGTGGGGGGACAGCACTGAGGAAACCACGCCGTATACATCTTTTCGTTTGCATCGCGAAGACTCTGTGGCTTGTTGACCACCAGAACGCCGGTCTGCTCGGCGCGCTCGAGCAGATAGGTGGCATAGATGTACTCCATATCGAACGGAGGGTCCTTGCGCATAAGAACAACATCGAGCTCGGACAACGGCCGTACTTGCGCCTCACCCACGTCGAACCAGTCCGTCAGGTCGTCACGAACGCTGAGCGGGCTCATGTTTCCGTAACAGATACCGTCGCGGAGAAAAATATCCGGCGGCTCCATGTACTGAATCGACCAGCCTCGCGCCTGGGCGGCGAGCAGCATGGCGAGCGTGCTGTCCTTCTTGACGGCAATTTTCGCGATCGGGTCCATGACGACCCCGAGGTTGATGCTCATTGAGGTCTCCGGGCACTGAGCCAGTCACGAGATGATACACGGGGACGGGTCCGAGGTAAGGAACGGATGGCACGGCGACGGCGCGCCGACGCTGGCTTTCCCACCGATCGTCAGTGAGAATGCCGGCGATGAGCGCGCTTCGAATTGCAACTCGCAAGAGCCCGCTTGCGCTGTGGCAAGCCGAGCATGTGGCGCGGCTCCTGCGCGAAAGGCACCCGGGCCTGGATATCGAGCTGGTAGCGCTTTCGACCCAGGGCGACAAACTGCTCGATGCGCCGCTCGCCAAGGTGGGTGGCAAGGGTTTGTTCCTCAAAGAGCTGGAAAACGCCTTGCTCGAGAATCGTGCCGACATCGCGGTGCATTCCTTGAAAGACGTGACCGTGGACATTCCAGCGGGACTCGCGCTCGGCGTTTTCCTGGAGCGGGGCGACGCGCGTGATGCGCTCGTTTGTCGACACCACGGTGAGCTCTCGGCTCTGCCGACGGGAGCGCGGGTCGGGACCTCGAGCCTGCGCCGCAAATGCCAGCTTCTGGCAACGCGGCCCGACCTCGACGTGGTCAGTGTTCGTGGTGGGGTGCATACGCGGCTCGCCAGACTGGATGACGGGGACTTCGACGCGTTGATACTCGCGGTCGCGGGACTGCGACGACTCGGCGTCGGGGAGCGGGTGCGTGAGGTGCTCGATCCCGAGGTTATGCTGCCGGCGGTCGGACAGGGGGTTCTCGCGGTCGAGTGCCGGGAAGGCGACACGCGCATCGAGGCGCTCATCGCGCCACTTGACGACGCCGACAGCGCCGTGCGCGTGCGGGCCGAGCGCGCCATGAACGCGGGACTGGGCGGCGGTTGCCAGGTGCCCATCGCCGGTTTCGCCGAGCTCGAAGGCGAGGTGCTCAAGCTGCGCGCCCTGGTGGCAAGCGTCGATGGAAGCACCGTGCTTCGCGAGCGGCACGAGGCGCACCGCGACGAGGCGGATCGGCTCGGGAAGATCGTCGCGGAACGACTGCTCGAACGCGGAGCCGATCGCATTCTCGCCGAGGTCTATGCTGGTGGCTGACGCCGAATGTCGTGACCCAGCCGTCGCTCTGGCCGGCGTACGGGTGCTCGTGACGCGCCCGCGGCATCAGAGTGAAGCGCTTAGCCGTCTCATCGAGGCGCGCGGCGGCACCGCAATCCGCTTTCCGGCGATCGAGATACTTCCTGTGAAGGATTCGCGCTCGGCGAGGGCGGCGCTCGCGTGCCTCGATGATTTCTCGCTGGTCATATTCGTGAGCCCGAACGCCGTCGAGCACGGGCTCGCGCTGATGGATCCGGCGTCGCTGCGCGCGCGCGTCGCGGCGGTGGGCGAGGCGAGCGCGGCGGCGCTCGAGAAGTCCGGAATCCGGCCGGTGCTACGCCCGTCCGGGCGCGCCACCAGTGAAGACCTGCTGGCGCTCCCGGAGCTGGGTGCGGATGCCCTGGCGGGATGCCGCGTCTTGATCATTCGCGGCGAAGGCGGCCGTCAGATGCTCGGCTGCGAGCTCTCGAAGCGGGGTGCCCTGGTGACGTATGCTGAGGTTTACAGGCGTGCGAGGCCGAAAGTCGACGCCGGCGCTATCGTCGAGCACGGCCGCGCAGGCCGCATCGACGTCATCGTCGTTACCAGCGTCGAGGGGCTCGAGAATCTTTTCGAGATACTCGGGGAGAGCGAATCGGCGTGGCTTCGCCAAGCCGGTTACGTCGTGATGAGCGAGCGGATTGCGGCTCGTGCACGCGAGCTGCACGTACGGGAAAAGCCCGTGGTCACCGAGCGCGCCGACGACGCTGCGATTGTGGATGCGTTGATTCAATGGCGCGCGGCTCAGCGGGGATGCGGGAAGTAGGATGGCCAATCGCGAGCTTACCATCGTCAACAAGCTCGGCCTGCACGCGCGCGCAGCAGCCAAGCTCGTGAGCCTGGCATCGGGTTTCGCGAGTGATATCAAAATCAAACGCGGCGAGCAGGAGGTGAATGCAAAGAGCATTATGGGTGTGATGATGCTGGCGGCCTCGAAGGGGGCGGTGATCGAAGTTTTCGCCAAGGGTAACGATGCCGACGAAGCGGTCGACGAAATTGCGCGGCTGGTCGAGAATCGATTCGGAGAGCCAGAGTGACGGACTCGGGAATATGACCTTTTCACTTCATGGCATCGGCGCTTCGAAGGGCATTGCCATAGGCAATGTCCATATCGTCTCGCGTGGTGTCGTGGAAGTTCCCGAGTATTTTTTGAAGAAATCGGAAATCGCAAAGGAAGTCAAACGATTCAAGAAGGCGATCGCCGAAGCGCGGTCCGACCTCGACGCCATTAGGGACAAGATTCCTCCCGAAACGGCTAAAGACATCGCGGCCTTCATCGATACGCATTTGCTGATGCTCGATGACTCGGCAATTACGAAGGCCCCGATCAAGCTCATTCGAGACGAAAAGCGCAACGCGGAATGGGCGCTCAAGCTGCAGCGTGATGCGCTGGTCAGCGTGTTCGAATCCATGGAAGACAGCTATCTGCGCACGCGTAAAGATGACGTCGATCATGTGGTCAACGCGGTGCAGACGCGCTTGCTCCATACCGATCAGCCCCTTTCGCGTGCCGATGCCTCGTTTGCCGGGAAAATCGTGTTCGCCGACGACCTGACGCCTGCCGATACGGTGCTTATGCAGCACCAGGGTGTCGCAGCCCTGGTCACCGAGTTTGGAGGCCCCAACTCCCACACCGCGATTCTCG
>JBFICP010000056.1:0-16111 GCA_041581935.1 Gammaproteobacteria bacterium | reverse complement strand
TCCGGGAGGCCCTGGAGGAATTCGTCGCGCGGCGCAAGGAGATCATCACCTCCGGGCCGGAGTTGCTCGACTACGACATGTAAGTTCAGACGTCGTACGCCGGGCTAAGCTGCGCACAGACACATCTTCGACGCGACTATCGTGATCAGCCGCGCATGCGTTCGCCCTTCGGATCCACCGCCGGCGCGTCGAGCAGTTGAACCGCATGCGGCTCGCCGATGAGCTCGACACTGAGACCCTCGGTTGCGGAGGCGGCATCGCGCTTCAGGTAGGCAAGCGCCAGGCTCTTGCCTGCGCAATGTCCATAGGCGGCCGAGCTCACGTAACCCACGTATTCGCCGTCGCGCAACAACGGCTCGCCGCCCCATGCGTCTGCGTCGGTGGCGTCCACCGAAAGCAGGGACAGTCGATAATCGGGCGCCTGCTGCTTGAGCCTGAGCGCGGCGTCGCGGCCGATGAAGTCCGGCTTGTCGAGCTTGACGAATCGGCCCAGTCCCGCCTCGAACGGGGAGTAGTCGGGCGAGAGCTCCGTGCCCCAGCTTGGGAAGCCCTTTTCGATGCGCAGCGACCCCAGCGCCCGGCCACCCACCAGCCGCACGCCCAGGTCCTCACCGCTCGCCTCGATGGCGGCAAGCAGCGCGCGCTGGTACTCCGGTGGAAAATAGATCTCGTAGCCGAGCTCGCCCGTGAACGAGATGCGCAGCACCACCGCATCGCGTACCGGCCCCACTTCCATGGATCGGCCGGTCAAAAACGGAAACGCCTCGCGGGACACGTCCGTGTCGGTGAGGCGCTCGAGAAGCGATCGCGCCTTCGGTCCCGCAATGTTGAATCCCACCCAACGCGCGGTCAGGCTTTCCACCGAGACGCCGTCGGCGGGCAACCAGCGGTCCCACCAGCGCAGGTGAAAGCGTTCCATGGCGCCGGAGCCCACCAGGAAAAACGCCTCGTCGCCGAGCCGCGTCACCGTGAAGTCGCCGATCAGCCGGCCCCGGGGGTTGAGCATGGGGCTCAAGACCGTACGCCCGTTCCCGGCAGGCACGGCATTGGCGAGCAGTCGATCCAGCCAGGCTTCCGCCTTCGGCCCCGAGATGCGGTACTTGCCGTAGGTGGACACGTCGAGCAATCCCACCGCGGACCGCAGCGCGCGGCACTCTTCGCCGACGCAGGCGAACCAGTTGGGGCGGCGAAAAGTGAAATCGTCCGCCTGCTCGGCGCCGCCGGTGGCGTACCAGAGCGGGTACTCGAGGCCGTAGTTGGCTCCGAAGACCGCGCCTCTGGCTTTCTGTGTTTCGTAGATGGGCGTGGTCTTGACCGGCCGGCCTGCGGGCCGGAACTCGTAGGGGTAAATCGTCTTGAAGCGGGTGGAGTACATATCCGCGGTTCGTGCCCGCGTGTAGGACTTGCCGGCCCACGGGCCGAATCGCGTCACGTCCCACATGAATACGTCGAGGCCCGGGTCGTCCTCCATCATCCAGTTGCTGAGCAGCTTGCCGATGGCGCCTGCCTGGCTGAACGCCGTCATC
This sequence comes from Gammaproteobacteria bacterium, assembly GCA_041581935.1. GTDB lineage: Bacteria > Pseudomonadota > Gammaproteobacteria > HK1 > HK1 > JAABYT01. The sequence goes on along the minus strand of JBFICP010000056.1, from coordinate 14,585 downwards.
ACGCCGCAGGCGCACCAGTAGTTGGCAAGTCCGGGATAGGGACCGAGAAGCGGGTTCAGATCCGGGGAGAAGATCATCGGGCCATTGACGACGCGTTTGATGCCCGCGGTACCGAGCACCGGAATGCTCTCCACGGCCTGGGCCAGGTTGCGCTCGATGCGCTCGAGATTGTCCGGTAACAGCTCGTGGCCGAAATCCGCCGGCGTGCCGTGCTCCGACCAATGGGTGCAGGTGTCCTCATAGGCGCCGAGCAGCAGGCCCTTGCCCTCCTGACGCATGTAGAACTCCGCGTCGGCGTCGCCGATCAGCGGAATCTCACGGCCGAGCGCCTCGAGAACCGGGATGCTCTCGGTGACGAAGTAGTGGTGCTCCACGGGCATCAGCGGTAGCCAGGCACCGGCCAGTGCCGCTACCTCGCGCGCCCACAATCCCGCCGCGTTGACCACGCGCTCGGCGATCAGCGTGCCCTGCGCGGTGACGATTTCCCAGCTGCCGTCGGCGCGCGGATTGGTCTCGACGACCGGGCACTGTCGAACGATCTCGGCGCCGTGCAGGCGCGCGCCCGCAGCGAACGCCTGGGTGACGCCGCTCGGATCCACGTGCCCGCTGGCTGGATCGAAGAGCACCGCGCGCACTCCGCTCAGGTCCAGAACCGGCGCGAGCGCCATGGCCTCGTCGTTGCTGAGGAACTCCGGGTTCAGTCCTACGCGGCGCGCCTTCGACTTGAGAATCTTGATCTCCTCGACGCGCGCCTCGGTGCGGGCCAGCGAGATCCTGCCCACCGGATGGAAGCCGCACGACTGACCTGTCTCTGCCTCGAGCATCGGATAGAGCTCGAAGCTGTACTTGTGCAGCGTGCTCATGTTGGCGCTCGCCGTGAGCGCACCGGTACCGCCGGCGGCGTGCCAGGTCGAGCCGGAGGTGAGCTCCGAGCGCTCGAGCAGCACGACGTCGTTCCATCCCGCCTTGGCGAGATGGTAGAGAACGCTGCAGCCGGTCACGCCGCCTCCGATGACGGCTACGCGCACGTGGCTTTTCATGAGTCTGGACTCCCACCCAAACTTTTCGACTTCGATGGCATCGGAGAATACCTATGTAAGAGCGAGCGTGCTCGCGAATGTTCACGAGCGAGGCCGCTGCCGCACATCTGATCGTCATGCATGAGGGAAATGCAAAAGTATTGCGGGAGCAATCCTTGCCATGTGCTTCGCGGCACAAGCATTTCCATGTGCACACCCGCACCTGACACATTCCTCGATTTCTTCAGACGTGGTTCCCCCCTCTCTCGACGGGAGGGGGGACAGGGGGGCGGGTGAAATCTAGGAGCGCAGGTCGAAGTCTCTCCCGCTGACTCGGGCGCAAAAAAAAACCCGGGGGCCAAAGAGCCCCCGGGCTCCATTCACTAGGTCAACCGACCCAAACCTTGTTCAACTGATGATAATTGGTCGGATGCATAACGTAATTGTGGACGTTCTTGTTGCCCGCGGTGACGATGGAGCGCCACAGCGGCTGAACGATGATGGCGTCCTGCTGCAGAATCGTTTCGACCTCCTGCATCGCCTTGCGCCGCTCGGCAACGTCGAGGATGCCGCTGGCTTTGTCGAGGGCCTTGTCGAACTCCGGATTGTTGTACCTCGACTCGTTCCACGGCACCCCTGAGCGGTAACCGAGGTTCAGCACCATCACGCCCAGAGGACGGTGGGTCCAGCCGGTGAAGCCGAAAGGCGTCTTGTCCCAGACCTCCCAGTACTGGGCGCCCGGCATGACATTGATGGTCACGTCGATGCCGCCGGCCTTCCACATCTCGCGCATGGACTGCACGGCGTTGACTTCCCACTTCGCGTCGTTGTTGACATCGATGGACACCTGAATGCCATTCGGGTGGCCGGCTTCCTTGAGCAGCGCCTTGGCCTTCGCGAAGTCCTGCTTGAGCGCCGGAAGCTTGTAGTACTCGGGATGAATGGGCGCCACGTGGTGATCCTCGCCCGGCGATCCCTTGCCACGGTAGACGAGGTCGAGCACCTTCTTGTGGTCAATGCAGGCCTGCAGAGCCTGGCGCACCTTCGGGTTGTCGAAGGGCTTCTGGGTCATCTGCATGCGCGCGACGCCGGTCTGTGCCGTCACGGCTTCGAACAGCTGCGCATTGGGCAGGGATGCAATGACGTCGATCTGATCGATATTGAGCTCGTTGACGAGATCAACCTGGTTGGACGCCAGTGCGCCGAGCGCCGCGTTGCGATCGTCACCGTGGTCGAGATAGACGATCTTGTCGAGGCTCACGTCGCCACCCCAGTACTCCTTTCGCTTGGTCAGCTCGGCACGCTCGGCGATCGCGAACGCGGTGAGCTCGTAAGGTCCCGTGCCGACCGGGTTCTTGGACAGATCGCCGCCTTCGTCGGAGAACCGCCGATGGACGATGGCGGTGGGGTAGTTGTACAGGTTCTCCGGAATGGAGAGCTCGGGCCGGTTCAGATTCAGCCTCACGGTGTGGCTGTCGACTTTCTCGACCGCCCCGGAGGTCATCTTCTTCATCATCTTGCCGTCGGAACCCTTCACCTCGTCGACCATCGACGCGAACAGGCCGATGTTCGAGGAACCGGTGGCCGGGTCCAGCCAGCGCTCGAAGTTGAACACCACGTCGTCGGCGTTGAATTCGTCGCCGTTATTCCACTTCACGCCCTTTCTGAGATTGAAGGTCCAGGTCTTGAGGTCGTCGGATGCCTCCCACTTCTCGGCGAGGTAGGGACGCGTGATGTTGTCCGGCCCGGTGATGGTCAGGTACTCGACGAATCCGCGCGCCACGTTGGCCTTCGGCGTCCAGTCGAAGGTCGCCGGATCGGTCATCTCCTGGACCGCCATGGATACCCTGAGGGTACCGCCCTTGCCCGCGGCAGCATTGGCCACTGGCATGAACGGCTGGCCGGTGATCTGACCCGCAATCCCGTAGGCGGCAGCGGCCGATAGGCCGAGCAGCGTCGAGGTGCGCAGAAATTCACGTCGATTGATTTTCTTCTTGCGCAGGTCCTCGATGAGCTCGGGGATGTAGGGGTGCGGGTATTTACGGTTTTTGGAAGTCATTTGTGCCGTCCTCCTGGAGTTCAGCTGCTCGTCGTTGATTTTCTCGGTATGAGCAAGGGGAATTTCTGCGTCATTCGGCGGCTTCTAGGGCCCGCCTGGACGACGCCTGTGGGGCGAGAGTACCCCCAATCCCGGACCCCAGACAAGTTACGCACTGGTAGGATTCGCCTTTGCGAGCCCTCGTCCGGGGAATGGTTACGACGCGATCCGCCGAGGCCGTCGTCGTCTCGGGCCGACTCAAGTTGGCTCCCTTGCGTTTCACGTCCGGCCTCGGGTAGATAAAGGACTGGTGCGGCACTCGGGCGAGAACAGCGATGCAGAGAAGGCGATTTCTTGCCTGCACGGCGACTCTCGCGGGCTCGGCACTCGTGCCCACCGCGGCCGAGGCGCGTCGACTTTTCCCCGCCGATACGACGGATCGTTACGTTGCGTGGCAGGGCGACAGCGAAGTCGGTCAGCAGCAATTTTCCTTCAGGCGTGAGACAGGCCGTTTCGTTGTCGACGTCGAAATGGGAATGCACTTCGTGTCGCCGCGAATCGGCGCGGTCGATTACAGCCACGAGTCCCGTGAGATTTGGAACACGGGCTGGCTGCACCGGCTCGAGTCAAAGACCCGCATCAACGCACGCGTTCAGGACGTGCACGCCGAGCGCCGCAGTGGGTCGCTCATGGTGGAAGGCAGTGATATCCGCGCCTATCAGGTGAGCACGTACGTGGTGCCGAGCAATCTCTGGCATCGTGACAGCCGTCTCGTCGACACCTTCATCGACGTGGAGAACGGCGACATCCATTTCGTGCGACCGCACTACGCGGGTAAGGATATCCTGCACCACGACGGCGTCGAGCTGGAGGCCCATCATTACACGTTCCGCGGTCAGTTAAATCGAGAAGCCTGGTACGACGATGACTGTGTGCTGGTGCGCTGGGACCTGCTGCTCTCCGATGACGATCGGATCAGCTTCCGGCGCGATGGCCTGGACGACTAATCGGAATTTTCAATCGGTTCCACGTCCGCAACGGACCGCCCATAGGCGGCTGATTTGAAATTCACCGCTCCAGTCGTGTATGGCGGGTGCGCGCTCCTTGGGAGTAGGATACCCGCCTGCACTATCATCCGAGGCACGCAACATGGCAAGGTCGGGTGGCCGTCGCAGCCATCGTCACGAGCGCAGCGCACGCCAGGGCTTTCACCAGTTGCCGTGGCGCAGCCTCACTAATCCGTACACCCCGATCGAAGTGCTGTCCGCCGATCAGGTCGAGGAGATCCACCTCGCCTCGCTTCGCGTCCTCGAGGAGCTCGGCATCGCCTTTCTGCTCCCGGAGGCGCTCGACATCCTCGCCGATGCCGGTGCCGATGTGAACCGCGACAGCCAGGTCGTACGTTTCGACAGAAATCTGATCGAGCAGAGCATGGCGAACGCGCCGTCACGTTTCGTCGTGCACGCGCGTAATTCAGAGCACGACATCACCTTCGGCGACAATTGCATCAATTTTGCCACCGTGGGCAGCGCCCCCAACGCCTCCGACATGCAGGGCGGCCGTCGGCCCGGCTGCTTCCAGGATTATTGCGACTTCCTGCGCCTGGCGCAGAGCTTGAACATCGTGCATCTATTCGGCGGCTACCCGGTGGAGCCCGTCGACCTGCCGCCTGAAACCCGTCACCTGGACTGCACCGACGCCTTCATCCGGCTGGGCGATAAAGTGTTCTACGCGTATTCGCTCGGCCGCCAGCGCATTCTCGACGGCATCGAGATGGCACGTATCGCCCGCGGCGCCACCAGCGAGCAGATGTTGCGCGAGCCGAGCCTTTTCAGCGTGGTGAACACGAGCTCGCCGCTGCGCATCGACGGACCGATGCTCGAAGGCGTCATCGAGATGGCGCGTCACAATCAGGTCATGGTGCTGACGCCTTTTACACTGTCCGGGGCGATGGCTCCGGCGACGATTGCCGGTGCTCTCGTGCAGCAGAATGCCGAGGCGCTCGCGGGTCTCGCTTTCGCCCAGATCGTGAACCCCGGTGCGCCGGTCATGTACGGCGGGTTCACTTCCAATGTCGACATGAAATCGGGCGCACCGGCATTCGGCACACCCGAGTACTCGCGCGCCGCGCTCGCAGGCGGGCAGCTGGCACGGCGCTATCGCATTCCTTATCGATCCTCCAACGCCAATGCCTGCAACGTGGTGGATGCCCAGGCCGCTTACGAGTCGGAGATGTCCCTGTGGGGCGCGGTCATGGGTCACGCCGGGCTCGTGCTGCACGCCGCCGGATGGATGGAGGGTGGGCTGTGCGCATCGTTCGAGAAAATGATTCTGGATGCGGAGCTCCTGCAGATGATGGCCGAGTTCCTTTCACCCATCGAGGTCAACGAGGAGACCCTCGGCCTGGATGCCATGCGCGAGGTCGGTCACGGTGGACACTTTTTCGGTACCAAGCACACGTTGTCGCGCTACGAGACGGCGTTCTATGCCCCGATTCTTTCGGATTGGCGTAACTACGAAAGCTGGCAAGAAGCGGGCGCTCACACCGCCACGGAACGCGCGAACGTGCTCTACCGGCAACTGCTCGCCGACTTCGAGCCTCCGCCGCTCGACGAAGCGCGCAGCGACGAGCTCGCGGATTTCATTGCGCGGAGAAAGGAACAAGGCGGCGTCAGAGCCGCGTGAGGTTGTCCTTTAGAAGCACCCAGGCGTAGCTCGGGCTGAGCGCAGCGAAGCCCCACATCCGGCGTTCGGTAATCAGGTCCTGGCTGCGATCAGTGCGATCTACAGGGGCCAGGCGACGGGTTCTTTGCTCGAGAACGCGTGGCGGCGGATAACGTCCCAGTATCCCGAGTAACGGTATCCGCCGTTCGCTGCGAGCGTCTCGTCGCGCCGTTCACGCCAGCGCGCCGGGAGCCGGTACCACGCGAGCCAGGGTGCCCGGTGATGCAGGTAGTGCAGGTTGTTGTTGAGGTAGAGCAGCGACATGACCGGCCCCGACTCGACGATGGCAATGCGCTCGCCCACCTCGGGCCGGGCCCTGTGCTCGGCAAACGATCGCAGTAACGTGAGTGAGATTCCGGGATAGACGAAGAGCAGCAGGTACGCGAGCAGCGGAATTTTGCATACCACGCTCACCCACACGATCACCGGCAGGCAACCCAGCAGATGCGCGAGCCATGCGTTCAGATGCCCGAAGTTGCCGGCGCGAAAAGCGCACGCTTCACTCACCATGAGACGCCATACCGCCAGCACGGGCCCGATCAGCATGCGCCCTAGAGAGGTGTTGTGGATGCGAAGCACGGCGCGGCGCGCCGGCCCGGTCCGGTTCCAGGCGTCGCTGGACAGATAGTACGACTCCGGATCCTCGAGCGGATCGGTGATCCGATCGTCGTGATGATGGCGCAGGTGCGTATCGGCATATACCTCGAGCGGCATCCAAAGCCACAGGCTGGGAAATACCAGTGCCCGATTCAGCCAGCGCCAACGGGTCGGATGGCCGTGCACCACCTCGTGCTGCAGGGAACCATGCCACGCCAGCAGGAATCCGCCAGCCGGAAGCACCAGCCACCAGGGCAGGGAGTGGTAGTTGAGCGTCACGGCCGCGAAGCCCAGGTAGATCGCCGCGGTCACCGCCACAGTCGGCCACTCCACAGCTGGACGCGAAACGACAGTCATTCTCGCCATCTACGCATACCAATCGATCGCCTCGTTTGGACGGTCCGCTCCCCCGGGGCGCGCTGCCCGCTCGTGGACCGCCGTGATTGGCCCTATTAGATGCCGCTAAAACCGGGGTATCAATGAGGGAATTCGCACAAAATACGGCGGTTTGTCACAGTTTCGATACTGTTGCGCATAATCTACAATTTTGTTAACTTTTCGAAGCATCTTGGGCTGGGCGAGAATGAACCATGCGCCGTCACGACACGGTCGATGCCTTCCGAACCCGCCTGGTCGAGGTCATCGAGCGGTCCGGCATGAGCCGCAGCGAATTCGCCCGCCGAATCGGTGCCGATCGCTCGACGCTCTCGCAGCTGCTGGCCGCCGACGGCACGCGTCTGCCGAGAGCCGAGACCATCGCCGCCATCGCATCGGTCGCCCAGGTCAGCGTCGACTGGCTGCTGGGACTGAGTGCCGAAGGCCAGATGAGCACCGATGTCCTGAACGAAGCGGTCGCCATCGAGCCGGGGGCCGCGTCTCCCGCCGACGAGCGCCTGCGTCGCTGGCACGCCGAGGCCGCCGGTTACAAGATCCGCTACGTGCCCACCACCCTGCCGGATATGCTGAAAAGCCAGGACGTCATCCGCTACGAGTACGTTCAGCACGACACCCTGGCACCAGAAGGGCGCATCGAGCAGGCCGAGGCGCGGCTCGCCTACAGCCGCCGGCCCGAGACCGACATCGAGGTGTGCAGCTCGTACCAGTCGCTCGCGCAGTTCGCCCGCGGCGAAGGGGAATGGGAAGACCTGTCGGCGGAGATGCGCACGAACCAGCTCGAATCCATGATTCGCCTGCTCGACGAGCTGTATCCCACGTTGCGTTGGTTCCTGTTCGATCTCCGCCAGTGCTACTCGGTGCCGTTCACCATCTTCGGACCCAAACGCGTGGCCATCTATATCGGCGACATGTGGCTGGTGACCACCTCTCAGGAGCACGTGCGCGTCTTCACGGGGCATTTCGACAACTTGATTCGCGCGGCGGTCATGCAACCGCCCGAGGTCATTGCCTACCTCGAGCGCCTCCTCGGCGAGGTCGTGGTCGGCGATCGCCGCAATCGTGCCGCGCCGGTGTCCGGATAGCGGCGTGCTGGCGAGTCTGCCCATGTACGATTTTCCAGAGGTGCGCGCCGCCACCGATGCCCTGTGGCGCGGCGTCGCAGAAGCCCTCGAGCGCGCCGGCCTCGAGAACGTGCCGAAGACGCTGATGCGGGAGCCGGATATGGATGTGTGGCACTCGAAGGAGCTGCTGCTCAGCCAGACCTGCGGTTATCCGCTCACCCATGAGCTCGCCGGAGTAGTCGAGCTGGTCGCGACACCGTCTTACGCGGCCGACGGTTGCCGCGGTCCGGAATATTGCAGCCTGGTGGTCGTCGCTGAAGACAGCCCGGCGGCGGATCTACGCGATTTGCGCGGCGCGGTATGCGCTTACAGCCGCCGCCACTCACATTCCGGCTACAATGCGCTGCGTGCTGCGATCGCACCCCTGGCGGGCGACGCTGCATTCTTTTCACGGGTAGTCGAATCGGGAGGCCACCCCGCGAGCATCGAGTTCGTCGCCGGCGGTCAGGCGGACGTTTGCGCGGTGGACTGCGTCACCCATGCGCTCATGGCGGCTTACTGTCCGAACGCGTTGGCGGGTACACGCGTCATGAAACGCACCGAGCGCGCTCCCGGTCTTCCTTATGTGACCCGCGCTGGAGTGGGCGAAGATGCAATGCACCGGTTACGCGATGGTCTGCAATCGGCATTCGCCGATTCTCGTCTCGCCAACGCCCGCGACGCGCTTTTGATCACCGGCGTCCACGTGCTCGGCGACGATGCTTACCGGCGCATCGACGACATGGAGGATTCGGCGCGCGCCGCCGGCTACGCCGAGATACACTAGCAACGATCCGCAATAGTTCACGATCGGGGAGGCTTCGACATGGCGGGAGTCGAGGTGCTGTTTCTCTCACGCCAGGATATCGATACGCTCGACTTGCGCCTCGAGGACGTGCTCGATGCTGTCGAAGTCGGGCTTGAGGCGCATGGCAATCGCAAGGTGATCATGCCGTCCAAGGACCATCTGGTCCTCGATTTCCCCGAGAAGCTGTTCAATATCCTCAAGGGCTACGTGGAGCCGGTCAATGCGGCCGGCGTCAAGGTCATCGGCGACTTTCAGAAAAACTACGAGCACGACATGCCGTCGGAATTCGCGACGGTGATCCTGTTCCGGCCGGAAACAGGCGCGCCCTACGCGATTATCAATGGCACGTCCACCACCTGGATGCGCACGGGCGCTGTTACCGCCATTGGCGCCAAGTATCTCGCCTGCGAAAAGCCACGGGTGCTCGGGCACATCGGCGCCCGCGGCACCGCCTGGTACAACGTCGCGATGCTGGATCTGCTTTTTGATTTCGAAGAGATTCGTGTAACCAGCAAGCGTCCGGAGTCGCGAGAACGCTTCGCACGCGAGATGAGTGAACGGCTCGGCAAAACGATTCGCGTCATGGAAACGAGCGAGCAAACGGTGCGCGATGCCGACATCATCATCGATGCATCCCGTCTGCTCGAGCACGAAGTGCTCGTGGACAAAGCTTGGGTAAAACCCGGTGCACTGGTGCAACCCTACGGTGCGGTGCTTTCGACGTCGCCAGATTTGCCCATGGTGGCCGACAAGTTCATCGTCGACGACTGGAACCAGTGCAAGCAGTCTCAGTACGGTCAATATGCCGGACTGATCCAGGAAGGCAAGCTCGGCGATCGGCACTACTACGGCGAGATCGGCGAAGTGGTCGCCGGTCTCAAGCCGGGGCGCGAGTCGCAACAGGAACGCATCGTATTCTGGCACAAGGGTTTTGCCGTCAGTGATATTGTCATCGGGCATCTGGCCTACGAGAAGGCGTGCGAGAAGGGCGTCGGCACGTTGCTGAGCTATGACAGCGCGCCCCGAGACATGTAAAAGCAGGCCGGCTCGCGGGCGCGTCCCGGGCGAGTCCGCTTCTGAATGGGGGAACGCAGGTTTTTGCTATTCGCCGCAAGGCGACCTAGGATGAATGAAACGACCGGGAAATTCGTCGATATGACTCCAGATATTGCCCAGGCGATTTGCCAATTTCCCGAGCGGCTGCACCCGGTCAGTCAGATGTTCTTCGATCAATTTGTCGAGGGATTCATGACGACGGCGGATTTCATGCGCTATTTCTCCCTGCCGAATTCGGATTACATTCAGCTGAGCCACTGTTTCGTTCAGGTGATGACGGGCTGAAGCTCGTGCCCCGGAGCGGTTCCCGCAGGAGCGCCCCGCCTTGATTTCCATTGATGGCGAATCTCTCACGCTCGCGCAGTTCCGGGACGTGGTTCTCGACGGTGCGACCTGCGCCCTGGATGCCGATGCGCGTGGCCGAGTCGATGCCGGACATCGAATTGTCGAGGAAACCGTGTCTCGTGGTGACGCCACCTACGGGATCAACACCGGATTCGGCGATCTTGCAACGGTGCGCATCGAGAAGAAAAATCTTGCTGCTCTGCAGGAACGGCTGATCCTGAGTCATTGCGCCGGAGTCGGTGAGCCGCTGCCGGACAGGGCGGTGCGCGGCATGCTGCTGCTACGCGCCAACACGCTCGCCCGCGGCCATTCCGGCGTACGGCCTCTGCTTATCGACGCGTTACTGACATTGTTGAATCGCGGTGTCCTTCCATTGGTGCCGAGCCGCGGATCCGTGGGTGCGAGCGGCGACTTGGCGCCGCTTGCCCATCTCGCCCTGCCGTTGCTAGGCAAAGGCGAAGTCCGCATCGATGGCGCAGCATTGCCGGCGAGCGAGGGTCTCGCGCACGCCGGGCTCGAGCCCCTCGCGCTCGAACCCAAGGAGGGGCTCGCGCTCATCAACGGCACCCAGGCCATGACCTCGTTGCTCGCGCTTTCGGTGCTCGAGGGCCGACGCCTGGTGCGCATCGCGGATCTGGTAGCGGCCATGGCGACAGACGCGCTGCGTGGCACGGACTCCGCTTTCGACGCCCGCCTGCATGCCCTGAGACCACACCCGGGACAACGCGCGAGCGCGGCAAACATCTGGAAGCTCATGCAGGGCTCGGGCATTCGCGAGTCGCATCGTCAAGGCGACGTGCGAGTGCAGGATCCCTACAGTGTACGCTGCGCGCCCCAGGTGCATGGCGCGGCGCGCGACTTGCTCGCCGACGTCGAGGCGAAGCTCCTGATCGAGATGAATTCGGTGACCGACAATCCGCTCATCTTTCCTGACGAAGGCGACATCGTATCCGGCGGAAACTTTCACGGTGAGCCGATGGCGCTTGCCGCCGATGTGCTCGCGCTCGGTGTCGCGGAGCTCGGCGCCATCAGCGAACGGCGAATCGAGAAACTCACCAACACCGCGTTCTCGGGTTTGCCGCCGTTTCTCACTCAGGATGCCGGGCTCAACTCGGGATTCATGATGGCCCAGGTTACCGCGGCCGCCCTTGCGAGCGAGAACAAGACGCTCTGCCACCCGGCGTCGGTCGACTCCATTCCCACCTCGGCGGACAAGGAGGATCACGTCTCCATGGGCATGGGGGCGGCGCTCAAGCTGCAGTCCGTGGTGTCGAATACTCAGCAGATTCTCGCCATCGAGCTGACGACGGCCGCTCAGGGGATCGATCTGCTCCGCCCGCTGCATTCCAGCGACGCAATCGAGACACTGCACGAAGCCTTTCGCCGTCGCGTTCCAATGTTGAAGGAAGATCGGGAAATGGCGATTGACTTGAACGAAGCGCGCGTCTTTCTCAACGAAATCGATACGTTTCTGGAAGACTTGGATTAGGTTCGGCTGAGCGCAGCCAGGCGAACCTACGGTAAAACAAGCGCTACTCTCCCTCGTCGCTCAGAACGATCTTTCCGATGTGCGTGCTGCTTTCCATCAGCCGGTGGGCCTCACTCGCCTGGGCCAGCGGAAACGTCGCGTGGATAATCGGGCGCACCTGCCCAGACTCGAGAAGCGGCCAGACCTTGTCCCGAAGCGAGTGCGCGATCATGGCCTTTTGCGCGATGGTTCTCGGGCGAAGCGTCGAACCGGTGAGCGTCAAACGTTTGAGCATAATCGGCAGGAGATTCATCTCCACCTTCGGTCCCTTCTGTAAAGCGATTTGAACGATGCGACCTTCGACGGCGAGCGAGTCGAGATTGCGCGGCAGGTAGTCGCCTCCGACCATGTCCAGAATCACGTCCACGCCGCGTTCATTGGTGAGCTCGGATAGGCGCGCGACGAAATCCTCTTCGCGATAGTTGATGGCCGCGTCGGCGCCGAGTTCCCGGCAGGCCTCACATTTCTCTTCGCTGCCCGCTGTCACGTAAACGGTTGCACCGAACGCCTTGGCGAGCTGAATGGCGGTCGTGCCGATGCCGCTCGAACCGCCGTGAACCAACAGTGATTCGCCGCTCGACAGGCGGCCGCGATCGAAGACGTTGGTCCATACGGTGAAGAATGTTTCCGGAATCGCCGCGGCCTGCACCACGCTGAGACTGTCGGGTATCGGCAAGCACAGGGACGACGGCGCCACACAGTACTCCGCATAGCCGCCACCGACGACCAGGGCGCACACCGTGTCGCCTTCGCTCAGACCACCGGCGTCGGCGCCCGTGGCCGCGACGGTGCCCGCGATCTCGAGCCCCGGGATGTCGGGTGCCCCGGGAGGCGGCGGATACATCCCCAGTCGTTGCATCACATCGGGGCGATTGACACCGGCCGCACCGACCTTGATCAACACTTCCCCGTCGCCGGGCTCGGGAACCGGCCTTTCGGCAAGGCGCAGCACTTCGGGTCCACCGGCCTCGGCGATTTCCACGACACGCATGCTTGATGGAATGGATTCGCTCATATTCGTGTTCTACCCGTTACGGGCCCTCCAGTCCCCGCGCCACGAAGGGCGGGTTTTCGAATCGCGGCTTGCCGTAGCCGAGTGCGACATCATCCAGGGTCGTCACGCGCCCGCCGGCGGCGGCGAGCACGGCGTGACCGGCGGCGATGTCCCACTCCATTGTGCGCCCGATGCGCGGGTAGATGTCCGCAACGCCTTCGGCGATACGGCAGAATTTCAGAGACGATCCGGCGGAAACACGTTCTTTGATGCAAAACCGCGACAGGTAGGCATCGGTTTGCGGGTTGCTGTGGGAGCGGCTGGCCACCGCCACCAGAGCGTCGCCGGGCGCGCGGCAATGTATGCGGGCGCGCTCTCCGCCGCGAAGTCGCCAGGCTTCGCCTTCGCCATTACACCAATAGGTTTCCTCGAGCACCGGCAGGTGAACGACGCCAAGCTTCGGCATGTGGTTCTCGATGAGAGCGATATTGACCGTGAACTCGCCGTTGCGGTTGACGAACTCCTTGGTGCCGTCCAGAGGATCGACCAGCAGAAAGGGTCGATCGCCCACGTCCGGCACGCGACCCGCCGCAACGCTTTCTTCTGCCACCACTGGGATGCCCGCGGCGACTTCGGCGAGAGCATCAATAATCAGTCTCTCGGCGCGCTCGTCGGCGTCGGTGACCGGCGAGGAATCGGCCTTGTCGCGAACCTCGAAGTCGCTGTGGTAAACGCTCAGAATTTCGACCCCGGCGCGCCGGGCAATGTCGCAAAAAGCCTCTGCAAGCGCGTTGTCGTCGATGCGCATGTCGCTCATCGCCCGCCGCTGCACTCGACCAGAGACCCCGTGGTATAGGAGGCCTCATCGGATGCCAGCCAGAGAATGAGCCGTGCGACCTCTTCCGGATCACCGCCACGTTGCATGGGTACGCCCGATTTCAGGCGGTCAACGCGTTGCGGCTCGCCGCCGCTTGCGTGAATGTCGGTATAGATGAGCCCGGGGCGCACGGCGTTGACGCGAATTCCTTCCGCGGCCACTTCCTTTGCGAGACCGATGGTCATCGTATCCATGGCGCCTTTGCTCGCCGCGTAGTCGACGTACTCGCCCGATCCGCCCAGACGCGCAGCTGCCGACGAAACGTTTACGATCGCGCCGCCTTCGCCGCCGTTTCGGGTCGACATGCGGCGCACCGCTTCGCGTGCGCAAAGAAACGCGCCCGTGATGTTGATGGCGAACATGCGCTCCAGGCGCTGCAGAGTGAAGTCCTCGAGCCGCGATTGCACGTCGACGATACCCGCATTGTTGACCAGCACGTTGAGCCTGCCGAGCTCGGCATCCGTGGTCTCGAAAAGATTGATGACGTCGCTCTCCGACGACATGTCACCGGCCACCGCGATCGCACGGCTTCCCGCTTTTTCGATGTCGGTAACCACGGCGGCCGCCGCATCGGCGTCCTTGCGAAAATTGACACACACATCGTAGCCGCGCTCGCCGGCGATGCGCGCGGTGGCAGCCCCGATCCCGCGGCTACCCCCGGTGACGATCATTACCTTTGACATGATGCGATTGCGTTCCCTTCAGTGCACGCTATGCCAGCAGCGCTGCAAGCGTGTTCTTGTAGCGGTCGAATATGACGTCCTGACCCTCGTGGCGCCCGTTGCGGATCCGCCAACGACCACCCACCATCACATCCTTGATGGCGTCGCGGTTGCCGGCGAACACCAGGCTGTCGAGCATCGCGTCGCCTGTCTTCAAAGCTAGCGCCGGCGTGTCGTTGTTCAGAACCACGAGGTCGGCGCGTCGGCCCACGTCCAGTCCCCCCACCGGCTGGGCCAGAGCGCGGGCGCCGCCACCGACGGCGACATCATATAGGTATCTGCCGACCGACGGCGATTCGGCGCTCGCGAGAAGGGCACGCCGGCGGTGGCTCAGGCGTTGGCCGTACTCGAGGAGCCTCAGCTCTTCGACGGCGCTCACCG
>JBFICP010000055.1:0-16145 GCA_041581935.1 Gammaproteobacteria bacterium | reverse complement strand
GGTCTGCATTTCGTTGTTTCGAGACCACACATTGGTATTCGACGCGACGTGAAAGACCGCGTCCACGCGCTCTTCCATCGCGAATTCCAGCGCCGCCCTATCGGTGATGTCGCCCGCGACACGCCTCACATCGAGGCGCCTGAGAAATCGAAGATCGCTCGCCGGTCGATGCATCGCGGTCACCTCGTAACCCGCCAAGCACAGCTCTTCAACCAGGTTCAATCCGACGAAACCGGTCGCTCCCGTGACGAAAGCCTTCTTTTTCGCAGTCATCGACCCGCCCGCATCTGCCCCACGCTGTCGCGCCGTCAGTAGCCGAGCTCGGGTCGAACCGAATTGCGCAGAGGCTCACGCGCCAAATAACGCCGCATGTTTTCGAACACCAGCTCGAGCGTCATCGGCACATAGGATTCGCCATCGTCGGCGGATACGTGCGGCGTCACAATCAGATTCGGTGTCTTCCACAGCGGTGAATCCGCCGGCAGGGGCTCGGGGTCGAAAACGTCCAGTACGGCGCCGGAGATGTGGCCGCCTCTCAGATTCTCGGCGAGCGCGTGGTAGTCCATGGTGCCTGCGCGCCCAACGTTGACCACCCCGCACCCGGGCTTCATCAGGGACTGCCGGCGGCGATCGAGTAGATTTCGGGTCTCCGGGGTCAGCGGTGTCGCCATGATCACGAAATCCGCCCCGGGCAGAATCTCATCGATTGCATCAGGCGTGTACATCTCGTCCACGTCGGGGCTGGCGCGCCCGTGACGACTGATCCCCAGGACTCGAAGTCCCGCGCGCCTGCAGAGCCTTGCGACGCTTCCCCCGATGTTGCCGACGCCAATGACGAGCACCGTCTCGCCGGCGATGGGTGTCGAGTACAGCGACTCCCAGCGGGCCGCCTGCTGATTGCCGATAATCGCGGGCATGCGATTGTGCAGCATCAGCACCGCCATGAGCACGAACTCACCGCCCTTCGCCGCATGCGCGCCGCGATTGTTGACCACGGTGACGCCTTCGGGCACCCAGTCCATGGGACAGAGGTGCTCGACACCGGCGCCGATGATGTGAATCCAGCGAAGCTTCGGTGCGACCTGCGCGAGATTTTCGGTCGGCAGATCCCAGGTCACCAGCACCTCGGCGGTGCGCATCGATTCATGAAAGTGATCGAGATCCCAATCGATGAAGACGTCCAGGTGCCTGGCAACATCCAGATGCTGTTCCGCCACGGATTGGTAGCGCTCGCGCGTGATGGTGAAGACCTTTTCTCCTTCCGGAGTCGGTGGAAAGGTATCGGGCGAGGCGTGATTGTTCTTGATGTGTACGCGGATCGGATTGCCGCTCGGCATGGCGGTTCACCTCCGTTGGCTCACGGGTCGAGATCGCTCCGGGTGCTCAGAGTCTGTGAATTCATGGCCCGGCGTCGCGAGGCGCTTCCTGGGTGTGCCCTGCAAGGCGCGGGGGGCACGAACTCGCGCGCGTAACCGCGCCACGCAAGCGATTTTGGGGGTTCCCGCGACGTCGCAGGGCGCGTTCAGGGACCGTCGCAGCAGGCGGGTCATTGATTCACAGACTCTCAATCCAGACCGGCCGACTCGAGAGCCTGTAAACGCTCGGTGACGAAGGCAACGCGCTCGGCTTCCGGCATCGAGTCCGCCTCGAACTGCACCCCCAGGAACGCGTGTGCGAGCCTGCTCAACGCGTGCGACTCGTCCTCCTGGTTGCGCCTCGACATGTTGAGCACGGTATCTCCACCGTATGTGGGAACGGTTGCGTGCCCCGCATCGGTCGCCCTCAGCGGCGGCTCTCCGCCGGCCACTGCCCGGATCTGCTCGCGCAGCCGACGTCGCATCAGGGCGACGCCCTTGTCGCTCGGCGCGAGGTTCTCGTTTCCATGAACGGTGATCGAACCCATGCCTTCCACGGCTTCCGTGTCGGCTGGGTGGCGTTGGCGTTCCTCGTACGTACGATCGAAAACCTCGCCCTGCTCGATGAGCTCTGGTCCTTCTTTGGTATTCCACGCCGGTGGATCGCCTCGATCGCCGAAGTTTGCCCACGCGAGCGCGATCGTATTCTCGTCGTCGATCGGAACCACCCAGCGAGAGAATGCGCTTCGTCCATAATAGCGTCGTGACGTTCCATCGGTCGCAAACGCTGCGCCCGCTTGGGTGAAGTTCGGCAGCACGAGCTCATTGATTCGAAGCCATACATTGCCGGCAACACGGCGTGTATTGCATCCGAGCACCCACGCGTCGCGCTCGAAGAAATCCATTTGACCCACTTCGCCAAATGCCTCCGAGAACTGCTCCCGACTGATGCTCGAATGCAGGAAGCTGGTGTGAATCGGATCGACGATCGCGTCGAGCACCTGGAGCCAGTTACATCGAAATGGAGCCTTGTAGGGCACCCTTTCGATCCCGGATAGCTGCAACGTGTCGTAGACTGGAAACTCCGGAAGAACATCCGCCGGCCCCATATATGCGAAGACCAGGCCCTCGAACTCGAACGCCGGGTAGGCGCCGAGTCGAACGCGTGATTTGAGTCGTTGCTGCGCGGCCTCGGGCTGGCCGGGCGCATCGATCAAGGTTCCGTCGATGTCAAAGTGCCAGCCGTGGTAGCAGCAACGAATTCCGCGTGTCTCACAGCTGCCGTACTCGAGTGACGCCTGCCGGTGGGGGCAGCGGCGGTGAACGAGACCGAACCGCCCTTCGCCGTCCCTGAACAGCACGAGATCTTCCCCGAGAATGCGCAGTGCAACCGGCAAGTCATCGACATCGGAGGCGATTGCCACCGGGTGCCAGAACCGCCGCAGATACTCCCCGCACGCAGTGCCGGGGCCGACGCGGGTCAGCTCGTCATCGGGCTCGAGCGACAATCTGACCCCATGGCCGAGAAAGTTCCCGGATTTCGCATATCCGGGCACGATGGATCCTCGCTCGCTCATCTCAGCGCAAAGCGTTCAGCACCAGGCACTGAAAGCTTCTCACCGAGTTTTCCCACACCGGAGACAATACGCCGCCGTCGGAGGCAACCTCGGAACTGCGGCCCGCTTGCAGTCGCTCACAAATGGCATGGTCCTCTTTGTGGACGTCGAACCAGAGCTTCGCGAGCCTTTCAGCATTCGCCGCCGACGCCGCATCCGAACCCGTCGCATAGATCGCCCGGCGTTGTAACGTGCGATCGGCCGCTACCGGCACGTTGAGATGCACGCCGATCTGATCGGGGTAATAGCGGCCGAGCACGAAGTTGGGAAACAGCGTGAGATAGCGCGAGCTCACCGACAGGACGTCGTCCCTCCGCGGCTCGTCGGATGCGCGCGTGACATCAATTGCGCTGCCGAGACAGCCGGCTTCATCGATCGTGTAGTGCTCGCTGAGCGGCTGCTTGGTCGTCGAGACGTGCACGAACTGCACGTGGTATGGCTCGATGAAATTCTCCATCAACAGCTTCCAGTTCGCCCGGACCTCTCCGAGATCGATGGTCACCAGATGCTCGACATCGCTGAAATCGATGTCTTCCAACCATGGCGTCAGCGGCGCGACGAATTCATCGAAATCGGGAGCCGTTCCCGACAGATTGACGAATATCCAGTCATGCCAAACCGCACTGCGTGCGGGCACCAGTCCCCTTGCCTTACGGTCGAAGCCCTCGGGCGTCTCGCGCGGATCGCGACCTCCGAAATACGGGGTGAGCATCAGCGCGCCGTCGAGGCTGTAAGTCCAGGAGTGGTAAGGGCAGCGCAGGACCCGTCCGACATTTCCCGGCGCGTCCACGAGCTTCAGGCAGCGATGGCGGCAGACATTGTGAAACGCCTTGATCTCGCCTTCATCGTTGCGTACCAGCACAACGGGCCGGCCCGCCACCGTGACCGGCACGGCATCGCCGGGCGCTTCGAGCTCGTGGGCAAAGCCCGCGAATACCCACGCACCATGAAACAGCCTGGCGTTCTCGAGCGCGAAGAATTCCTCGCTCGTATACGCGGAAGACGGCAGGCCGTTCGCTATCGCTCCAGGTTTGTCGAACGCGGCGAGCGCGCGGGCTCCGAGCACTTCCTGCAGCGAACGGCTCGTTCCGGAATTACGGTGACTGGCCATGGTGTCGGACGGCACTTCAAAGCACGTGACGTTTCAACAGGAATTGATTCTTGAACATACCGATCCGCGTCATGACCTCCACGTGAGCGATATCGGCGTGCCCGTAGATGAACCGATTGAGAAAATCCGTGAACTCGACACCTTCGTCGCAGACGACCTCGACGAGCAGATCGAATCGGCCGCTGACCCAGACGATATATACGACGGCCGCGTCGTCGGCGAGCCGGTCTGCCACCTGCTGGGGCGCGACGCCGGGGGCGGTTTTGATGCCGAGCATGGCATCGGTTTCGTAGTCGACGGCCACCGGGTCGACCACGGCCACGATCTGAAGCAGCCCGGCCTCGCGCATACGCCCGACACGGTTTCGCACCGTGCCCGCCGAGACACCCAACTTCGCCGCGATCTCGTCGTAAGGCAGGCGCCCGTCGTCCTGCAGCATGCGCACAATGCGCTTGTTGAGATCGTCCGATGGCGACGCGAGGGGCGAGACTTTCGCACCCCCGCCGGGGGTGGGCGGCGACTCACTGCGCTGGGCCGTCGAGTGGCTCATGGTCTAATAATGATTCCGCAATGATGAGGAGAAATACTGGGGATTCCGAAAGATTTAGTCAAGGTTTTTCTTGAATTTTCCAATGTGCTCGGCTTAGTCTTGCCGAATCTGCAGACACGACGCGGGGCATCCGGCCCCTGGCGACCGCTCGCGGGAGGAGGAATGATAATGAGCGCAGAGTCGACGAACATGGCGAGCGCCCTGCCCGCCCTCGAGCGCATTCACGAAGCCAAGGCGCGGCTCGCCAGCGCCGGGGTCAAGTATGTCCTGTCGTGCTGGATCGACATGCTCGGCGTGCCCAAGACCAAGCCGGTGCCGCTCAGTGATTTCGAGGGGCTGTGTCTCGGCAAGGGGCCGCAGTTCGCGGTCCACTCGGTGTCCTTCGTTCCGGAGCTCGGGCCGGCCGACGCCGACCAGATTCCGGTGCCGGACCTCGATACCCTGGTCATATGTCCCTGGGATCCCACATGCGCATGGATGTTCGCGGATCTCTGGTGGGAAGACGCTCCGTACAACCTGTGCCCGCGGCACGCGCTCAAGCGCACCATCGGTAACGCGGCCGCAAAAGGATACGCCGGCTACGCCGGTATCGAGCCCGAGTTCATCGTCATGCGCTGGCGCGACGGCCAGCCGGTCAAGGCGTTCGAGAACGATCCGTACCCGGGCGAAGGCCTGCGCCCGCGACGACAGGCGTTCGGTTACGACGTGGAGTTCTCGGTCGATTCGATGGGATTCCTCGGTAACCTGATCGACATCCTCGAAGAGCTCGACTGGGGCCTCAAGGACGTGGTCGCCGAGGGCGCGTACTCGCAATTCGAGCTCGACTTCTCGTACACGGACGTGCTGCAGATGGCGGACCGGTTGGTTTTTTTGCGCATGATCGTCAAGGAAGTCGCCAAGAAGCATGGAATGTTCGTCACATTCATGCCGAAGCCGACCATCGGCGACTGGCGATCGGGTGCCCACATCAACTATTCGATGCAGTCGATCGAGACTCCCGGCGTCAACCTGTTTGAGGATCGCGAGAGCGGTGGCTGGAGCGATACGGTCCATCACGCGATTGGGGGGCTGCTGCGCCATGGCGGTGCACTGACTGCCATCGCTTGCTCGACGGTCAACTCCTACAACGGGCTCGTGCCCCGCGTCGGCGGCTTCGAGGGCGGCACGGTCACCTGGGCGCCGACCCACATGACATACGGCAACAACAACCGCTCGGCCATGCTCAGATTGCCTCAGAACCGGTTCTGCATCGAAAACCGCGCGGCCGACATGTGCATGAATCCGTATCTGTCGCTGGCAATGACAACCGCAGCGACGGTGGCAGGCGTGACCGAAGGTATCGTTCCCGGGCCGCCGCTCAACAAGGATCTCTATGAGCTCAGCGAGGACGAGATTGCCGCCACCGGTAGTCAGCGCCTGCCGAGGAATCTGCTCGAGGCGGTCGAGATCTTGAAAGACGACGCGTTGGCCAAAGACGTTCTCGGTGAGGTCATGCTCGATTCGTACCTCAAGTACAAGACCGACGAGTGGGAGCGCTACCACCAGGCGGTGACCGACTGGGAGGTGCAGGAGTATCTGCGCCTCTACTGACGGCGTGCCCACTGAATGCATCGCAAGCACACGGGAGGGCCATCGAGTTGCAGGGCCGTGTCGAGACATTCGAGCTCGGTGATATCACCCTTCAGTCGGGCACGGTGCTGCCTCGCGCCAGGCTTTGCTACAGGACCTACGGTACTCTGGGCGCCACGCGCTCGAACGTGATTGTGCTTCCGACCTTCTACACCGGTACGCACGAGCGTAACGAGGGTTATCTGCGCACTATTCCGGCGCTCGACCCGGACCGGTACTTCATCGTGTCGATCAATCTGCTCGGAAACGGCGTCTCGTCGTCACCGAGTAACACGCCTGCGCCGTTCGACGGACCGAGATTTCCCAACGTCACTTTTCACGACAATATTGCGTGCCAGCACCGTCTGCTGACCGAGCGGCTCGGTGTTGAACGCATCGCGTTGGTGACGGGCTGGTCGATGGCCGGCTGTCAGTCGTATCAGTGGGCGGCGCAGTATCCCGGCATGGTCGATGCCATCATGCCGTTTTGCGCGTCCGCCAGAACTTCACCCCATAATTTCGTTTTCCTCGAAGGCGTAAAGGCGGCGCTGCAGGCCGACTGCGCGTTCGAGGATGGTGACTACGCTTCGCCACCGGAGACCGGCCTCAGGGCATTCGGCCGGGTGTACGCGGGATGGGCTTTCTCCCAGACATTCTATCGAGAGCGACTTTACCGTGAGCTCGGCTTCAATTCCGTCGAGGAGCTTCTTCTCGCGTGGGAGCGCGATCACCTCGGCTGGGATGCCAATGACCTGCTGGCCATGCTATGGACCTGGCAGCAGGGCGACATCAGCGCCAACGAACAATACAACGGCGAATTCGAGAAAGCGCTCGCGACCATACGGGCGCGCGCGATCCTGATCCCGTGCACGACGGATCTTTACTTTCCGCCCGAGGACAACGAAATCGAAGCGCATCATATGCCGAACGCAGCCCTGAGGGCATACGAGTCACCCTGGGGCCATTGCGTTGCCACCCCGGGTCGGGACGCGGCCTTCATGGCATTCCTGAACGACTGCGCTTCGGAGCTGCTGCGCGCACGGTAGAGGCGCCGACGCGGGTGCCCGTGATCGAATGCGGCGACGCGGCGAAGAGCTGGATTCCCTTGGACGGCGGAGAACCCCTGGCGGGACTCGGAGATCACGAGTTCGGAAAGATGGACCCCGAGTCCGTCCCGGATCGCTCAATACCTTCATTCCATGGCCGTGCAACGAATGAGCAGGCGACGATGGCCGATGAAGTCGTTGATGGGATAGTGCAGCGTGAATCGATTGTCCCACATCACGACATGTCCCAGCCGCCAGCGAACGCGGCAGGTGAATTCGGGGCGAGTCATGTGCGAGGCGAGAAATTCGATGAGCGGCCGGCTCTCGCCCGGTGACCATCCGGCGAAGCGGGTGACGAACATACGGTTGAGATAAATCCCTTCGGCTCCCGTCTCCGGGTGACGGCGCACCACCGGATGAGTGGCGCGCTGCTCCAGGTGCTCAGGCCGACCAGGGCCGTCATAGCTGTGCACGGCCTCGAGCCCGCGAAGCATTTTGCGCATCGCCGGGCTGAGCGCCTCGAACGCCGCGACCGTGCTGGCGAAGGCGGTATCTCCGCCGACCGGAGGAATGAGCAGCGCGTGCAGCACCGAGACGTAGCCGGCCGGCCGGCGAAACGTGACGTCCGCGTGCCAATCGCCGCCGCCGAAAAGCCCGTCGCCCTCCGGCTCCTTGCGCATCTCGAGAACCTCCGGGACGCCCGCGGCGCGGATCACGCCGACGTCATCGTGGTGGACGAACAGCGGCCCGAAGTGGGAGACGAAATCGCGCAACTCTGCAGGTGTCAGAGCCTGATTCGGGATCACGAGAACCAGGTGCCGCGCGAGCGCCGCGCGGATGGCCGCCAGGGTGGCATCGCCTGGAGAGGCGCTCAGCGTCACGCCATGCAGCAGGGCACCGATCCGAGGTGCGATAGTGGACGTCTCGTTGATCGGGATCTGCTCAATGGCCGCTTTAGTCATGGCACTATTCCGTAAACGACGCAGTATCGGGGGACATGCTTACGCCGCGGGTTGAATATGCCTGCCCGATCGCCGGATCCGCAAATCCTGCTTCAGAAACCGGGTACCGCTGGAGGGATCGATGGAGTTATTCGAGGTCATGCGCACCACGTTCGCAGCACGGGAATTCACCGACGATCCGATTGCTGACGAGATTCTCTACGACGTATTCGACAACGCCCGGTTCGCGCCGAGCGGCGGTAACCGGCAGGGCAATCGCGTGATAGCCGTGCGCGACGCCGCCACGCGGGAGGCGCTCGGCAAGCTTGCGGAGCCCGCGGCAAAGCGTTATGCCGCGCAACGCGCGGCCGGTGAAAACCCGTGGAACAGCGTCGTGCCAACCCGGGTGAGCGATGCGACTATCGCTGCCACCGACCCGCCGGCGACACTCATTGATACGTTCCGCGGTGCCGACGTGGTTCTCGTTTTCATCGTCGATCTCGAAGTCGTGGCATCGACGGATCAGTACCTCGACCGGGTCGGTGTCATCAGCGGCGCTTCGATCTATCCCTTCGTCTGGAACGTGTTGCTGGGCCTGCGGCAGGCCGGCTTCGGCGGCACCATCACCACGCTGGCCGTGGCGCGCGAGCCGGACGTTCAGGCACTGCTCAACATCCCGGCGAATTTCGCCGTCGCCGCGGTGGTGCCGGCCGGTAAGCCCGTGAAGCAGCTGACCAGGCTGAAGCGACGATCCGTGGAGGCGATCGCCGTGCACGAGAAATTCGATGGCGCTCGCTTCACGAAACCGTGAAATCCCATATCCACAGCGTACGACATTGCGCGATGCAAACCTGAGGAAAATGCCAAGTGTCCGATATCAACACATTGCAATACGGCACGATGATCACCGGCCTCGGAGGCGGTCTCGCGATTTTCCTCTACGGAATGAGAAAGCTCACGGAGTCTTTGAAGACCCTTGCGGGCGAACGACTGAAAACCGCGCTCGCACGGTTGACGACCAACCGGTACACCGGCCTCGTCGCCGGATCAGCGATTACAGCGGTGATTCAATCCTCGTCGGTGACCACAGTCCTCGTGGTCGGCTTCATCAGCGCCGGGCTGATGAACTTCACTCAGTCGATTGGGGTGATTATGGGCGCAAACATCGGCACAACGATTACGGCACAGATTATTGCATTCAAGGTGACCAAATATGCACTCGTCTTGATTGCCACCGGATTCATACTGGAACTCACCGCAAAATCCCAGCGCCTGCGGCAAAGCGGCATGGCTTTGATGGGGCTCGGGCTGCTGTTCTTCGGAATGGAACTCATGAGCGATGCGATGGCGCCTCTCAAAACCTGGTTACCGTTCATGGAATTCATGCAGACCGTAGAGACTCCCGTTATCGGCGTTCTCGTCGGCTTCCTGTTTACCGCATTGGTGCAAAGTTCTTCGGCGACTACCGGTGTGATTATAGTGCTCGCGGCCGAAGGGTTACTGACGCTCGAGACCGGAATCGCCCTCGCCTTCGGTGCGAATGTTGGCACATGCGTAACGGCAACGCTTTCAACCATTGGCCGGCCACGCGAGGCGGTTCGGGCGGCGGCAGTGCATGTCATCTTCAACGTGATGGGCGTGTTGCTTTGGATATTTTTTATCCCGCAAATCGCCGAGGTGATACGTGCCGTCTCACCGGCTGCGCCCGAGCTCGCGGGCGTCGCCCGTGCTGCCGCAGAGACCCCGCGGCAGATCGCAAACGCTCACACGTTTTTCAACGTTTTGAATGCCGTTGTCTTTATCTGGTTCGCGCGGCCCATAGAGCGCCTGATTCTACGCATGATCCCGCGTGAGCGAATTCGCGTCTCGGCCGGAGTACCCCGCTTTCTCGAGCCGATGTATCTGAGCGAGCCGGCGATCGCCATCGATCGCGTGAAAATGGAGATCGAACGCGTCGGGCGGCGGGTCCTTAGAATGACGGGCGACTCGCTCGACGTGGTCATCGAGGGCAACGAGGCCCGAATCGACCGCCTGCGGGCGCGGGACGAGGATGTGGATAAACTTCACGCCGCGATAATCGACTATCTTGGCAGGATTTCGCTCGAAGACATGGTCGATCCATTGCCGCGACGTGTCCAAATATCCCTCACGGCGGTGAACTACCTGGAGAACATCGGCGATGTGGTCGAGACCGACTTGATGGAAGCCGCGGAGCATCGCCGCACGCATGAGCTGGTTTTCACCCAGGGAATTAAGGAAGCAATCCACGCTCTACACGCGACCGCCTGCGATGTTCTCGAGGAAAGTATCATCGCGTTCGTCGAGGGGGATGAGAATCGGGCGTTACAGGCCCGTGAACGAAAAAAGGATTTCAATGCACAGGCGGATTTTGCCCGCCTGCGTGCCGGACGCGCGCTCGCACCGGATGGGAGCAAGCGCCTCGAGGTTTATCGAGTTGAAAACGACATCATTGAATGCTACGCGCGAATCCACGCACTTTCGCGACGAATCGCCAGGCTGGTCGTGCTTCAGCCGCAGGTGGAGTCGAAACCCGAGTCCGCGAAAGCCGTTTGAGCGGGAAAGGGCATCGAGTCGTCCGGGCGATTGGACTCGAGATCTCCTCACGCCGCCGTGGCCCCGGAGGGGATCGTATCGACACGCCCACGGGTACCGCTGAGTAGCCAGCGCAGAATGTCATCGCCCGTGATGACGGCGGGCATGTCACCCCAAACGACGACAACATCTTCACCCCTGCGGGAATCCGATTCCAGGAACGGCCGCGCTTCCAGCCGACTAATGGCAACGCCCAGCAACGTGTGCGGATCGCGAATGATGGCGGGTCGGTAGACGAACTCCAGCGGGTCGAGCTCACCGTCTCCCAGCAGCGCCTTGCGCAGGAATCCGTCAATGTCGAAAACCAGGCGGGCATCGCCCTGAGGGTCCGTGATTACGACCCAGTGCCGATTGGCCGCGTGGAGCCTGCGAAGGAAACGGTCGTCCGACGTACGAGAAAATTCCGGAAACAACGGTCGCTCGCCTTCGAATGGCAGTGATACGACGCTACCGGCCGCAAGTCTCGTCGCCGCGTGTCGCACGGCGATGTCGTCGATGGCGAGAAAGTTCAGCGCGCCTATGCCTTCGAGACGATCGATCTCGGCATCGGTTGCCTCGATGTGCTTGCGGATGACTTCGCGCAGGTCGCGCTCCCGGAACAGCTGAGGTCCTTCCGGACCGAGCCAGGCGTCGAGCAGACGGCCCGTCGGCCTGGCGCACGGATAAAGAACGATCATGTAGAAACGCAGCACCGGCGCAAGCAACGCGGCCATGCGCAACGCATTCCGCGAGAAATAGGCCTGCGGAACAATCTCGCCGATCAGTGTGATCAGCACCGTCGAGAAAAGAAAGGCGGCAACTCCGCTCATGACGGAATCCGACAACAATGCTAGCAGCACATTGATACCCACGTTTCCCCACAGAATGGTCGTGAGCACGTAGTTGGATTGACGGCGAAATTCGAGCACTCGCTGCGCACCTTTGCTACCCCCCGCCGCCTCGACCTCGAGTCGAAGTCGGCTCACGCTGAACATCGCGATGTTCAGGCCGGAAAAAATCGCCGACTGCGACAGGCAGAACGCAATCCCAAGCCAGATCAGCGGCGACCATTGCGCTGCCAAGGACACTTCATTGCTCATGTACACCACTCCCCGGCACTCGAGACCACTGCAATCCGATGTTGCAGGCTTGCCATGGTATGTCCACATTCCGATAGCGCCAAGGTCCGAGGGCTTCCCATCCCTGGAACCACGACATCCCCAGCCGTATAGTCCCGGCTTCACCAGGTCGCTGGCCAGTCACCTGTGGTGCGTCGAGCCGAAAGGTCGAATACCGCGCCGAGGCGGTTCAAAAGCAGAAAGTCGAAATGATCACTTCAGACACGAACGCCACTACCGTCGCCCGTATTCACCCACGCTCGCTGCGTTTTCAAAGCTACCGATTGCTGGGATTGGTTCGTAATCGACTATGGTTACAGGTGCTGATCGGGATGGCGCTCGGAATCGCGACCGGTGTGGTGCTCGGCCCGAGCGTGGGGTGGCTCGACCCGCAAGTCGCCACCGTTGTCGGCAGCTGGCTCGCGCTTCCGGGCCATATCTTCCTCGCGGCGCTGCAGATGATTGTCGTGCCACTGGTGGTGGCATCCGTGGCGCGCGGCATCGCTTCGAGCGAGAACACCGAGCAGCTGCGCAGGGTAGGCATTCGCGTCGTCTTATATTTCGTGGTTACGACGATCGTTGCCGCGGCGCTCGGTATCGCACTCGCAGTTGTTATTCAGCCGGGAACGTTTCTGGACCCTGAGGCGCTTCGTGAAGGATTGACGGATAGGTCCCCTGCGGTGGCTCCGCTTTCAACCGGCGGCCTTTCCGGAATTCCGGATCGTGTCGTCGCCCTCATTCCGCACAATCCGCTGGCATCGATGGTACAGCGTGAAATGCTTCAGATTGTCCTGTTTGCTGTGGTTGTCGGCGTTGCTCTCGTTTCCATAACCGCCGAGCAGGCAAAGCCGCTGCTCGAGCTGCTCGGTTCCGTGCAAGCCGTATGTATCACGGTGGTCCGGTTCGCAATGCTGATTGCCCCGATCGCCGTTTTCGGGCTGCTCGCCCAGCTCACCGCGAAGACTGGACTGGCTGCGCTCGTCGGGCTCAGTGTTTACGTGGGCACGGTGCTGCTCGGGCTCATGCTACTGCTCGCCTTATATCTGGCAATCGTGTGGCGGGTGGGCGGCAAGAATCCGTCGTTCTTTCTTCGGGCCACGCGAGAAGTGTTGCTTCTCGCATTCTCGACGTCGAGTTCCGCCGCTGTCATGCCGCTGTCGATACGAACGGCAGAAGACAACCTCGGGGTTCGCCCATCGATCGTCCAATTCGTCATTCCATTGGGGGCGACCATCAACATGAACGGCACCGCACTCTACCAGGCGGTTGCGACGGTTTTTCTCGCCCAGCTTTTCGGAATCGACCTGACATTAGGCCAGCAGGGACTGGTTATCACCATTGCAGTAGCGAGCGCGATCGGTGCGCCGGCGACCCCCGGCGTCGGAATCGTCATCCTTGCGACGCTGCTGGCATCGGTAGGCGTGCCGCTCAGCGGTATTGCCCTTATTCTGGGCGTGGATCGCCTGCTCGACATGTGTCGTACCGCCATCAACGTCGCCGGCGATCTCACGGCCTGCGTGGTCATGGACCGAACCGTCGAGGGACCCACTTCCGCCGAGCAGCAGCACGAAACGCGTAGGGTACGTGAGTCGCTGCGCGCGGAGTCGGGACAGGACGTGCTCGTCGACACGCCCGAGCCACAATCCGCGAAAATCCCGTAATCCGCTCTCCTGCGGCAACCAGCGCCCCGCACGCAAACCGCTGGAAAACACCCGAGGGCGTGTCCTCTCTTGTGTCTAGCAGTCGCGCGGACGCGCGGTCGAGGTTCGGCCCGCGGTCGACGCCAGCTCGAAGGTCGCCAACACACGCTCGGGAAGGCCGCGCTCGGCCAGCGTGAGGGCACGCTCCAGATGCGCACGCGCGCGCTCGGGTCGATGGTCGTGTCGCGCCATCGCCCCGAGATAATAGTGTGACTCCGCGAGGCGGCGGCGGTTTGCGGGTGATCCGTCGGCGCTTTCGAGCGCGCCGATGAGGGCCTCCGGCGCCAACTCTCCCAGGTATACGTCCAGCAGCAGCCTTGGCCACTCCCCGGGAAGCAGTCGCTCGCGCGCCTCGACCAGGACGCGTGTTCCACGCTCGTCGGCGCCGGTGTCGGAGAGGTATATCCACAGCGGAAGATAAGAGTAGGCCAGACCCAGCTCGGCCGCGCGATTGAAGTCCTCGCCAGCGTCCCGGTAGCGCCCGGCGAGGAAGCGCACGAAGCCGCGAAAAACATGAATCTCGGCGTCGTAGCGCTCGAGCCTTGCGGCCACATCCAGGTCGACGCCGGCGCAGTGCAGTTCTCCCGCGAAGAAGTGCACCACGCCCCGGCTCTTGTACGCAGCGGCAAAACGTGGCGAGAGGGCGACAGAGCGTGCGAAGTCCTGCAGGGCCCGTTCGTAGCGGTCGAGCTCCGCGAACGTCAGGGCACGCTCGTGCAACGCGTTCGCCGAGTGCGGGTTTAGCGCAAGTGCGGCATCGAGGTCGGCGAGCGCCGCCGCCGATCGCCCGGAGTCCCGATAGGCCCTGCCCCGTGCCGTGAGCACGCTGGATCGATCCAGATGGCTCAGATCGTTTCGTCGCAAGGCCCGTCCGCACACCGCAATGTCGAGACTCCGCACCCCGGTTCCGAAAACGCAGATCTCGGCGTCCTGCGCGGTTCGCCACTGCGCGAGCGCGAACGGAATTGAAACCACGAGCAAAAACCCCGCGCTGGCGAGCGCGACGCCGAGTAGCCTGCAGCGACTCACTCGGAAACGCGGACTGAAAAATCTTCCGACTGTCTCCATCGCTTGTGATGCAACCGGGGTTGCGCCGTGTCCCGTACGAGCGCGTTCGCGCCTGCGCGAGGGCAGTCGCCAAGAAGCCGCCGATTTGCACATACCTATCCGGCCCGTGTTGGGGTCATCCAGCTCACGAACGCAAGCACGCCAAGATCCCGAGGCCCGGATCAGGCGGGCGCGCGTCGCATGCGAGAGCGCCCGAGCACCCATGCGGGGATCAGTGCCAGTAAGAACACCAAGGCCACCAGCCGGAATCCGTCCTGGAACGCTAATGTTTCCGCCTGTGCGTGAATCATCTGTCCGAGGTGATCGAGAGCGAGCGCCTCTCGCGCCCCTTCGGCGATTCCACCCTCAGCGAGCGCTCTGCTCGCGCCCTCGAGCAGCTCCCTGGTAGCAGCATTGTCCGCAACCTGAGTGGCGGTGAGCGCATCGCTGTGGAATTGCGTGCGGGCCTCGAGCCATGCCACCAGCGTGTTGATGCCGAGGGCGCCGCCGAGCTGACGGCAGAAATTAAGTGTACCGGATGCCTGGTTCAGCTGATCGGAGGTGACAGCGCGAAGTGCTGTCGCGGAGAGCGGCGCGCTGATGAATCCCATGCCGGTTCGTCCGACCGCGGCGAACAAGGCCATGGTCCAGAAAACCGTGTTGACGTCGGTGCCGGCGAGCAAATAGGCGCCGATCACGAACAAAATCAACCCGCCCACGATCGGAAACTGTGAGGGAACGCGATCGGAGAGCCACCCGGTAAAAGGCGCCATGGCGACGACGACGAGGCTCGCCGGCAGCAGCACGAAACCGGCGAGGGTCGGCGTGTAGCCCTGCACGAGCTGTGCAAATACGGGCACCGCGTAGGTCAGAGAAAAATTACCCACGCCGAACACGAAAGCGACGCTCGCGGCGGCTGCAAAACGCGGATTGCGAAACAGACCGAGTTGGAGCAGCGCTGCGCCCGGCCGGAGCTGCGATCGCACGAAAAGTCCGGCGGCGATTCCACCAACCAGAAACTGTCCGACGATGATATCGGAGGACCAGCCTTCGCGTTGCCCGTTGGCGACGGCCGACATTACGCAATACAAGGCCGTGCAGAGCAGTGCGTACCCGACCCAGTCGAATGGCGGACGAGTGCTGCTGCGCTCTCCCGTCGGCATGAACACGGTGCCGAGCAGGAATGCTGCGGCCACGAACGGCAAAGGCGCATAGAAGACGTAGCGCCAGCCCAATGCATCGATGGTGACACCGCCGACTACCGGCCCGAGACCAAGCGCCAGCACCAGCCCCGTAGAGTAGACCGCCATCGCGGTGCCACGACGATGCTCCGGGAAGAGCTGGAACAACGTGACCATCACCAGTGGTTGAACAATACCGGCGGCAAACCCCTGCATGACGCGCCCGAAGATAATCAGGTCGAGATTCGGGCTGATGACACACAGAATGCCACCCGCCATG